>DSAQ01000098.1 GCA_011046395.1 Pseudomonadota bacterium
CTATGGGTCACTACAAATGACTTTCCAAAACTCGCATCCAATAATATCAATAGGTTATCAAACCAATCGGGTCAAATCTAGGATAATTTTGAGGTAAAAATCAATTTTTGTGGTAAACTTGAGTCAAGATAAAAGGCCGGGAGGTCCGGGTCTCTGGTGTTCTGCAGCCCACCGGATCCCAGGACGACCAGCTCGTCTTCGCCCGTCTGGCGACAGCCCAGTCACTTCTCGGCAAGGAGGGACGGATTTCCATGGCCGAAGGGGCCGCCCTCTGTAAAGACTGTCCCATCGATGACCTGGTGAGACAGATTTCCGAGGTTCTTCCTGGCGCCAAGGTAATGGCCATCCAGCAGGTGGTAAAGGGTCGCATGGAGACCCTGGCCCAGTTCAGAAAAATTTCCTACGGCGTTTCCGCTGTGGTCGTGCTGGTGGGAAGCCTTGTGGTTCTGGTGACTATGATGGGGAGTGTGAGGGAACGGACTGGAGAGATCGGAGTCTTTCGGGCCCTCGGGTTTCGAAAGAGTCATGTCATTCAAATCGTATTTCTCGAGGCCGGGCTTGTCTCCGGCCTGGCCGGGATAGTGGGGTACTTCGTGGGCATCGGAGCCACAAAGCTTGCCCTTCTCTTTTTTGCCGAAAGCCGGAGTATATCTATTCCTTTAGATTTCGGGCTGGCTGCTGGGACCTTTGTCCTGGCCGTACTGGTGGGCCTTATTGCAAGCGCTTATCCGGCCCTTCTGGCCGCGCGACTCGATCCTAACGAAGCCCTTGGAGCTTTGTAGGAGGTATATTGTGAGTTATATCCTAGCAGAAAACCTTGTCAAACAGTACGGAGGTGGTGAGGCTACGGCAATGGCTGTGCGAGGCATTAGCTTTGAAATTCGATCGGGCGAATTCATTGGAATAATGGGAGAGTCGGGGTCCGGAAAATCGACGCTCCTATCCATGATGGGCGACTTGAACACCCCGACATCCGGCAGATATATGGTGGATAAAATCGACGTATATGCCCTTGCGCCTGAACAAAGGGCAGACTTTCGACGGGAATTTCTAGGCTTTGTCTTTCAGGGATTCTATCTGCTTCCTTATCTAACGGTGTTAGAGAATGTCATGCTCCCGATGACCACAATAAAGATGAGGGGAAAGAGGAAGCGGGCCCTGGCCGAGCAGGTCCTGGACCGCGTGGGCCTGGCGGGAAAGGCCAGCCGCTTGCCGAGCCAGATTTCCGGGGGAGAGCAAGAACGCGTGTCCATTGCCCGGGCTATTGTTAACGAGCCCCTTATCCTCCTGGCAGACGAACCGACAGGAAACCTCGACACAAAGACCAGCCGGGAGATCATGGGTCTCTTTCAGAACCTGAACTCCGATGGGGTAACCATCATTATGGTGACCCACAGCCCCGAGTGCGCTCAGTATGCACAGAGGATTTTGCGGATTTCCGATGGCTTCCTGGTGGGGGCTAGCTTTCTGTAATGTTCCTTCCCCGTCCCAGATGTTGGTCATTGGTCGATCCGGGGCAGTTCTGCTATCCATATCTTCAGGTAGACGTAAGAGGAGGGCGTCCATCAAGGATGTTTTGTGAGATTTTTTGTAAATCCAAGATATTAAATGGTTTTTTTATACAGGCTAAAGCCCCGCTTTCCAGGAGTTCGTATTCAGGGCCATCGCTGGTAACTACGAGAACAGGAATAGAGGGATTTAACATTTTTATTCTTTGTATCAATTCAAGGCCATCCATCTTTGGCATCATGTAATCCGTAATAATCAAATCATAAGCCTTCATGGTAATTTGTTTAATTGCCTCTAATCCGTTTTCTGCAGTCTCTATTTCGTAACCAAAAAACTTAAAAGCCTGAAGCAGTAATGTTCTGACCATTTCTTCATCATCTACGATGAGGATCCTTTTTTTCTCCATTTGTTCACTCCCCATTGTTAAGCAATATTTTTTAAAATCTTATCAGATGGATTCTAACGGCTATTGCCCAGAGATCCTCTTCCCTATAGAAGACAAAGTTGGAGAAATAAGGGATTAAAAATATAAGTAAATATCATAATACAACCAACAAGAGAATAAAATCAATCAAAAAATACAACTGTAGGGCGATAGACTTTCCCCCTTTTCTTTACGATAGTTAAAAAACTTCGGTGAAGAGAGAATCGCCTCTAGTGTAGTGCGTCATAAGTCCCTTTACTTTGATTGTCATTCCGGGCTTGACCCGGAATCCAGTCTTTTTGCCTTGCTGGATTCCTGCTTTCGCAGGAATGACGGTTTTTGATGTCACAATATATGTAAAGAAACGTTGGACGCACTACATTAGCTATAAATTCTAATTATGAAAAATTAAGACGGGTTATGTAAAAATTGACGGGAATCGACAGAAAAATTGGCGTGCGAATTAAGCAAATAAGGAAGAGCCGGGGACTGTCTCAGATTGAATTGGCTGAAAGGGTAGGCATATCTTTTCAGCAAATTCAAAAATATGAGAAAGGGGTCGCGAAGATGACGGTCTTTCGCCTTCAGCAGATCTCCGAAGCCTTGGGTGTTCACATTGCCGACTTTTTCGAAAAAGGAGAATTTATTTCTAAAGTTTCAGGCCCTGTTTTAGAATATACTCCCGGAGAAACCCCTCTTGAACATTTTCAGCTCCTCGATAAGGAAGAGATTGTTATCTTGAAACTCTTTCGCAAGATTAAGAACAAGAAATTGAGAGAAGGGCTTTTGAAGCATATACGTGGGATTATCGAATTGGAAAAAAAGAAATAGGAACATGCCTTCCGCTAAGACAGTAACGGGGTTAAAAGAAATACCATAACCTGAAGTAATTATGAAAGATATTAAAGACCTCCCCAATTTTGACAGGCCGCGTGAAAAACTGGCGGCCCAAGGGCCGGAGGCGCTATCGGATATTGAGCTTCTCGCCATACTTCTTGGAAGTGGGGTAAGGGGCAAAAACGTCTTTCAGGTAGCCCAGGGCATTCTACGAAAGCTTGATAAAGATAAAGGAAAAGTAGATCTAAAAGGTCTTATATCGATTGAAGGCGTTGGTCTTGCCAAGGCCTGCCAGATTGTGGCTGCCTTTGAATTTGCAAGACGGAGGTTCTTTAAGAATTTATTAGTAGTTAAAAGGGCGAAAGATATTTTACCCCTTATTTTACATATTGCGGACAAAAAGCAGGAACATTTCCTGTGCATATCTCTGAATGGCGCCAATGAGGTTATCGGGAACAGGGTGGTCACTGTCGGCCTTCTTAATTCAAGTCAGGTTCATCCTCGGGAGGTATTTGCCGACGTCATCTCCGACCGGGCTGCATCCGTTATCCTTGCCCACAACCACCCGTCAGGTGTACTGAAACCAAGCCCTGATGATATAGCCATAACGGAACAGATGGTTGAGGCAGGTAAAATCCTTGGGATATCTGTGTTAGATCATATAATCATCACAAAAAAAGGATACCTGTCTTTTAAGGAAAAAGGGCTGATGTGACCTCCCGTTTGAGGAATTTGCACGCCTGGCCTCAAGAATAAGGACTGTCAGGTGATGTATTTTTCATCTTTTTGTAAGAATTCTCCGTAATGTTTTTTAAGACACTCGGGACACAAGCTATGGGAGAATTCCGCTTCAGAATGATCCTTTATGTACTGTTCAATGGGAGCCCAATCTTCACCTATTCGAATTCTTTTGCAGAATGAGCACACAGGTAGAAACCCTCCCAGGTATTTAATCTGTTTTAAGAAACGCCATGACAAAAAGATAATAAAGGCCCCCAGAGCCAGAACAAGGGCAGATTCAAAAATAGATTCAATCCAGTTTACCGGTGTTGCCGCAGCGCCAAGCAGTTTGTGCGGCAGATCAAACACTTCGTCTATCCACAAGACAAGCGTTGTTATCAGAAATCCGATTAATTCATATATTAGAATCTTTTTTGTCAATATGCTGTTAGCCATTACGGGTTTCCCAAATGAAGATGCTGCTTGTAATCTCCTCTGTGCCTGCGGCGGGACAAAACAGGCGTTTTTCAAAGCCATCTTATTAATTAATTCGGCTTAATTCAACAGAAACTTAACTTATGATAATGTCATCCAGGTGCCGCTTTGGCACATGGTGTACGCCTTCGGCATCCCGCCAGTATTTGATGTCTCCAGCAGGCCCGACTGTTTCGATTGCTACCTTTTCCCTGGGCTTACCCAGGGCCACAACAAGGAGTATTTCGTAGCGTGATGGTATTCCGAGAGCCTTGCGGAGTTCCTCCCGCTGTACTGACCCGATAATGCAGCCGCCCAGGCCCTTTTCTGCCGCACCCAGGAGGATGCTCTGGATGGCTATCCCGGAGTCATAGCCGACAAAGGATTGGTTGATCTCTTTATCTCCGAGTACCACGGTATAGGCCGATGGCCTTTCTCCTTCAGCCGGGCCGGGCCAGTCTTTGAGGTAAGCGGCCCAAGCCAGGTGCGAGAATATCAAGGCGTTTTTTTGAGGGTCGCAGGAAAGGATGTATTTCAGGGGTTGGAGGTTACCGGCGGACGCCGAGAGTCTGGCCAGATCAACAAGTTCTCTCAGCGTCTCAGGCTGAATAGCAACTTCCTGATAAAAGCGCCGATAGCTCCTGTTCTTTAGTATCAAATCTCTTATCATCTAAATCACCTCGTATTTTTAAAATCAAGCAACCATTAGAGGCAAAAGCGACCTGTTTTCAGTAAACTTTCATGTATTGTAAATCAGGTAACCGCCGCCCAGAAAGACCAGGGCGCCACAGATTCTTTTTAATATGACAGCGCCACGGGAGTTTTCATTCCAGTTCATATACCGCTGGACCAATTCGGCGGAGGTTCCGGCTGCTACAATGACCGAACAGTGGCCGAGGCCGTACATGAGAAGCAGGAGAACCCCGTAGGAGATGTTTGTGGCGGCAATTTGAAAGGTGACGCCAATAATGGGTGCCATGTAAGCAAATGTGCAAGGGCCCACGGCCACACCAAAGATCAAACCGAGGACCAGGGCCATCCACAAACCCTTTCGTTTCATGCCGATCTGCCCAGGCCCGGACCAGGGGGCCGGGATTACGTCCATCAGGTAAAGGCCTACCAGGAAGAAGACCCCGGCAACCAGGTAGTTGCCATAAGGGCCGATATCCCCCAGCATGCGGCCGGCTGCTGCGGTTACCAGGCCGATAGTGGCAATGGTTATCAGAATCCCGCAGGCAAAAAGGAGGGATATGGAAAAGGCCCGTCCAGAGGACATACGCCCCTGACCGTCGATGAATCCAATAATCAGGGGGATAGAGGCCAGGTGGCATGGGCTGAGAAGGATGCTCAGGATACCCCAGACAAATGATGCTCCCAGAGCCATACCGGCGCTGTTCTCTACGGTTCGGGTCAGTATGCTAAAAAGTTGATCCATGGCTATTTGATGAATTTGAGTTCCTTAAGTTTGGCTACCAGATCGTCTTTCGGATAAAATCCCAGATGTCGATAAACCTCTTGGCCATTGGCATCCACAAAGACCTGTGTAGGGATCAGCTGGATACGGTGGCGCCGGGTTAACTCTGGTTTACCGTCAATTTCCACCACCTGTACCCTAAGCTGGCCTTCGTACTCCCTGGCCAGGGACTCCAGAATAGGCTTCATTTGTCTACAGGGGATACATATTCCCCTTCCGAACTCCATGAGGACTGGAAGCTTTGGCTTTACCGCCGGTTCAGCCCGAAGAGGAGTAATGGAGAGGAGGCTTACAAAAAACACCAATATCAACCCAAGCAGAACTTTCTCTTTCATGTGTTTTTTCCTTTTAAATTTATTGTAGTGTGTGAATGCTCTCATTTCTTAGTAAATTGATCCTTCTGCCCCGGCTTATAGCTTGCCTCAAAGACTGGCACGCAGTGAGGGCCGCTTTTCTGTTTGATTTTCTTTTCCAAACATTCCTTTACAAAATTCAGCGCCTCTTCTTTGTCCTCGTCTAGGACGATGCGCATGATACGCTGAATTTCTTCGGGGCTGAACTCAAGTATCGTCATTGACTGCATATGTGACCTCCAAGTTTCATTCCACCTCGTCCGTGAAGTCTAGGAGGCAGACTCAAGGAAATTAGTCCCTTATGCCTTCGAGAATCCTTCAATCCCGGTATTATGGTTTCCACTGTGGATGATGTTTTTCCGCCCATTCTTTAGAAACCTTCCCTTCAAAGATGCTTCGCAGCGTACCGGGATTAGCGATAGTCCCCAGATAGACGTGCACGAGGACCATAGCCGCAAACAGGAAGGCAGTGATACTGTGAATGGTGACTGCCGCCTGCCGCAGGTTGGCTGCATCAGACCAGATCAGGATGAACCCGGTTGCCGCCAGGACTACGGTCATCACAAATGCCGACCAGAAGAAGAGCTTCTGCCCGGCATTAAAGCGGGACGCCGGTACCTCCGCCTTGTACCCGAAATACCCTCCCAGCCTTTTTAGCCATTCTGCGTCGCAGCGTTCGAAACAGGCATCCCTGAACCAGGCCGAAAGAAGCAAGAACACGGCTAAGACAAATCCATACCCAAAGTAGTGATGCCAAGTATAAATGTTTTCTATAGAATCCGCAGAGAACCGGGCGCCTGATAGGGTCAGGTAACCGGTTACAGCAAGGCCCAGGAAAGTGACGAGCGAACTGTAATGAATAACCCTTTCCAGGACGCTGAATCGCTGAATTTCTTGAAAAGAAGATCTCTCCTGTATCCGCCTGGGACCAAAAATAATGTAATGGAGCAAAAGGATTACGAGGACTATAAGCAGTCCCCAATAAATGAGTGGCCTTAAGGTTTCCTGCTGGAAGACACCCATGTTTACGGTCAAAGAAGTAAGACCCAGAAACTTAAAATTGGCTTGTGTAACCACGTTGCCTTTTTCATCGAAAGGGTTGACCAGGACCGGCTTGAAGAAGAAGCCCGAGCCTGAACTGTGGCAGTCTTTGCATCCTCCGGAACCTAGGGCAGCGCGCGCCGGGCTTACATCGTGGCTGAACTTGAAGACCGAGCCGTAGGGACTGTACTCGTGAGGCGCTCTGGGCAGGGTCCGCCAGTTTATGCCGTCTGGAGTCACCTGATCTCCCTTGACAAAGACTACTCTTTTGCCATCCAGGGGTTCGCCTTCGGCCCGAAGGTGTTTTGTAACGGCGGAGAGGAGAGCCTGGATTTCGTCTGCCCGGTTGACCTCCGGGAAGCCGTCTCCATTATCGTCGTGGATCGATTTCAACTCCGGGTAGTTCCTTTCCGGTTCGGCCCGGTGCATGGACCACATCTTGAACATATCCTTCATATAGGGCTGGCCGAGACCTTTTTTACCCTCTTCTTCGATCCCGACCCAGATACTATATAGACGGGTCAGGGGATAAATTTTTCCCTTGTACCAGCCGACCACAGGTGCGTAGGTAAAGACCGGCTGGTAATTGGCGGTGGACGCATCCACCTCGCCGTAATAGTTCCAGGGCTTGGCATCCGGCCCGTAGAATGACCAGATGCGCTTGGGCGGCGGCTCAATACGCGGGGTGCCGTTAAAAACCGTGCTGTCCTGAATGAGAGCGGCCTTCACCTGTCTGGCCGGGATATGGCAGGTCTGGCAGGCGATCTTTTCCAGGTGGCGCGGCGGAAGCCCCCGGTGTTTCATGACCGGCGCGTTAAGGAGGCCCTTGCTATGGCAATCCGCGCAGGTGCGCATGGTGTCGTCCAGATCGTTCCGCACCAAACCGCCCGGATCATCGCCTTTTCCGATCTGATGGACCTCTTTGCCCTGAATTCGCTTATCCACTGCCAGGCTCCCGGTCAAGTGGCAATCGATGCAACGAAGTCCGGCTCGGATATGCACATCGGTACGGGTATTGTATGATGCGCCCTTTTTCTTCCAGTCCGTTTCCTGATGGCAAAAGAGGCAATTTTTGGAAGGGGCATCGCGGACGATATTCAAGGCGACCTTCCCGTCGTCCTTGAAAAGCTTCGGGTCATAGACGACATGGGGCTTTTCTCCTTTGGCCGTTTCGCCTTTTATCTCTCCGAAACCGGCACCGACGGTGGCTGCCCACCGAAAGTTTAGGGCCTTGATCTGCTCTTTACGCTTTTGGTTGTTATAGGCCGGGAGATGGCAAAGGAGGCAGTCGGCCTCGATCACCCCGGTCTCGGCCCATCTGGCCTTGAAGTAGTCCCCGTCGAAGCTGTTGCCTTCACCGGATTTGATGCCGTTCGCGGGGTCACGGGCCACATCATCGTACCTCTTCCCGTTTCGATCGTATTCCAGAGGACCGCCGCCCGGGTGGCAGCCGCCGCAACCGGCGGTAACAAAGTCAAAAGACGTCATATCGATCTCACGGCCTGAGGTGTTGTTCTTCTTCGCCAACTGGCGAAAGACAGGGGCCGGAGTTCACCACCGCCCACCGTACTGTCCGGGCGATGTGCACCAGGGATAAAGCGCCTCAAAGGCCGCGGCCAGCGACTCGCCTCTCCCCTGCTGAAAGTGGTACCCTTGGGCGATCTTGTTGTAATCGTGGCACCGGCCGCAGGTCTTCTTCGGGCTGTAAGGCCTGTCGGCGTTCAGACCCTTGCCCGGATCAATGACGTTTCCGTCCTCGTCCAACAGGTTAAACGGCGGGCAAACTCCCATGGCCGCCCGCTTGGCGTCGGATGCCGCGGACTGGCCGAGAAGGGGAATCGAATCCTGCCCTTTAAGGAGAGAACGGCCTCCGAAGAGGACAAGACACACCGCCATAAGACCTAACCACCAGCTTTTCTTCATAATCCCATCCCCTATTTGTCAATTGCTCGCCGTTTACAATTGACCGTTCACCGAAAAGGCATCCCGCGCGCTTTTCAGGTCCTTACGGTCAACGGTGAACGGATAATGGTGCACGATTACTCTACTTATCAATCCCCACAGCATCTTAGCGGCTATGACGCACAGGACGATCCCGACCGCCTTTTTCACCTGCGCGCTCTTAAGTTTGGCCTTGCAGGCACAATACGATTTTAGAAATACAAAGTGGCCTCCAGGAAATACCAGTAGGCCGTGGGACTGGAGCCGGTATTTTTGATGAACTCACCGGGAATAAAGAAACAGTAGCCACCCAGAACTTCCAGGTAATCGGCCACCTTTTTTCGGGCCGTAAGATCGACCTCATGTCCCAGCTCGCGGCCCGAGGAGCCGGTGTTGTCCCTGCGCTGTGCATTACCCGGGTAGTACCAGGCGTCCCTGGGCTTATCCAGCGTGAAATAATGATACTCGGCGCGCAGAGTAAGATCCTTCTCGGGGGTAAGGAGAAGGTCCATGCGATGCTCCCTCAGGTTCTTCCAGAAGAAGAGATTCATCCAGCCGTAAAGCACCGTGTCCGCGCCACCGAATACGCCGTCAAAAGTGACGTGGATGCCGTCAGTAGGGTCGTCGTCCCCGGAACCGGCCACGTACTGCAAAATGAGATGGGGCTCCCAGGCGGCATCAAGGGTGTAGCCCAGGTGAAACTCCAGACCGTAGGCCCGGATGTCATCGCCACCCCACTTACCGAACTGGTCTACTACGGTTGACCCGTAATCCCAGGCCCCCTGCTTGCCATCGACCCGAAAACCGATGCTGTGCGACGACAGATTGCCGCGCCCCCTTTCGCCCACAGTCGAGCCCCGGTCGTCCTCCTTCAGGACGTAGAAGACATCCAATATGAAAGGAAGCTTCTTGATGGTATTGTATGTAGCATAGGCAGTGGGGCCATCGGCGCTCTTGTTCGGCCAGCGGTCAGGATCGTGAATTATGTAGCGGCCGGTGAGCCAGTTGCTGTCTATATAATCGTTATTGTAACGGAACCGCGCGGCGTCCCAGGCATAGCGGCCGGTGTTGCCCCAGTTTCCCGGGCCGAAGACCCTACGGTCGCCGAAGGAAATGGACTGCCGCCCCACTTTCAAGGTCGCCTCCTTAACCGGCCGGTATTCGACATAGGCCTGGTTGATGTCGAAAGGGTCGTGATAAGGGTTGTTGCCGGGGGAAAAATCCTTATCTGAAAAGGAAAGCCCCATGGCCTCGGCATCTTGGATTTGGGTATGAAGTCGAATGGCATGGGGCAACTGCAAATCTAGATCGAGTCGCAACCGGGAAAGGATGTAGTCTTCCTTAGTGCCCGTGCCATACGTTCTTATGTTAGTTTCGTCCTGCATCTCGCCTCGCAGGCGGTAGGTCCCGCTGATGTCCAGAATTGCCGGGCCCAATTTGATGCCCTTCCAGGGATAATCCTTTTTTGCAGCCAGGGTTTCCTGATCTCCACGGACCAATTGCGGGTAAAGCAATACAATAATGCATACCAGGCCGGGCATCCAGCTCTTCATGTAATCGCCTTTTGTGAAGCATTCTTGCCGCAGCGCAGCCGCCGTATCAGCAGCCTCCCTTTCCTGTAAATCCATACTATGGCCATAGCGAAGAAACTATAGCAAAGCCCGGTGTTGCCGCAGTATTCACACACTTAAAGCTCCTTAGTACACGTTCACCGTTATCCGCAAAACTCATAAGAGTCGAGCGTATGCGAGTAGCATAAAATTCTTAGTTCCAAGTTCACGGTTCACCGTTCCAAATCTTACCGTGAACCATGAACCAAATCGGTGAACGGTTAACGGTCAACAGTGAACGGCTATTTCCATTAGCCACTTAACTATCTGGCTCTTATTGGGCAGCCGGCCGGAAGACTTGATCTCGCCGTTTATTACCAGGGCCGGGTGGCTACCATCCCATAGCTGGCGATTTCTCGCACGTCACGGATATGCTCTACCTCCGCTCCTATATTCTCTTCTGTAAGAATAGACATGACCATCTGCTCCAGTTGGTCGCAGCTCGGGCACCCTGGCCCCAGGATGACGATATTTAAAATAGACGTTTTTTCTTCGGCCACCGGTTCTCCCACGAATTTCTTGAATTCACGCAGAAAGGCCTGCCTATATTCTGCTTCTACCGAAGAGGGTATGTAATTTCTGGCCTTTAATTTTACGAGCATCAGGTCGGCAATTTCCTCATCTTTCCGGCCCCTCCAGGTGGACAATTCCTCCAGCGCCTCTCTCAGACCCAGGATACCCACCCGGATGCCCTTTATTGCTATATAAGAGGGTTCTTTCTCCGACATTATGATCTTTCCTTTAACGTATTCTTTTAATAAATAAAACCCTGCCCCGGCTCATAGCAGTATCCCTTAAGAGTATTTTAATTTCTGTGTTCTGTATTTTTTTGAAATATATTTTCACGACATCCTGCTTTTCAATATCTTCACTGACAACTCAAGGAATATAAAAGCAAAAACTGTTAGAACAAGCAGACTCAATAGAGGATGCATTATTTGAGGTTCATAACCAAAAGATACCTTTATGCTGTCAATACTGTAAGTAAGCGGCATAATATACGCTATTGGTTTTATTATTGAAGGCAGACTATTTACTGGGATAAAAACACCGCTCAGAAAAATCATCGGGAACCTGAAGAGATTCGCAAGGGTCTGTGCCTCAAAAACCTGTTTTACCGAAACTGAAACAAATGCACCAAGTGTCGAGAAAGTGAATGATGAAATAACAACAGATGCCAAAAACAACAGGGGGTTTTTAAGATGGAGCGGAAACATAATAATAAGACATAAGAGAAACACTACGGTAACAGTTATGCCGAAACATGCGCCGCCTGAGATTTTGCCCAACAGGATAGTCGTCACAGACACAGGATACAACATCAGCCTCTCCAGCGCACCGGTCATCCTTTCAAAGGTGATGACTATTGCCTCCATAGAAGTTGTACTGAACAAGAGGCTAAGTGACAGAAGCCCCGGTATCAGATGCGCAAAGTCAATAGGGCTTCTGAGGTAAAATGCCAGGATGAACACAAGCGGGAAGAGCATTCCCCAGCTTATGTTCGGCGGCTTGAAGTAATATGCCTTCATGTCTTTCAGTGCGATAAAGAAAGCGCTTCGCAATGCACCCTTCATTTGCCACCGCCCTTTTCCTGAATCATTATTTCCCGCCTGAGACCTGTAATCTCTACAAAGGCATCTTCAAGAGATGGCGAAACAGTGTTTATAGATTCTATACTTAAACTTTGTCCCTTTATGAAGGCAGAAAATTCTGACATGAATGTATCCAGATCCTCTATAAAAAATCTGAACATCTCCTCTCTTTTCTCATATTTCACTGCTGTTGACATCTTTGAAAACTCTTTTTCAATAAACGGGGTATACGGACTGATTTTGACATCAACTGCCTTTTCTGTTCTTACAGATTTTTTTAGTGCCTCTGGTGTATCAATGGTGATGATTTTCCCTTTTACAATAATGGCAATCCTGTCACAAAGCCTGTCAGCTTCCTCTATATAATGTGAGGTAAGAAGTATGGTTATCCCTCTGTCTTTCAGGGATTGTATAACCTCTCTCAATGCCCTTGCGCTCATTACATCAAGTCCTGTTGTCGGTTCATCAAGGAACAACACCGGTGGGTCATGAATGAGAGAAGCCGCCACAGTGAGCCTTCTCTTCATACCGCTCGATAATCTCCCGAAAAGAACATTCCGTTTTTCTTCAAGCCCGAATATATGGAGAAGTTCTTTAGCCCCTGTTTTTGCTTTTTCAGTGCTTATCCCGTAAAGTCTTCCTGCAAAAATAAGATTATCAGTACAGGTGAGTTCAGGGTACAGGTTGGATGTCTCGGGAACCACGCCTATGTTTTGCTTTACCATTACCGGATTATTCACGACATCATATCCCAGTATTTTCGCAGTTCCCGATGCAGGCATCGAAATCCCTGAAAGTATCTTGATCGTTGTCGTTTTCCCTGCACCGTTTGGCCCGAGGAGACCAAAGACCTCTCCCTTCCTTATCGAGAAGCTGATGCCGTCAAGGGCAGAAAATGTGTTATATGATTTCCTCAGTTCTTTTACCGTAACCGCATCATCAATGCTATGTGCTTTTACCATATCTTTTCAGCCGTCCAATGCTCAGGCCTTTTGCATTGCCAGGCAATCTTCCCGCCAGAGGCAGCTTGTCTGGCCGCATATATTCACATGTTCTGTCCCAAAACAATCGGCATTGCCCTCGGCCCTCTGGATTGTCCTGATAATTTCTGTCTTATTCATTTTTTCGACCTTAA
>DSAQ01000068.1 GCA_011046395.1 Pseudomonadota bacterium
CATTGAAGAGTTTATCCGCATAAACAATGAAAATCCTAAACCATTCGTTTGGACGAAAAAGGTTGACACCATCTTGGAAAAGATCGCTCATTGTAAAGCCGTTATTGAAACACTACACTAGCGTCTTATGACTTTCCCCTGCTTCTTTGCAGAACTTCTAAAACTTTGTCTAGGATGATATACGCTATTTCTTCCTTATCGAGGAGCGGGGAATCAAATACCTCACCATCCGCCGTGATGATATTTACCTGGTTAGTGTCGAATCCAAAACCGGCTCCAGGAACGGTAATATCGTTGGCCACGATTAGGTCCAGATTTTTCTCCTGTAATTTTCGGCGCGCCTCGGCTATTAAATTTTTGCTTTCTGCCGCAAACCCTACTAAAATTTGCCGTTTTTTGCGCTTACCCAATTCTTTGAGTATATCAGGGGTGCGTGTGAGCTTGAGCGACAGATCCGGTGTCCCCTTTTTTAATTTTTGGGGGAGAACGGTCGAAAGTCCATAATCAGCCACTGCCGCCGCTTTGATCACAATAGTAGCCCAATCAAAATAGGACAGGACCGCCTTGTACATCTCAGCCGCAGTGCGTACCGGCACGAACTCAATGCCCCAGGGTTTAGAAAGGCAAGTGGGACCGCTGATAAGTACAACCTCTGCCCCCCGCCGTTTGGCCACGCGGGCCAAGCTATCTCCCATCTTACCGGATGAACGGTTTGAGATAAAGCGAACCGGGTCTATGGGCTCTTCCGTCGGGCCGGCGGTTACCAAAATCTTCTGGCCCTGGAGATCTTTTTTTTCCAGGACTATTTTTACAGCCTCACAGATAGTGGACGGCTCGGCCAGACGGCCCGGCCCTTCATCTCCGCAGGCGAGAGGGCCGGTTTCCGGTTCAACAATCCGGTATCCGTATTTACGGAGCTGCTCCAGGTTGCCTTTCATGGCCGGATGTTCGTACATGGCGCTGTTCATGGCCGGACAGACGAGAATAGGTTTTTGGGCTGCCAGGACTATAGTGGAAAGAAGATCGTCGGCTATCCCATGGGCCATCTTGCCGATGAAGTTAGCCGTAGCCGGGGCGATTACAACGGCATCGGCCTGGCGGGGGAGATTGATGTGCGGGGCCGGTTCTGCCGGCATGCCAAATAAATCCGTGTAAACGGCACTGCCGGAGACGGCATGAAAGGTAACGGCGCCGATGAACTCCCCGGCATTTTTAGTCGCTACAACCGTGACAGATGCACCCTGCCGGGATAGTTCTCGCACCAGTTCTACCGCCTTATAGGCGGCTATACTGCCCGTTACCCCGAGTAAAATCTTTTTAGAGGAAAGTGTAGAGAAGCGCATCAGTTAAAGCCTCGGCTGCCTCAAAGGAAGCTGTCCCGTACTCGGTTCATGCAGGATGCCAACCCATATCTCTACGGGCGTGTTAAACGCCTTTTCGCCAATGGTTATTACGCAGCCTTTGTTCGGCTTCTCAAAGGTAAGTACGGTATGGCGGTATTTGATGCTTCCCTTTAGTTGCCAGTTATCTTTGGCCATATTTTTAAGGAAGAAGTCAATAAGTGAGGCCTGATCGACATAACCGTTGAATACCAGCACTCCACCGCTAAAGGTAGAAGTGCTAACAACCATCGACTTCTGGGTATCAAGCTTTAGTTCCGGTGGTATGAGAACGTCGTCGAAGTCATAATATGTGGGTGAATTCCCGGTCTCGCCTGATCTTGCAGGGCCGTAGGAGTGTTTTTCTTCGGTGGCAGGCGGCGCTGTTGGGCTTAGTGTGCCCGCACAACCCAGCATGACCATGAAAATAAGGGACAGCAATAATGAAAATTTAAATAAGTTCTTCTGAATGCCCATACTTTACCCCTTGCAATTTGATATTGAAAGTTGCAACCTTATTTGTGCTATAGGTTTGTCATTAAATTATCTTTAATATCAGCTCATCAAGCCCCTTACGCTCCGACGTCTGATTGCGCTGTGCGGGGTGGCCGATGGCTACAACCGCCATCAATTCCAGGTGCGAAGGCAGGGAAACGATTTCGCGCACCCTTTCTTTATTCTTTAATATTTCTCCCAGCCAGACTGCTCCCAGGCCTTGGGCATGAGCGGCCAGTAACATGTTTTGTAAGCAGGCCCCGATAGCCTGGACGTCCTTCACTTCGTGGTACATGGCCTTACGGTCCAGAAAGACAGAGACAATTACCGGAGCAGCTTCTATTATGTGTCCATACCGGGTTTGCCCGGCTATTTCTTTCTTTGCTTTTGAATCGTTGACCACGACGAAGCGCCAGGGCTGATTATTCAATCCGGACGGGGCCCAACCGCCGGCGCGGATTATTTCCATTACCTGTTGTTCGTCAACCGGCATGGGGCTGAAATCTCGTACGCTACGCCTTTCGTAGATGGCTTTTAACACTTCATTGTTCACCTGAAATTCCTTTTTTCTTAACCACAGAGTACACAGAGAAGATTAGCTTTTGAGCTTTCAGATTTCAGTAATCAGCTATGAGCTAAGAGCCTTAACCTATCAGTTATCCGTCTGCTGCCTCTCGACTCCCGACTCTCATGTCTCCTGTTTTTTGACTTCTGACCCCCGACTATCTTTCTCTTATTAGCGCGGGAAGACCCCGACTACCAGAGGTATCTTGGCCTGGAGACCTTTTAGACTAAACTCCCCAGTATAATTCGACATCTGGTATCCGTAGTGCGTGTAATTCAGACCTCCGGTTCTGATACAAAGCTCAGCCGCCATGCCACCGTCTAAGTTTAAGGCATGTTCAACGTCCACTGGCATTTTTTTTAAGAAGTTAGCCAGATCGTACAGCGTAAAGTACGTCTCTTCACTATGTACTACAATTACGTAGCCATCTTTAGTTGTGCAAATAGCTGTGCGGCTGGCCCTGAGATCACTCTGATTTACTCGAATAGTGCCATTTTTGTCTATGAGCATAGGAAAAGATTGCAATCCCTGACTCCAGGGCAAGTTGTTAGATACCAGGCTCATTTTAGTCAGGTCAATGATTGCGGCTTGAGGCGAATTAATTTTTTGGGGTTCTGCTAAAAACATGCCCTTCATATAGCGATTTCGGACATGGCCTTTAATCTGCCCGTCGCTTATAATTAAGCCGCAAGGTTCAAAGTTCTCGCGGAAGTAACTTCCATTAAAGATAACACTGGCGCCCGTGACCTCCTGCCACTTTTCTATGGTCTTGGCATTCTTATCATGCAGGACTCGAAATCTATTCTTCTTTGGATCTACTTTAACTAAAATCAGCGTTTCCACCTTTTGTTTTTCTTTATAGATCTCTACTTTTGTAAACCAAAGGCCAGGCCCAATTTCTTGATAGGTAAGCGGAGTATAAGTAACGGGTGACGCTGCCCAGATTGTTTTCAGGAGTAAAACGGCAAGTAAAAAGCAAGCGGATAAAAAGATGGGATATATGCATTTTCGCATGTGTAAACTTATAATACGCAGAGATGGGAGTTGTCAATTCAATAGATTTGCTTTGCAGAAATGCAGCGAAGGAGGCCCTGGAAACGTAAAGGGCACCGGAAAGGTGCCCTTTAATCAAGGAAGTATATATTTTTATCCGATCCGGGGGCCTGGAAAACTAAAAATAATGCGTCAGGGCCACGCCCAGGCCATAATCCGGGCTGCCGTCAGACAGACCTGTTGTTACATAAACTGAGGCCTTGTTATCGTTATCTATAACGTACTCCCCGCTTAAACTGATTTCTAACGGGCTATCAGATTCGGCCGAAGCGCTTTCTGCGGCATAGATATAAACCGACCCTTTAAAAGTGGTAGTGCACTGGTGACTTATACCAGCCGTCACAGAGAAGAAATCATCTAGGTCTATCCCGCCGGGTGATCCGATGATATTATACTTTGCATTCCCAAAGAGTGTCCATTTATTGATCTTTTTGTCCAGACCAACGCCTAAACAATAATCATATTCACCTGTGCCCAGGCCCTTTTCTTCATCGGCGGTAGGAAACTTGATGCTTGCCAGGGCGTAGATGGCTGGTGCATCAGACGTCTCTCTAAGTACCGTGTAACTTCCGCCGAGGCAGATGTCCCCGAGTCCGCTGTGAGAGGCGGTGTCGATATGCTGTTCCGTAATTTTGCTTTTACCACCGGTCAGATTTTTCTTCACGCGGACAGGTTTCCCGGCAACGGTGACGGCAGTGCTGGCGCTCTGGTGTATATACGGGATACTAAGATAAAAATCCCATAGCTGGCTGGGTGAATAGCCGAGAGTAAAGGGTACGGTATATGTATCTGTGTCTGTGTTTGTTCCATAATCGCCGGTATAAAAGTTAAAACCGATCTCAGCGTACAGTTCATCGGTAGTTGAAGTCTGCCCGTAGGTTATCCCGGTCCCGCAAAAAAGAATGGCTATTACCAGCCCCACCAGCCATAATCTAACGTCATGAGACATACCTTTCTCCATTAATCTGAATTCGTATTATCAGAAGCTTCACTTCATCAATTACCGCCCCCGGCCGTGACCTCCACCGCCTGGGCCAGAGGGCGAACCGGTTCCTGCTCCGTTTTCAATCCGGTTACGTATTTGATTCTTTTTCTGCTCCTTGTCACAGCTCTTTTTCTTTAACTGTTCCCTGGTTTGAGTCCTTTCCCGGAACTGCTCACGTATCTGTTGCTCCTTTTTAGCATAGCTGCTCGAAAAGCGGTCCGTCTGGCTGCCAACGAAGGTACGGGCGCTTTTCATTTCCCTCACCACCGGGCCAAGTTTTACCCCTAGATCCCTGGCGACTACTCCCCAGCCGGTGGTTCGGTTACCCTTGCTCCTGAGGTCTAATACCTTCTGATATGCGGCGTCAAAAGTGGGATAGGTTGCCGGGTCTTTTTCATATAATTCGGCAGCCAGGGACCCGGCTATCATGGTCTCTCCATAGCCCATTTTTAAATTCCGGGCGGCTGTGACTGATTGTGAAGGTTCCCTTGCCCCCCAACTTTCGAAAACCGCGGTTATCCTTACATTGACTTCTGTATTTCCGCCTGGCTCTGTTGTCAACTGGTTTATTTGGCTAGACTCGGTTTTTAGTTGCGTCTCCTCATCTACAGCCTTTGCTGTAAATGACCATAAAAGCGCTAACGTCAAGGTTGCTACAATAAAGCATACTCTTTTCATGGACTTGCCTCCTTTGTCAGTCTTCAGCCATCGGTATCCTGTCTCCTGATCGCTAATCGCCATGTCGCCCGTGTCTATGTGATTTATATTTATACGCCTTTTTTGGGGCCTTTTCCTTCCAGTGCTTTTTTAATTGTCCGTAAGGAATCTTCTCATGGCCCGGTGGAATGTGCCTGTAGTCAGGTGGCAGCTTTACAATTACGGTGGGCACGGCACGGGGCGCAATATAGCACCAAGGCCCGTTATAATGACTGGCCCGGTACCAGCGCTGCCGGTATGGCCTATACCAATAGCCGCGATAGAAGAAAATGTCCACTTCAACATCCGGAGCGAAATAGACCGGGGTTCCCGGAATCATGACCACGGCGGGCGGCGCCGAAATGACAACTGCCGGGAGAGGCAGGCCTATGTTGACGCTGACATCTACTTCAGCGCTGCCTTTAGCCGGACAAAAGAAAAGAAGGGACATAACGATAAGGCCCGGGATTAGGGTAACACTGTTCTTTCTACTTATCATAATAACTCTCCTTTTTGATTATAGCGTTTGTCTAAAAACCGGCGGCTTGTTTTTTTTTAAAATTCGACGTTAAATTATTAAAAAAGTTTACCGGGTCAGGCAAAAATAAAAATGCTAAACTTTTTTCTTGCATTGGCCGTAAAAATCTTATAACAAAAAACGTTTTGGAATACATTAAAAACCACCCTGCAACAAGGACAGATACTTGCACGTTAAACAGAGACATAGGGGAAAAGGGTCTATGCAGTGTGACCGCCTAAAAAAGCTGGCCAGGGATTGGAGTGACCAAATAGCCGAGGATGCCCTGGCGCCGGTTAGAATGGTAGAGTTTGCGATTCGTCATATCAAAAGTTGTCCTGTATGTCAGGCAGACCCAACGGTTAGCATAGAACAGGCCAAGGTAAGAAAGATGCTTGTACCTTTTATAAGCGCCAGGGATTCGCAGAAGGCAGCGCGCTTTGAAGATATACTCGCCATTTATGCTTACGCAGGTTATGAAGAAGAGTCGGAGCCTGAAGAGAAGGCACCGGAGGAAGAAGAGACAGAAGAGACAGAAGAGGAAGAAATTTGATTTGTGATCCTTGGTTAAAATTTTGTGCAGGAGGTTTATCTTAAATATGGTAAAGATCGCTGTCCCTTCCAATTTTCCCGGAGGGCTTGAAGCCGGGCTCTCCGGACATTTCGGGCACTGTGATGTCTATACAGTAGCGACAATAGCTGAGACAAAGATCCACGATGTGGAAGTGATACCCAATCATGGGCATGAGCCTGGCGCCTGTCTGGCTCCGGTTATGCTTCTGGCCAGAAATGGTGTACAGGGAATTATTTCCGGCGGTATGGGTATGCGACCACTCCTGGGATTTAAACAGGCGGGTATTCGCGTATTTTTGTATCGTGAAGGCGGCCAGGTAAAAGATGCCCTGGCTGCTCTGCAGGCCAACAGGCTGCCTGAATTTACTGACCAGCATACCTGTGCAGGCCATGGACATGGCAACACCTGCGGTAACCATTGAGAGGTAGGAGCAGCATGCACGTCCTTGGCGTATCTTCGAATTGACAGCCTGCCGTCTTTAGCGTTATAAATCGGCATGGCCGAACATCCTGCTTTATTGTACCTTATTGATGCCCATTCCTACATCTACCGGGCCTATCACGCCATCTCGCACCTTTCTACATCTCACGGCTTACCCACAAACGCCATTTTCGGCGTAACCAACATGCTGCTCAAGGTGCTGCGAGAGAAGAGGCCCGAGTATCTGGCTATGGTCTTTGATGCCCGGGGGCCTACGTTCCGGCACGCTCTGCTGGAGACGTATAAGGCCAACCGCCCAGCCATGCCGGATGATCTATCTGTCCAGATACCTTATATAAAGGATATTATCCGGGCAGAAAATTTGTCGGCTCTTGAACTGGAAGGTTACGAGGCCGATGATCTCATAGCGACCATAGTCAAACGCCTGGCCTCTGATGAGCACAGGGTCGTCATCGTCTCCGGCGATAAGGACCTGCTGCAGCTTGTTTCTCCATACGTAACCATCTGGGATCCCATGAAGGATCGCCGGATAGACCTCGAGAACCTGCGTAAAGAATATGGCCTGGAGCCTGGGCAGATGGCTGACGTCTTCGCCTTAGCCGGTGATGCCATAGACAATGTCCCCGGTGTCCCCGGCATCGGCCCCAAGACGGCGTTAAGCCTCATACAAAAATACCGGTCCGTAGAAAACCTCTTTACCTCTCTGGAGAGTATTGATAAGTCTAAATTACGGGAAAAATTGACCACTTATAGAGAACAGGCCCTCCTTTCCAAAGAACTCGTAACGCTGCATGTTGATGTCCCATTAGAGATTGATCTTTCCATGCTAAGGGTCGGCCCCCCGGATCCGGCTGCCTTAGGAGAGCTGTTTGCCGGGTTGGAATTTACAAAGTTCCTGAAGGAACTGGAGCCGGCAGATGCCGAGGGCAACGCTGGCGGACAGCAGCCGGCGGCCAAAGTCCAGTCGGTCGACACGGAAGATGCCTTAGCCGGGATGCTTTCGAAGCTTGAAGGCGCTAAAAGTTTTAGTATGAAGGCTGTAGGCACATCGCCGGATCCGATGCTGGCCGATATTTCTGGAATAGCCCTGTGTATAGAGCCGCTGGAGGCCTTTTATATCCCTTTGCCGGATATAAATTTTAAATCATCGGCTATCGATGGGCTTGCCGTCTTCTTGCGAGACAGCTCGCGGGTTAAGGCCGGTTACAATCTGAAATATGATCTTATCCTTTTACAAAGAAACGGCGTCCCTGTCTCAGGTCCTTACATAGATGTGATGATCGCCGCCTATCTTCTGGATCCCCTGGGCCGCTCCCGGAAGGTGGATAGTTTAAAAATGCTGGCGGAACATTATTTAGGCGTCCATCCGGGTGATTTGGGCGGCCAGGCCATGTCTTCTGCCTGTGCGGCCGCCGGGATTATAGCCAGACTATCCAGACACTTATTGCCGGATCTGGAGGAGAGGAAACTATATAAACTTTTTTGTGAGGTAGAAATGCCTCTTCTCGAAGTCCTGGCGGGAATGGAGATGACCGGCGTCAGGATCGATCTCGCCTTTCTGGCCCGGATGTCTGGGGAGCTTGATGCACAACTATCTGCTATTAAAAGTAAAATTTTTGCGACGGCGGGTTGTGAATTCAACATAAATTCCCCAAAGCAGCTCGGAGAGATACTTTTTGAGAGATTAAACCTGCCTCGTCTAAAGAAGACGAGAAAAACCGGCTCTTATTCGACGGAAGCCGGCATACTGGAGGATCTCGCCCTTTATCATCCCTTGCCCGGGCAAATTTTAGCCTATCGCAACCTGGCAAAGTTGAAGTCTACATACGTGGACGCACTGCCTAAACTGATTAATCCGGCCACCGGGAGGCTTCATACCTATTATAACCAGGCGGTCACGGCCACAGGCCGCCTGAGCAGCAGTGAACCCAATCTCCAGAATATACCCATCCGTTCTGAGGAAGGACGGCAGATACGCCGGGCCTTTATTACCGACCATGGCTGGATATTGCTATCTTTTGATTATTCGCAGATAGAACTGCGCGTCCTGGCCCATTTTGCTCAGGATGAGGGGCTTATAAGGGCGTTTGAAAAAGGGGAAGACGTGCACGCCATGACTGCGGCTGAACTTTTCCACGTCTTTCCGCAGATGGTCACGGCCGAGATGCGCCGCGTGGCCAAGACGATCAATTTCGGCGTGGTTTACGGCATGAGCCCGTTTGGCCTCGCGCAGGAACTCAGGATCGGACAAAAGGAGGCCCGGTCTTTTATCGATGCTTATTTCGCCAGGTATAGGGGTGTGGAAAATTTTATAAAGGAGGCTGTCGCCTCCGCACGGGAGAAGGGTTATGTCCGGACCCTGCTGGGCCGTCTCCGGCAAATCCCGGACATCAACAGCCGGAATAACGCCGCCAGACAGTTTGCGGAGCGTACGGCCGTTAATACGCCGATTCAGGGCACAGCGGCAGATATAATTAAGGTGGCTATGATCCAGGTGCACAACGCCCTAAGCGCAGGTGGTTATGGAGCGCGTATGATCATGCAGGTCCATGACGAATTGATCCTGGAGGCCCCGGAGAAAGAGTTGTCCGGGGTAATCCCGCTCGTTAAGGAAAAGATGGAAAAGGCTGTAACCTTATCTGTACCGTTGGTGGTCAATGTCCGCTCAGGGCATAATTGGGCCGAACTGGAATGATGTGGTCAAGAGTCAGCAGTCAGTGGTCGGTCGTCAGCGGTCCGTGGCCAGAAGCGGTGTATCTGGAGAGGCTGAAGGCTGATAGCTCATGGCTCATAAATGTCATTAGTCAATGGTCACTGGTCGAAGATGCGCCGTAGGCGTGTAGAGCACAGAGAGATACAGAGAAAAGCAATGGAGAAGTCATGTCAAGGACATTACAGGAAAAAGAGATCAGGAGGTTGGGGGGGGAAGATACGGTCAAAGTCGATGTCAGAATCATAGCGGCAACCAATAAAGACCTCGAAGGAGAGGTCGCAGCAAAAAGATTCCGGGAAGACCTCTACTACTGGCTTAAAGTGGTAACCGTTGGGCTTCCCCCGTTGAGGGAGAGAAAAGAAGACATCCCTTCTCTGGTGCAGTTCTTCGTGAATAAATACAACAAGGAATTTGGCAAACGAGTCAAAGGAATAAGCGATGCTGCGATGAAGGCCCTCGCTGATTATCACTGGCCTGGCAATATCAGGCAGATTGAATCGGTTATCGAAAGGGCCATCTTGATGAGCGACACAGATACAATAGGCTTAAATGACATTAATAGTGAATTGCGACTCTCTCCAGGTATGGGTATCATGGATGTTGAGATACCCGACGAAGGCCTCAATTTTGAGGAACTGGAAAAAGAATTAATTAAGAAGGCCATGCTAAAGGCTAATAATGTTGCCGCAAGGGCCGCCCGCCTGCTCGGTATGAGTTACAAGACCTTCTGGTATCGCCTCGAAAAATTCGGCATCCAGACTGTCTCCCCAAAAGAGGATACTCTTCCCGAAAAGAGAAGCTAATCTCTCTCCGACAATTTGCTCCTTTTTCAATAACTATCTGTTTTTAAAAAACAAAAAATTCTGGCATATAAGTTGCTGATAGATGGATGAAGCAGAATTTACAATCAGGAGCAAAAGGAGGTGATCCACAAATGAAGAAGCTTACGACACTGTTTATGGCCCTTCTCTTCACATTCGCTATATCGGCCGTAGCCTTTGCCGGCAAGCCAGCCGCTGCACCAGCCGCGGAGAAGGCAGCCCCAAAGGTAGAGGAGACTAAGGCTGCACCGGAAATGGGCGCGCCCAAGGCAGAAAAGAAAGAAGAAAAGGCAACCAAGAAGGCCAAGAAGAAGGCTAAAAAGGCCAAGAAGGCCAAGAAGGTTGAAGAAACCAAGCCAGCCGAAGAAATGAAGTAATTATTTCGCAACCAGAGGGCGGATGATAATCACATCCGCCCTCTCCGGATGATGTAAGGACGTTATTAGTGAAAAAAGCGCTCTCAATTGTACTTACAACCTTACTTGCCATTACAGTGGTGGGGCTGGCTGTTGCTAAGGATAACGTAAAGATAAAAAAACTTATTACAGGTGAGGTCGTAACAGTTGATACAGCGGCCGATTCTCTCACCCTAAAGGGGAAGAGGGCCGAGGTTGTCATTCACACAAATGAAGACACCGTTGTTCAGGTAGCCAAGGAGAAGAAATCCCTCGCCGACGTTAAGATCGGAGCTAAAATAGCTGTAAGATATTCAGAAATAGATGGGAAAAATCTTGCCGAAAGAATAGTGGTAGAGCCTGAAAAAGGCCCGGTACCGGCAAAACCAGCGAAACCCGAAAATCCTGCCAGGAAATATTATTAGCTTTAGGCTAATCTGGCTTAGCGAGGCATGACGGCCACTGACTTAAGCTCTTATAACGTTACAGTTTTCAACGGCATCCAGCCCACCTGTTTTTCAGCTCTAGTGGGATATCCCTCTACCCCCAGAAAATCCCTGTAGGGTCCTCATCTATCTCAGCTAATATCTTGTCTATATTTTTTGTACTATGGTGTGTATCTATAGTAACACCACCATGACAACCGGACATTTCTAAATTGGCTTGACATTTCCGCAGGGGTGCGCGACAAATTTGTGGGTACCTGAAGTTAGGCAGAAGCACGAGACTCCCAGAAATCCTCCCAGCGATTGCTGAGCAAGCAGCACCGTAGGGCGATTATGTGATTTGCACCTTTGACGGTCCAGTGCATTCCCGACTATTTTAGTCGTTGCCCTATGACGGTACGGCAACCGGCTTCCAGGACTCCAGAACCCACAAAAAGTCCCTGCCTCCTGAACTGGTCATAGCGCATTCTGCCTTTGTTCTTTTCGAAAAAGTTCATTTCTCTTTCAAGCAGCTCTGTGGAGGGCCGTAGCTCTCTGATTGCCGCAACGACTTTTTCTACGCTACCCTGATCTAATTCTATCCGCCTTTTCTCTGTCCATTGGGCCAGTTCCTGTTTATTGTCGCCGAAGAATGCTCTAGCTACGTTCCAATAATGTTCTCTCGCGTGGAAAAGATCGACAATCTGAGTCGCTCCGTAAAACTGTTCGTCGGCAATATTCCATATCCACGGTGCACCATCGCCTATGACGATAGCCTTTTCCGCTCTGTGTAAACCACGGCGCACTGCCTCGGCATAGATTCGAGAACTAAACTCTTCAGCCGTTTCTATCCTTCCTACATAACTTGTGGATCCCTCGTTCCTTACCGGATAGCCTTTTTCATCTACAGTGGTCTGGCTGAAGATGCAGCCTAGTTTGACCTCCCTGGTTTTTGCTTGCCCCCCTTCACCTTTACCTTGCCTTCCCGCCGTCTCGGCTTTAACAACAGGGACACCGGTCCCGTCCATACAAATATATATCTTAGGAATGGCGGCTTGGATAGGAATCACCTTACCGGATAAGCTCAAATCGGCTTCCCTTTTCTGAAATACTTCTGCCTCCGCCCCTAATTGGTAAGATACCCTCTCTATCTCCTTGCTATTTACATCTATGCCGGCCATCTCCTTAATGTCTTCGTAGCCAAGGGCAAAGGGCCTATACGCTCCTACTCGGCTCATGATACGCCTTAGACCTGGGCTGAGGGAAACCCCTGCTATGTCCCAACGCCGTATCCTTGGGACACCACCCCTTCTTGCTTTCTGCTTCATAATAGTAAGCCCGCTTCACGTTAACACATCCTAAGACTGTAAGCAGCTTTTTACCTCGATATTCTTTAAACTCAAAGAGACATCCTCCTTCCCCGGAAAGAGTTCGCCCTTTGTAGTCACCACCGTCTGAGTTCAATAATTTCTCCAGCATAGTGGCCCCGATATCATGCATAGCGGACCGAATACATATTTCCGTGGCTTCAAGATCCAAATGCCCGAATCGGCCTTTATCACGCAAACATGTAGTCACTACACGGTCCACTTCTCTTCGTACTTCTTCTTGAACCGCCTCTGTAATTTTTTTTTTGAGCTCCGCTGCTTCTATATCATTCTTCATCTGAGGAACCGGTCTAAGACTGCAGATTTGTTCGTTGATTTGAACGAGTTCGCCACAAATCTCCAGGAACTTATGATAGTTATCTATTTCGGTGGTGTACTTCTCCAATTCTGGACCCAATGGAATACTCTTCGCGTAGCTCTTCCCCTTAACAGTGGTGTTCCACAAGTATTGTGGCCCGTGCCCCGGATGTCCCCCTTTGTTGCAAATACAATTCGCCTTCCCACATTTTCGATAGTTAACCGATAAGTATCGTTCAAAAGGTGAGGCAAAAAGGTTTTGATTAAAACACGATCTCTTTCTAAGGTTAAAGTCGGCAGACCGAAACCAGGAGAAAGAGATCGTGATGGAACAAGAGATACATATAG
>DSAQ01000027.1 GCA_011046395.1 Pseudomonadota bacterium
CAGGAGGACAATTTTTTTGGTATCTGAATAATTATTTTTTTCTGTGTCACCGTTTGAGGTGTAACCTATTGATCGCCTAATATATAACGTTCGTGTTGAACGTGCGTAGCTTTTGGCCCATCCATTTTCCTCTTGAACATGCATAGCGAGCGCATTCCCCGCTGCTTGCAGCGGGGTTAGCGAGCGAATACGATGCATTTTACCTTGCATACGGAGATTCCCCGCAGCTTGCCGCGGGGAGCTTCAATCGCAGACACCAATTCTTGTAGTATCCCGAAAGGCAAGTTATTGATTGGGGTGTTTTTGCGGCGGGCGCTACCTGGATTTACCCAGTACCGTGTCCCTGATGCTTGAATATATCTTCTGGAAGTTTTCCTCAAAAGAGGTGGGTGAGACACGGCCGGTCTCGATGAATTTTATGACTATCTCCTTGGCGGCCCGGAGGATGATCTCATCGTCTGCCGTTAATTTCTCATATTTTTTTTCTTTTTGATCCTTACTCATGTTCGGACCCGGGCAAGTAATAAAGCCTCTGCTGTCTTGGAAGAAGGCATTTAGCTTTCAGCAGAGGCTTTTATCATGGCAGGAAAAACCGTTTGGCAGCCTTCCCTGAACCCAAAATTTGGTGGAGCTGATCGGGATCGAACCGACGACCTCTTGAATGCCATTCAAGCGCTCTCCCAACTGAGCTACAGCCCCGCATCGGACAATATATTAAATCGCCTCCTAATTAACACCGACAAGGCTTTTCTGTCAAGGGGTTTGTATCAAATCGGGACATTTCCAGCTTGGCCTGACACCGGGCGTTTTTCGCTTGACAAGCTACCTTGTTGTGATAGCTTTACAACCCTATCTGATTGTTGTGCTTTTTGCGGAGGGAATACATGGACTACCGGGAGACGCTTAATCTGCCGCGTACTGATTTTCCCATGAAGGCCAATCTTACCGAACGTGAGCCGGCCGTGATAGAAAAATGGGAGGCGACCAGACTCTATGAACGCATGCGCATGGCGTCGGGCGGGAGGCCCCGGTATATACTCCATGACGGACCGCCTTATGCCAACGGCCACATCCACATGGGTACGGCCTTTAATAAGATACTGAAGGACATAGTCTTAAAGTCCAGGCAGATGGCCGGGGCTGACTGTCCTTACGTGCCGGGCTGGGACTGCCACGGACTGCCCATCGAACACCAGGTGGACAGGGAGCTGGGGGCCAGGAAGAAAGGCTTATCCAAACTTGAACTCCGGCGGCATTGCCGGAAGTATGCCGGGAAGTTCATTGACATCCAGCGGGCCGAGTTCAAACGTTTAGGCGTCCTGGGGGACTGGGACAATCCTTATCTGACCATGAGTTATGAATACGAGGCAACGATTGCCCGCGAGTTTGGCCGGCTTTTTCTGAACGGCAGCGTATATAAGAGCAAAAAGCCGGTTTATTGGTGCACCTCGTGCCAGACGGCGCTGGCCGAGGCCGAGGTTGAGTATTATCCACACCGTTCGCCTTCCATCTATGTCAAATTCCCGCTGGCTTCGGATTTGACCTCCCGCCTGCCGTCCCTGGCCGGCAAGAATGTATTCATGCTGATATGGACCACTACTCCCTGGACCCTCCCGGCCAACCTGGCCGTGGCCTTGAACCCCGGATTTGATTATGTGGCCGTACAGGTAGAAGATGAGGTATGGATCGTGGCCGAAGGGCTGCTTCTTTCACTGCTGGGAGCCCTGGGCATTGAGGGATATAAGATATTAGAGCGTTTCCCGGCACAGCGCCTGGATGGTCTGAAGTGCCGGCATCCTTTTTATGAGCGCGATTCTGCCGTCATCATGGCCTCCTATGTAACCCTGGACACCGGTACCGGGTGTGTACATACCGCTCCAGGCCATGGCCGTGAGGACTATGAAAGTGGTTCGGCCTACGGGCTGGACATCTATTCGCCGGTGGATGCCAGGGGTAAGTTTACGGATGAGGTCGGCTACTTTGCCGGAGAGGATATCTTCAAGGCCAATGGGGCCATTATCGATCTTCTTAAGGAGAAGGGGCGCCTGATAGGGAGTGAGGAGATCGAGCATAGTTATCCTCATTGCTGGCGCTGCAAAAAGCCGGTCATTTTCCGGGCCACCGAACAGTGGTTTATCTCCATGGAGAAAAACGGTCTCCGTGAAAAGGCGCTGGGCTGGGTGGATAAGGTAACCTGGGTGCCAAAGTGGGGCCGGGAGCGGATACACAACATGCTGGCCAGCCGGTCGGATTGGTGCATATCGCGGCAACGTTCCTGGGGCGTGCCTCTGACCATTTTTTATTGCCGCGGCTGCGGCGAAGTGGTGATGAATGCAGAGATCATGGAAAAAGTGGTTAATAAATTCCGCGAAGGCGGGGCGGATACGTGGTTTGAACTCGGGCCTGAGGGGTTTATACCGGAGGGAACTTTTTGTCCTAAATGCCAGGGTACGGAGTTTATAAAAGAGATGGATATCCTGGATGTCTGGTTTGATTCCGGGATCAGTTTTGCTGCCGTCCTGGAAGGCCGGAAAGAACTGTCCTTCCCGGCTGATTTGTACCTGGAGGGGAGCGACCAGCACCGCGGCTGGTTCCACAGCTCGCTACTGGCGGCGGTGGGCACCCGGGGACAGGCCCCTTATCGCTCGGTGCTGACCCATGGCTTTGTAGTCGATGGCGAAGGAAAGAAGATGTCCAAATCCCTGGGCAATGTTATTGCCCCGGAGGAGGTCATAAAGAAGCATGGGGCGGAGATCCTGCGCCTCTGGGTATCGGCCGAAGATTATCGTGATGATATCAAGATTTCTCCGGAGATTTTGCAGCGTTTGACCGAGGCCTACCGGAAGATCAGAAACACGGCGCGCTACATACTGGGCAACCTGTACGACTTTTCACCGGAGAAAGACATAGTTTCTTATAGTGAGATGATGGAGATAGACCGTTTTGCGCTGCATCAACTTGCGCAGATGACAGAGAAGGTACGTTTGGCCTACGAGGAATTTGAACTGCATACCGTTTATCACACCCTCTACCAGTTTTGCGCCGTGGATTTGAGTGCCTTTTACCTGGATGTCCTTAAAGACAGACTCTACACCAGCGGTAAGGAGTCGCATGACCGGCGCTCGGCCCAGACCGCCATGTTTTACATCCTGGATACCCTGGTGCGTCTGACGGCCCCTATTCTTTCGTTTACCGCTGAGGAGATATGGCAGTATATGCCTGAAGCGGCCAGCCGTGAAGAGAGTGTCCATCTGGCCGGCTTCTCATCCCTCCCGCCGGAGTTTAAGGATGCGGCGCTCGCCGCCAAATGGGAGAGGCTGCTCACCGTCCGGGCCGGGGCGACCAGGGCCCTGGAGGTGGCCCGCAAAGAGAAGGTGATCGGACATACCCTCAGTGCGGCGGTCAGGTTTTATCCTGCCCCTGAGGATTACCCGTTCTTGAGTGAAAATGCAGAGCAGTTACGCACCATACTGATCGTATCGCAATTCGAGGTTGCTGAAGGGGTGGCACCGGCCGATGCCTACCTGGCTGAAGGGATAAGCGGGCTTTCCATTGTTGTATCTCCGGCTAAAGGAACCAAGTGTGAACGCTGCTGGACGGTCTCTGAGAGCGTGGGTACTTTTACAGACCACCTGACTATTTGTGCCCGATGCCGGGAGGTGGTTACGGCAGGTGGGAGTAAAGGATAATAAAAGTAGTATGGATACTCTATCAGAAACAGAAAAAAAATCTTTAAAGCCGGCGAGCGACCTCTCGCAGAGGAGACTGTGGTATTTATTCCTGGGCGTGGCTTTTGGTGTTTTCGCCCTGGATCAATTGACCAAGGGACATATACAATACCATTTTGGCCTGTATGAGAGCCGGGCCGTCATCCCGGGTTTTTTTAACCTGACATATATAACGAATTCCGGCGTGGCTTTTGGGCTGATGAGCGGAGAGCCGGATACCTGGAAACGGTTATTTTTTCTTTCGGTAACACTGTTAGCCGTAGGGTTTATTTTTTATCTCTTTGGACACTTCAGGTCAAAGGGCCGGGGAGCGGCCATCGCTATGGGGATGATACTGGGCGGCGCCATCGGAAATATGGCAGACCGGGTGCGCCTGGGCAAGGTGATCGACTTTTTCGATTTTTATATCGGCGGCTGCCACTGGCCGGCTTTTAATGTGGCTGATGCCGCCATAAGCTGCGGCGTGCTGTATCTGGCCCTTACGCTTTATAGACACAAGGAGTAATATGCATCCGATACTCTTTCGCATAGGCGGGCTTACTATCCACACCTATGGTCTGTTTGTGGCCATGGGGTTTATGGCAGGCATGGCCCTTGCCGTCCGGGAGGCCAGGCGCGCGGCCCTGGATACCGAGAAGATTTCCAACCTTTTTTTCTGGATCATAATTTCGGCGATCATCGGTTCGAGGCTTCTCTATGTCATAGCAGAGGCCCCGGGCCTTATAACGTCTCCCCTCGAGATATTTAAGATCTGGAAAGGCGGCCTGGTCTTTTACGGCGGGGTTATCCTGGCGATGGCAGTCACGATTTTTTATATAAGGCATAACAGGCTGCCGCCCTGGACAACCATGGATATCCTGGCCCCGCCCCTGGCCCTTGGCCTGGCCTTTGGCCGCCTCGGATGTTTTTCTGCCGGTTGCTGCTATGGCCGGCCTGCCGATGTCCCGTGGGCGGTTACGTTTACCAATCCGGATTCACTGGCGCCGCTTTATATTCCCCTCCATCCTACCCAGCTTTATGAGGCCGGCGCGGCGCTTATTATTTTTGCCATTCTTATGCTTACACGCCGGGCGAAGCGGTTTGAAGGCCAGATGATGTGGACATTCTTTTTTCTATACGCTGTGGCGCGATTTATTATCGAAAGTTACCGTGGCGACCCCCGTGGGGCGGTATGGGGAGATCTCCTCTCTACCAGTCAATTTATAAGCTTACTTTCGGCTGTTGCTGCGCTGGCGGGTTTCTTTTATTTTCTGAGGAAACAAGGCGCAAAGCAAGGGGGCACTTAATAAAAAAAATCTTGCAAAAGGGGCAAACTTCATTATTATTAGGCCCGAATTTTGGGGGCGGAGGACTTAAGCCCGCTGTTATTGATTTTTATGCCTGGTGGGAGGTGCGTATGCTTATTCTGGAAGATCTCAAATATACTGAAGAACATCTATGGGCCAGACATGATGGGAATAAAAAGATTACCATAGGCATTACTGATTATGCGCAGAAGAAATTTGGTGATGTTGTTTATATTGAATTGCCGGAGGAAGGGGAAGAGGTCATTAACGATGAGCCGTTCGGCAGTATAGAATCTTCTGAATCTGTTTCCGATTTGTATGCTCCTTTGAGCGGAGAGGTAATCGAAATTAATGAAGAGCGCATCGATTCCCCGGAGGTAGTCAATGATGACCCTTATGAAGAAGGCTGGCTTATACGTATAAAGGTCCCTTCCCTTAAGGAATATAATGAGCTTATGAGTGCGGACGAGTACAGGGAATATGTGCAGCAGGAGGAGATGGAGGAGGAAGAAGAGGAAGAGGAAGCAGAAGCAGATTAGAGAAGGAAAATTTTTATTTGCAGACCTGAATTGGAAAGGGATTTGATTTTGTGAAAAGAGTGGCTTTTTTATTCCCCGGCCAGGGGTCTCAGTACGTGGGCATGGGGAAGGATCTTTATCTGAAAAGGTCAGAGGTAAAGAAGATTTTTGACACAGCCTCTGCCATTAGCGGCCTTGATCTGGCCTCTCTCTGTTTTGACGGCCCCTTAGAAAGATTGACGGAGACGGTCAACGTCCAGCCGGCCATTACCGCCGTTAATCTGTCCTGCCTGGCTGTGTTACAGGAAAATGGACTGGCCCCGGATCTGGTGGCCGGACATAGCCTTGGAGAATATTCGGCGCTCTATGCCGCAGGGGTTATAGGTCTGGCGGATGCCTTTCGCCTGGTAGCGGAGAGGGGCAGACTAATGCAGCAGGAGGCGGAAAAGAATCCCGGGGGCATGATAGCGGCTATTGGCTTGGATATAGATGTCATAAAAGGATTGGTTGAAGATGTCCGGGGAACAGGCGTGGGCGTGGTTTCTATTGCCAACCACAATACACATGAGCAGATCGTGCTTACGGGACAGAAAGAGGCGTTAAATAAATTGTCGGCTAAGGTGAGCGCCGCCGGCGGGAAGGCCATCCCCTTAAAGGTCAGCGGGCCCTGGCATAGTCCACTTTTAAAAGATGCAGTCAATGATTACAGGGAATTTATGGAAGTGATTACGTTCCATAATCCCTCTGTCCCTGTATTGTTCAATGTCACCGCCGATTTTGCGGAAGAGCCGGGAGAGATCCGTAAGATCATGTCCCGGCAGATATGTTCACCCGTACTCTGGTATGATATAATGCAAAAGATGCTGGCCGGGGGTGTCTCTATTTTCGTTGAGACCGGCCCTAAAAAGGTTTTATCCGGTTTATTGAAAAAGACCTTGCCGGCGGATGATCGCTTCGAAATCTATCAGGCCGACGATCTGGAAGGCCTTTTGGCTGTTGCTGAAAGGCTGGCTGGCAATTGAACATGCATAGCGAGCGCATTCCCCGCTGCTTGCAGCGGGATTAGCGAGCGAATACGATGCATTTTACCTTGCATACGGAGATTCCCCGTCCGCCAAGGCGGACTGAGGGGAGCTTCAAAGCTCATAGCTGATAGCTGATCGCCTTAAGATGCCAAAACTAGTCCTGTATAAAGACCGGTGTAAAGGATGCGCCCTTTGCACCCTGGCCTGCCCCAAACACCTCCTTGAGATCAGCACGGAGATCAATAGACAGGGATATTATGTAATTTCTCTGGCCGCGCCCGGGAAATGCAATGGCTGCGGCCTGTGTGCGGAGATGTGTCCGGATATGGCGATAGAGGTCTGGCGTTAAAAATGCGGAAGACAGAAGCGGTTTATAACCGGAAGCTGGTTAAGGGGAATGAGGCCATTGCCCTGGGAGCTATTGCGGCCGGATGTCGTTTTTATGCCGGCTACCCGATTACCCCGCAGAACGAAATCCCGGAATTCATGGCCGGCCGGATGCCTGCCGTGGGCGGGACGTTCATTCAGGCGGAAAGTGAGATAGCGGCTATCAGTATGGTGATGGGGGCTGCCGCCACAGGGGCAAGGGCCATGACCTCTTCTTCCAGCCCGGGCATATCTCTGAAGCAGGAGGCCATTTCCTATATGGCCGGGTCAGAGATCCCGTGTGTAGTGGTCAATGTATGTCGTAGCGGTCCGGGGTTGGGCGGGATAAGCGCCTCCCAGGGTGACTATTTTCAGGCCACCCGGGGCGGCGGCCACGGCGACTATCGCACCTTTGTCCTGGCGCCCCATTCTGTGCAGGAGAGTTATGACCTGACTATGCTGGCCTTTGATATTGCGGACCGGTACCGGACACCGGTTCTGGTTTTAAGCGATGCAGTCCTGGGACAGATGAAAGAGCCTGTTTACCTCCGGGGTTATAAGGGGCGGGAGATAAGGAAACCCTGGGCGCTTACCGGCGCAAAGGGACGCAAGGCCCGGTATCTGAAAAGTCTTTATCTAAACGAAGGTGAACTCACGGCGCGCAACTGGAAACTTTTCAGGAAATACAGACGCATGGAGAAGGAAATTCGTTACGAAATGTACCTTACAGAGGATGCCGAGGCCATAGTCGTGGCCTTTGGGTGCGCAGCCAGAATTCTCAAGACCTCCATACAGATGGCCCGCACGAAAGGGATGCGGGTCGGGATGTTTCGTCCCATAAGCCTTTTCCCGTTTCCTTCGCAGGCGCTCGCCGCTATCTCGAACCGGGTGAACCGGTTCCTGGTTTGTGAATTAAATACCGGCCAGATGGTTGAGGACGTGCGCCTGGCGGTTAAGCCGGGCGCCACTGTGGAGTCCTGTCTATGTCCGGGTTATATCCCGACCCCGAATGAGCTTTTCAGAGAAATTAAGAAAAGGTATTTAGCCAGCAATCCTTAAGATGAAGCCGGTATTTAAGAGACCAAAAAGCCTTTATGACGTCCCTTTTCATTATTGCCCCGGGTGCCATCACGGCATAGCCCATCGTCTGATCGCCGAGGCTATAGATGCTTTGGGCATTCAGGAACGGGTTGTTGCCGTGGCTTCTATCGGCTGTTCGGTCTTTCTTTATGATTATTTTGCCGTTGATGTGCTGGAGGCCCCCCATGGCCGGGCCCCGGCAGTGGGTACCGGTATAAAGAGGGCGCGGCCCGAAAGCATAGTCTTTACCTACCAGGGCGATGGGGACCTGGCCGCCATTGGTCTGGCAGAGACTATCCATGCCGCTAACCGGGGAGAACAGTTGGCGGTATTTTTTATCAATAACACTATCTATGGGATGACCGGGGGACAGATGGCCCCTACCACCTTGCCCGGCCAGAAGACTACGACGACGCCTTTAGGCCGCCGGGTGATTGGTGAAGGGGCCCCCCTTAAGATGGCCGAGATGATTGCGGCGCTGAAGCCTCCGGCCTTTGTGGCCAGAGTGGCCGTTAACAATTCCAAAAGTATTTTCCAGGCCAAGAAGGCGGTTCAACAGGCTTTCCGCATACAGGTGGAAGGGAAGGGCTATGCCTTTGTCGAATTCCTGTCTGCCTGTCCGACCAACTGGAAGATGACCCCGTGCGAGGCCAATCGCCATGTAAGTGAGGCGCTGATTCCGGAGTTTCCTCTGGGGATTTTTAAAGGAGACTTATAAGAATTAAATTAGGACGCAGATTTTCGCTGATACCCGCAGAAAATTATTTTCTATATTTAAAATCTAGATCCGCCTGAGGCGGACGTTCATCTGCGTCCAAAATAGAGAAGATAATGTACTTTGACGTGATCATATCCGGATTCGGCGGGCAGGGCATACTGTTTATGGGCAACCTTCTGGCCCATGCCGCTATGCTTGAAGGGAAAAATGTGACCTATATGCCTGCCTATGGGCCGGAGATGCGGGGAGGGGCGGCTAATTGCACCGTGGTTGTGGCAGATGAGGAAATCGGTTCTCCGGTCATTTATCACCCGCATACCGCCATCGTCATGAACAGGCCCTCTCTATATAAATTCGGCCCGCGCCTCCTGCGCGGCGGTTTGCTGGTGGTCAACTCTTCTCTTGTTGACCCTGCGGAGGTTATCTATAAGGGTATCAACCTGTTGTTTGTCCCGGCTAATGACTTGGCCCGGGAGGCCGGGGATGATCGCCTGGGAAACATGGCGGCCCTGGGGGCATTGATAACAAAGACCGGGGTTGTGCGCTTACAGAGCCTCACAGATGCGCTGTCAGAGGTTATACAGAAAAAGTATCGGGATCTACTACCGGTAAATATTAAGTGCCTGGAAAAAGGTGCAACCTATGTAAAGAATCTCAAATCTCAAATTTGACGGCTTCGTAAAAAGTTCAAAATATCACGCAAAGCCGCCAAGGACGCAAAGTTTTTTCTTTGATAAAAATATCTTGTCTTCGCGGTCTTTGCGCCTTTGCGTGAGAAATTGCCTTCTTAGGCATCGAGGGCTTTTCGCACCGCGGTGAGCAAATCAGATATCTGAAACGGTTTTCTGATAAAGCCCTTAAGTTCAGGGCGCATAGCCTCTTTCCCCTGGCCGTTTGCGCTGTAGCCGCTGGTCAATATTACTTTGACTCCGGGGTTGATCTTCAATAATTCATCCAGGCATTCTATCCCGCCCATCTGGGGCATGATCAGGTCGAGGATGACCAGATCAATTTTTTGCTGTTGTTTCTGATACATAGTCAGGGCTTCCCGTGGGTCTGGTACAGGCATCACTGTGTAGCCAAAGTCTTCCAGGATGTTTTGGGCTACGCTGAGCACCGAAGATTCGTCGTCAATGACAAGGATGGTTTCATCCCCGGTAGGCAGGTTTTTAATTTTTTCTTCCATTTCCTGCCTCGTCTCTCCACCGGCCGGCAGATATATCTTAAACATGGTGCCGCGGCCGACTTCGCTATAGACATTTATGAATCCCCGGTGATTTTTAACGATGGCGTAAGCCACCGACAGCCCTAAGCCCGTCCCCTTACCCAGCCCTTTGGTAGTAAAGAACGGCTCAAAGATGCGCCCTGTGACCTCCATGGACATCCCGATGCCGGTGTCCGAGATAGCTAAACAGACATAGCGTCCGGGGAGAACACCGTGGTACTTGTTGCAATAGGTCTCATCCAGGATGGCATTGGTGGTTTCAATAATTAGTTTGCCGCCATTGGGCATGGCATCACGGGCATTGATACAGATGTTCATGACCACCTGCTGGATCTGCACCGGGTCGGCCTCTGTGATGGAAAGGCCGGGATCAAGATAACTCTCGATAGCTATATTTTTAGGTATGGTACGTAAAAGCAGGTTTCGGGTCTCCTCTATCAGCGAGTTTAATTGAAAAGGTTTCGGGTTGGTGGGCACCTTGCGGCCAAAGGTCAGGAGCTGCTGGATAAGTTCAGCCGCCCGCCCTCCGGCCTGATCAATGTTTGCGACGTAAGTATATTCAGGCCTGTCTTTATCCAGTTTATTCAAGAGGAGAGATGCATATCCGGTTATGCTGGTGAGCAGGTTATTAAAATCATGGGCTACGCCTCCCGCGAGCAGGCCTATAGATTCCATCTTCTGGGCCTGAAAGAACTGGGTTTCTAACTTCTTATACCGGGTTATGTCGTCCATAATAAGGAGGGCCATCTCTTTTTCTCCCCGCTGGAGGGATAAGACGGTAAAAAGAATAGTTTTTTCTGCCTCCTCGCCATTTACCTCCTTTTTTAAAGACATTTCCTTACGTACGGTCTCTTCTCCACGGGTGAAGAGGGCAATTAATGCCAGTCGGAGCGGGCAATTGCGACATGCGGGGTGTGCCTGGCAACGCCAGCAGTCCGGCCTGTCGCCACATTCCTGGCCTTTCCGGTAAATGCATCCAAAATGGCAAAGGCCCCATTTCCCAAGCATTTCCTCTACAGGCCGATTGAAGAATTGCTCAGCGTGATCGCTGACAAAGGAGAGTCTGAAGTCCGGTTCCATAACGCATATAAAAGAGGGGATGGCGTGCACGAGCCGCGTGTTAAATTCTTCCAGCTCGTATCGTGCCTCTTCGGCCTTTTTGCGCTTGGTGATATCGCTTACGATAGCCTCCGCACCGATTATTCGGCCGGTTTCGTTTTTTAGGGCGTGGGCGTTCAGGCTGACCCATATTATAGTCCCGTCCTTCTTCTTAAAAGTTGTTTCAAAGTTTTTTACAGACCCGTCCTTAATCAAGTTTTGCAAATAACGATCTCTGTCGGATGCTGATGCGTAAATATCTTTCGGGATATTGAGCGCCAAAAGTTCCTCCACGGATTCGTAATCCAGCATAGCTACCAGGGCCGGATTGGCCACAATAAACGTTCCATCCAGTGTGCTGCGGGAGATACCCTCGGCCGCATTTTCAAAGATGCCGCGGTATTTTTCCTCTGATGCACAGAGGGCCTCTCTGGAGAGGGAGACCCGTTTTATCTCCTGATGCAGTTTACCATAGAGATTTTTCAGATTTGCGGCCATGGAGTTAAATGCCTCACCAAGGGCCTGGATCTCGTCTCCGGTCTTAAAGTCAAAAAATACCTCCCAGTTGCCGTTGGCGAATTTCTGTGTACCTTCCTTGAGCGTAAGGATAGGCCTGGTTATGCGCCGGGAGAGATAGAGTGTGAGGGCTATCAGTACGCCGATAGCCGCCAGCAGCCATAATATTGTCTTGATGATTGTTCTCTTTATGGGGGCATAGACGCTGGCCAGGGGCTGTTCGACTATTACTCCCCAGCCCATAGGTTGGATCTGGGCATGGACACCTATTACTTCTCTACCGTTCCAGGCCCGGTATCGGTCTGATCCGAAGTTGTGAGCATGTTCTATACCGGACATTATATGTTTTACGGGAGTGACGTCAGACCATTTCTCACTTTTTAATACATGCCTAAAGTCTGTGTGGGCTATAACATAGCCCTTGTTATCCACCATATAGGCATAGCCTCCATTGCCTATCCTTACTCTGGACAGGAGGGTGGAATATTTGGTTATGTCCAGGGTGGTATAAATTATTCCTATCGGCCCCTTATCATTATGGATGGTGGCTGCGATATTAGTCATGGGCCGGTTTTGTTTAACAAAGACCGGACCGATATAGGATTCGGTGCCCCCGTTTTGTAGGGCAATAATGACCTGTTTCTCAAGCAGGCCTTCTCCCAACGGGTAGGAATGAGGGCAGGACCCGGCGCGAAGGATTTCGTGGCCGTTTTTATCCAGGAGACAAAAGCAGACAAAGTCCGGGAAGCGTTGCATGGCACGGGTAAAATAGTTTTTTATGCGCTGTATATTCATCTCCTGGAAGCAGTCATCCTGTACTGCCATGTAGAGAAGGGACTGACTGTCTCTGAACACTTCCCGGACTACCTCGGCTATTCGCTGGTTAATGGCAGCCATAGATTGACATTGATTATCATAAAGGGTTTGCGTCTGAAGGTAAATGAGTGAGGAGGCGACGACGAGAGCGATAAATACGGCAGAACCCACGATGTAAAGCGTAAGCCGGCGGGCCAGGCTGGACTTAAAATGGGGTTGCTTGACGGTGGACACGAACTCTCCTTTAAGTCCTTACCGCAGAGGGCGCGAAGTACGCAAAGTTAAAAAACTTACATATGAGCCTTTTGCAAAAGCCCCCATTCTGTCGTTCCCGCAACGATTCTGAGCGGGAATCTGGTTCTAACTGCTTGAAAAACCATATTCCCGATAGAAGCATTCGGGGATGACAAACAGTTTTGCAAGAGCCTCATATCATGATATAAGAACGAAAAACGGAATGTAAATGTAAATATTTTACGGTTCCTCAGCAGAATTTGTGGGTGCTTTTTGGTTCTGGAAGATCGCCAAGGGTCTGATATAGTGCAAGTTCCAAAAGATCATAGCTTCGAAAACCGTATGCTCTTTTTGTAGTCAC
>DSAQ01000043.1 GCA_011046395.1 Pseudomonadota bacterium
ATGTATTTCTTGTTCCATCACGATCTCTTTCTCTTGGTTTTTGTTGGGGAACTCTAACCATAGAAAGAGATCGTGATTTAATCAATTTTTAGACCATGTAAACACTTTTGAACGTTACCAATACATTGAGTGGCGGGGGCGGTCTGGATTGAAGAAGCGGGTCGATCTTCCAGGCAAATCCCTCTTCCTGTAAGATCGATTAAGAAATCAGACAGGGCCTCAGCCAGGTCAGCATCAGAGGTTATTATTATTTCTTGCCAACGCATAGTTTCTAATTCTTACCTCGCTTGAATAGGTTATGCCTTTAACAGGTGAGATGAAGGGCGGCTATGACTTTTTTGCCGGACTGACTGAGATGGTTGAATTCCTTACAGGCCTCTTCTGTTTTCCGGACAATGAGTTCCATGCCCTTTTCAGCAGCGAGGTCACAGACTTCTTTGGAAACCTTGAGTACGCCATAGGCGCCGGTCCCTACTATCAAAACTGCCGGGTTTTGGGCTATGATTTCTTTTATATCTGCCGGGTAGAGGGCGTGGCCTTCTTTGCGCCACCAACTCGCGTCCACGTTATCCGGGTAGATAATCACATCAGAGCGATAGGTCCGGTCGTTTATAGTTATTGAGCCAAAATGGTAATCGTTTATCATGGGCGAAGTTTTCACTCCTTATCCTTCAAATTACACGATTAGTAACATTTTAGCTGCTTGAAAACATTGGAGCACCCCAGCTTTCAAAAGCCTGAAATGCTACAGATTCTTAAATTTGGAACTCAGGAACTCATGAAGAAAAATACTGTTCTATTTCTGATTTTCCGCCCCGGCGGATCTGCCTGTGGCACGACTTGATTTCCAGATTCATTCATATAAGTGGTAACACTTTAGGCTTTACAACGCATCGCATTTACGACAGGCTTTCAAAAATCTAAATTGTTACAACTATTATAGAACGTTATAAAACAAAGGTCAAAGGTCAAAAAACTCTTGACAAGGCTTTTTGCTTGATGTATGGAATAGGCCAGTCAAGCACGGGTGTACGCACGATGAGTGAAGAAGAAATCAAAGATTTCTTACAGTTAAGTCCAATCTATGATCGGCTATCTGATGCCGAGAAAGAAGCCCTTCTAAAAGATATAAAGTCACGCTATTTCCGGTCGTCCCAGCCTCAGCCTAATTCCTCTGAAAGTAAGCCTGCTCGATAATCCCACCTTTTTACCTCTCGTAGATGCGCCGGGGGCGTGCCTATTTTGCCCGGCCGTATCTTCTTAATGGCGTGGTATTTCTTGCATATTTGAGATATTTTTTGATATAGTTATGTTAAATTGTTAAAATTATGGTGTGCGAATGAAACAAAAGAAAATTCATTTTTCGATCTGGTACTTTATCGTGGCCATGGGGGTATTGATGCTGTTCCAGTATTTCTTCCTGGCACAGCAACAGGCAACCATATCTTATAGTGAGTTTAAGGCGTTAGTTCGAGAGGGCCGGGTTGAAGACCTGCTCATTGCTAGAGATTCCATTCGCGGCAAGTTGAGTCCAGGGGCGGCAGAAACCCTTGCCAAGATGCGGGCTGGTGAAAAGGACAAGACAGCGGTTGCCCAATTAGCCAAAGAGAAGACTTTTTATTCTGTGCGTATGGAGGACCCTGACCTCATAAAGGAGTTGGAGGCCAATCGTATTAAATTCACTGCCCAGCCGGAGATGACCTGGTTGACCACGTTACTTTCGTGGGTTGTGCCGATATTCATATTTGTTGCCATCTGGGGATATTTTCTCAGGCGGATGCGCACCGGCGCAGAAGGCGGTTTTATGGCTATCGGCAAGAGCAAGGCCAAGGTCTATGTTGAGGATGAGACCAAGATCACTTTTGAAGACGTGGCCGGCGTTGATGAGGCGGTGGAGGAACTGAAAGAAGTCATCGAATTTCTGAGGAATCCAGCCCGCTTTCAGAGTTTAGGAGGGAAGATACCCAAAGGGGTTCTGCTGGTTGGTCCGCCCGGCACCGGTAAGACTCTCCTGGCCAAAGCCGTGGCCGGAGAGGCAAAAGTCCCTTTTCTGAGCCTGAGCGGCTCTTCTTTTGTGGAGATGTTTGTAGGTGTAGGAGCGGCGCGCGTCCGGGACCTGTTTGCCCAGGCCGAGGAAAAGGCCCCGTGCATAATCTTTATTGATGAGATCGACGCCCTGGGGAAGGCGCGAGGTATCAGCCCGGTCTCCGGGGTTGATGAACGCGAACAGACCTTGACCCAGCTCCTCTCTGAACTGGATGGGTTCGATACGAAAAAGGGCGTAATAATTATGGCTGCTACAAACCGGCCGGAGATTTTAGATCAGGCCCTACTGCGGGCCGGTCGTTTTGATCGCCATGTTCTGGTGGACCGGCCTGATCTCAAAGGACGGGAGGCCATATTAAAGGTCCATGTCCGGAAGGTAAAGATAGCCCCTGATGTGGATGTAAAAGTCATTTCGGCGCGTACCGTGGGGATGGTGGGGGCCGACCTGGCCAATGTAGTTAACGAAGCCGCACTGCTGGCGGCCCGGAACAACAAATCTCAGGTTGAAATGTCAGATTTTGAAGAGGCGATTGACCGTGTCATGGCCGGCCTGGAGAAGAAGAGCAGACTGATTACCAGGAAGGAAAAGGAGATTGTGGCCTGCCATGAGGCCGGACATGCCCTCGTGGCCATGTCTCTGCCGCAGGCTGATCCGGTCCACCGTGTTTCTATTATTCCCCGTGGTATCGCCGCCCTTGGTTACATGCTGCAACTCCCCACAGAAGACCGGTACCTGATGACTAAGTCGGAACTGATGGACAAGATTACTGTTCTCCTGGGAGGCCGGGGCTCCGAAGAAATAAACTTTAAAGAGGTTTCTACCGGCGCACAGAATGATCTCCTGAAAGCCGCGGACATAGCCCGGAGTATGGTTACCGAGTACGGCATGAGCGAGGCGCTTGGGCCGTTAACTTTCGGCCGCGAGAGGAGACCTCTGTTTCTCGATGTTATGCTTCCCCAGTCGAAAGAGTATAGTGAGGAAACAGCCCGTCAGATTGACGATGAGGTCAGGAAACTGATCAATTCGTGTTATGAAAGGGCGAAAGAGATACTGACGGAAAAAAAGGAAAAATTGGATATGCTTTCTAAACTCTTACTGGAGAAAGAGGTTGTAGAAGGAGAAGAGCTTAAGAGGTTGGTCGCCTGAGGTGGCGAAGATGATAGCGAAAAAGGGCTTGACAAAATATGGTGATGTTGTCATGATTTTGAACGCTTTTAGATACTTACCAGCCGCGAGAGGAGATTCGCAATGTTAGTAAAAGGGTGGATGGCCAGCGAGGTTATAGCCATAGATGAAAACACATCTATGATGAAGGCTACACAGATAATGAAAGAACAGAACATCCGCAGGTTGCCGGTCTTGCGCAAGGGGAAACTGGTCGGGATTATCACTGATCGCGATTTGAAGGACGCTGCTCCTTCCAAAGCTACTTCTCTGGATGTCCACGAGTTGTACTATCTCTTGTCCGAAATAAAAGTCAAAGACATCATGGCTAAAGGTCTTATCACTATTAACGGGGATGATACGGTAGAAAAGGCTGCCGTTATCATGCTCGAAAACCGTATTTCCGGCCTCCCGGTAGTGAACAATAAGGGTGACCTTATCGGTGTGGTTACGCTGACCGATGTCCTTAAGGTACTGGTGAGTATCACGGGTATATATCAAGGCGGAATCCAGTTTGCGTTCAGTATTGAAGACCGCGCGGGCTCCATAAAAGAAGTATCTGATACCATCCGGGCCCATGGGGGACGGATGGTAAGCATACTCACCTCCTGGGACTCATGTGAGAAGGAGTGCCGCCACGTCTTCATCCGGATTATGGATATGGAAAAGGAGAAACTGGCGGAGCTGACCAAAGAGCTGGAAAAGCGCTTTATCGTCCTTTATACCACAAGGGACGACCTGTCAAACATCCCGCACCGCCAAGTTGTAAAGGCCAAATAGGGCCGGCTGTCAGGTAAGAATAAGTAAAGACGTTAGTAGCTACTCAGAACTAGCGAAGTCGTATTATATTTTTAGAACCCAGGCGATACCGTATTATGTGGCCGGCCAGGTCAAAGACCTTGGCCACGTCTTCAATAATTGCCGAGTCGCTGGTGGCCACCGCTCCGGGAAAACCGGACAATATCTTTTCAGGCACCGGTACAGCTTGAACGCTCCCCTTTAAAACGTATTCCGACAAAAAACGCCGGGCTTTGGCCGCCAGTTCCCCGCTCCTGGAGACGGGAGAATCCAGGAGAAAGATAATATCTAATGGCCGATGCCGTCTGAGCGTATCGCAGATCAGATTCAGGGCTTCCATAGTAAAAGCGCCGGGGGCATATCCCCTGGCAGCCCGGGCAATATCTCTGATAAATCCGTCGTCTGCCAGGATCAGGGGTAGCCCCTTTAAAGCGCTTTCCAGGGTTATGAGAACGTTATGGCCATCGATCGCCAGGGGGGCTTGATATAAGGCAGAGATGGGGATTTTTTTGTTTTTCCGCTCAGAGTCTTTCCGGGCAAAGACACCCCGCTGGAGAAGGTCTCGTTCAGCCACGGTGAATTGATATCGGTTACCTACCAGGGTGAGGGCGGCCCGGCGAGGGTAATTGCGGTTCAAAAGATAGCGAAAATCATGGGCCGCTGTTTTTAATGTAGTGATATCCACTCGTCAAAAATTGACCCTTGGTGCTTGCGTTGCCGCCGGGGGGGCCTGAAAGAATCCTGCCCTGGTAAATCCAAACAGCCCAGCCAGGATATTTTCTGGAAAGCTCCTGATCCTCGTATTGTATGACTGTACCGCTTCGTTATAGCGTCTTCTTTCCGTGGCGATCCTGTTTTCCGTCCCCGCCAATTCATCCTGAAGACGCATAAAATTCTGATTGGCCTTGAGGTCAGGATATCTCTCCACAACTACCAAGAGGCGGCTCAGCGCCGAAGAAAGGGAATTATTGGCCTCAATCTTTTCTTCTACTGTCCTGGCCTGTCCTACCCTGGCCCGCGCTTCGGTTACCGTGACCAGTACCTCCTTTTCATGGGCCGCATAGCCCTTTACCACATTAACATAATTGGGTATCAGATCATAGCGGCGCTGTAACTGGTTTTCCACCTGGGCCCAGGCGGCTTTTACGCCTTCATCTAAGGCCACCAACTGATTATAAGTCCCCTTTATAAAAGAATAGCCCATCAGCAGGACAATAGTAATGATTGCTACGATAATCAGCGACTTTCGACCCTTAACCTCAGCCATGTAGCCTCCTTAACCCCTTAGTTCTAATTTTCGGGCTTTTTGTTGCATAACATCTCGATCTCATAGCGCAAGGGATCTGGTTGGTAAGTTCAAAGTTCAAAACGTCACTCGTCACTGGTCATTGGTCATTGGTTAAATTGGAAAGATGGATCACTTTTACCAGTGACTATTGACTAATGACATCCGCTTTTGGTTCTCTGCCTTCGGTACTCCTGGTTAGGATAGTTTGTCAACTATCTGCGCCAGCCGGTCAACTGCGTCCAGGTATCCTTCCAACAGACGCGACAAATCCTCTTCGGAATATTTTTTCTTCCCCTCCTTCACCCGGAGCAAGGTCATGAAAAGTTCTCTATCTAATTGCAGGGCATCTGTCAATTGTGAAATTATCTTATCTTCGGCGAACGGAACTTCCCGGTCGAGGACATAAAGCAACCCATAAAACACCATAATAAAGCTAGGCAGGGAAATGGCTATAAGCTGCTGGATGTCCTTACCCTTTCCCCGCGTCTCCAGATATTTCCTGCGGAGGAGAAGGAGTTTCCCCTTTATTTCCCTTTCGCATTGCAGGCGCACATTACTTTTGGCAAAGGTGAGGGGTTGGAGGACGTCCTCGCCATATTCGACGTGATAGTTCTTTTGAAATGCCATAAACTCCAGAGGGAAGGTGTCCAGGGAAGAGCCTATATATGATTTGCTGAGAAATAGCGGCGTAGGCAATCCCTTTTTATGCCACTTGCGGACCACGTCAAATGTCCTGGCTAGCTGGCCTATTCCCCGGTCGGTAAGAACAACCAGGATGGTGGTCTCCGGCCAGGTTACCATGGTGATTGAAAACAACTCTGCACCGTAAATATCCCTGTAATCTTCAACCAATCTGGTTAATTTCATAGTCCAACCACATCCTTAAAATCCCCGGCTGGCGCCGCCACCGCCGCTCATCCCACCGCCAAAGCCCCCGAATCCTCCGCCGAAACCGCTGAAGTCGTCGTTTCCGAATCCGCCATTACGGCCCATAGGCGGGAAAAAGATGATAGGCAGTCCGCCTATGCGGGAGCGCCTCCTTCCCAGAACTAAAAAGAAAAATAAAAATAGGGGAAGGATAGCTAATGCCCAGGAAGGCGAACTGCGGCGTGCTCTCTTCAGCTCCATCTTTCCGGTAAGCTGGACTCCTGCCTCCCGGGCCACAATTTGCGCTATGGCCAGACTGCCGTTGAGAAGTCCCTGACTGAAATCGCCTCTCTTAAACCAGGGGGTTACATAATCATCGAGTATCTGGCCAACCAGGCCGTCGGGCAGTATTCCCTCAACGCCATAGCCGGTTTCTATACGTACGCGCCGCTCTTTTTGAGCCAGGAGGATGAGAACGCCCCTGTCTTTTCCTTTTTTCCCTATGCCCCAGTTCTCGTAAAGGCCGGTGGCATAGGTTTCTATGTCGGATCCGCCGAGATCAGGCAGGGTAACCACTACCAAACTGGTCCCGGTTTTCTGCCATAACTCCCGGGCCAGGTAGTTGATCTGATCGGCATGGACAGGTGATAAGACCTGGGCGAAGTCGTTAACCGGGCCTTTATGCCGGGGATAAGTGACGGCAAACGCAGGCTGAATATAAAGCAGAAAAGACAGGAAGACTAGAGAGAAAAGAACCTGGCCTACTTTCAGATAACCTCCTTATAATCCTGCGGCGGCAAGTTCTTCCATTAAATGTTTTTGCTTATTGTTCAGCTTGCCCGGGACCTTCACCATAATACGTACGTACAAATCCCCCCGGCCCGAACCATCAGGGAGCGGAAGCCCGAACCCCTTAAGCCGCAGCCTGGTGTTGCTCTGGGTGCCGTCCGGGACACGTACGCTTAAGTTTTTGCCATCCAGTGTGGGAACATCCACCTGTGAACCGAGGACAACGCTGCTGAAAGGTATTTCCCTGTCCAGTACCAGATTGAACCCTTCACGCTTGAATTGCGGATGTTCCAGCACCTTAATCTTTAAGTAAAGATTGCCCGGCGTCCCTCCGTATAATCCGGGCCCGCCCTTACCTGGAATACGCAACTTTTTCCCGTCTTCTATCCCTGCCGGTATCTTGACGGAGATCCTTTCCGTGTGCCCGCCGCGCTGGAAAGAGACGACCTTTTCCGCTCCATCAAGCACTTCTACCAGGCTGACCGGTAGTTCTAAAACAATATCTTCACCTTTTTGCTTTACATCCTGATGAAACCGGAAGTCGCGGCCGGATTGCGGTCCACCAAAGTTATAGTAAAATTGACGGGAGCTTCCCTTTTTGCCTTGCGAGAAGGCCTGTCCCAGGATGTCACCAAAGCTGCCCCCGAACTCCTTAAAGATGCTGGAAAAATCAAAACCACGAAAAATGTCTTCCTGCGAAAACCGCTGATGGAACTCTGTCGATCCAACGGTGTCGTATTGTCTTCTTTTCCCCGGATCACTCAAGACGGCGTAGGCCTCGCTAAGCTCTTTAAACTTCTCCTCGGCGGCCTTATCCCCTTTATTACGGTCAGGATGATATTTTAATGCCAATTTCCGGTAGGCCTTCTTGATTTCCTCAGCGGAGGCGCTTTTAGGAACTCCCAGGATTTTATAATAGTCTTTACACATATCTGTTAGCTATTTTAAGGTTAAAGAAGAGGCTACGTTTTGTAAAAAAACAGGAAAAAAACAAATTCAGACGTGTGTAATATAGTTTTTTAACTGAGCGATGTCAAGCTAACGGCTGATAGCTTCTGCAGAGGGTATGTAAACGGTAAAGGTCGAACCCACTCCTATCGCACTTTCAAACTCTATGGAACCCCCCATCAACTCTACAAATTTTTTAGATATGGTAAGCCCGAGACCTGATCCCTGTTCTCCGCCTTCTTTCCCGGCTATTTTGGGGAACGGATTAAATATCTTATCCTTGTCTTCCTGGTTTATGCCCTGACCGGTGTCGGTTATGGCTATGGCCACACTTTGGTCTTGTTGCAGCCGGCAATTCACGTTGATTTGTCCGCCCGCCCGGCTAAACTTTATGGCATTATCAAGGAGGTTTCGTAGAATAGTCTGCAGGCCCCTTTTATCTGCGGTGATATGGTCTAATTTCGGTGGCACTTCCCGCCGGAAGGAAATGCGTTTATTGTAGGCCATATTTCGCAGATCTATCCAGACAGTATCGATCAAGCCGGTTAGAGAGAGGGTCTCTGGTCGGAGAGTTACACACTCGGTCTCCAGCTTGGCCATGAGTGAGATTTTATCAACCAGCGCTAGGAGGTTTTTCCCACTATTGTCGATCATGGAGAGAAAGTCGCGCTGGTTGCTGTTCAGGGGCCCGTAATATTCATTGGCCAGCAATTCGGCAAAACCGAGGACGCCGTTAAGGGGGCTGCGCAGCTCGTGGGAAAGCTCCGAGAGAAAGGCAAAGTTTTTTAGCTTTGCTTTTTGCACCTTCTTGCTGGCCTGACGTAGTTCATCATAGAGCGACTTTATGCGCAACATGACCTTGACCCGGGTCACCAATTCAAGATTATCCACCGGTTGTGTTATGTAATCGTCGGCTCCCAGGTCCATACCCTTTATCTTGGACTTTAAATCGTCATAGGTGGCCGTGAGGAACACGACGGGGATATGCCTCATCTCAGGATCGCTCTTGAATATCCGGCAGACCTCGAACCCATCCATAACCGGCATCTGGATATCAAGTAAGACTACATCCGGATATTGTTTTCGGGCCAGACGCACGGTTTCCAGGCCATCCTTAGCAGTGACCACTACACAATCATCGATATGGGTGCGTAATATCTCGCTTACCATAAAGCGGACATCGGGATTGTCTTCGGCGAGCAGTATGCTGTGCATTGGATTCTCCATTTTCAGAAGCGTTCAGCTATTAGTTATTAGTCCGTTCAACCGATTCTCTTTCCCAGCCATTCCTCCACCTTTTTAAGGACCTTAGATGGTGAAACAGGTTTAGCCAAATAATCGCTATAGCCTGCTTCCAGGGCCTTTTCTTTTTCGCTTTTCATCGCCCTGGCCGTCAGAGCAACGATGGGCACGGCAGCCAGCTCCGGGATGGCTCGGATGCGGCGGGTGGCCTCATAGCCGTCCATGACCGGCATCTGTATATCCATTAAGATAATATCCGGTCTCTCCCGTTGGGCCGCCTCTATGGCCTCTTGCCCATTTGTGGCTGTATAGATAGCATAACCTCTTGGTCGAAGGGCCTCCTTAAATAAAAAGAGGTTGTCAGGCTGATCCTCAACGATCAAGACCTTAACCCCCTCCCTACCCTCCCCCCTGAGTGGGGTAATGGGCATCTTCTCCCCCGGAGACGGATGGGTAGCGGGCGTGGAAGATTCGAGGGCGGCCTTTATTTTGTTTAAAAAGAAATCCCTATCTATTTGCCCCTTAAGAATTACATCACTGACATTGGCCTGTTTCAGGCGGGCCTGTTGCTCTGAAGAGATCTCCATGGCCGTAAGAAGAATGAGGGGGATATCCCGGAAGCGATCCTCTTTTCTTATCTCCTCGATGAAGGCAAAACCGTCCATCCCCGGCATCTTTAAATCCAGTAATACCAGGTCGGGAGGTCTTTCTTGCATTTTCTTAAGGCCGTCCCGCCCATTAGCAGCAATTTCAAGGTCATAGCTTTCTCCGCGCAGAATAAGCCCCACCTCTCGAATTACTGTCGGATCATCGTCTATGACTAAGATGTTCCGGGTTTTCTTATCTTCTGGTTGTGCGCTTATGTGAGAAAGCAAGACCTTGCGGACATCTTTTATCCTGGTTTGTAGTGTAGGAGATGTGGGACCTCCGCTCTGAAGCATTGGTTCAATTCCTTCTTTCCTGCGGGGCAGGGTGACGGTAAAGGTAGAGCCTTTCCCCACCTCGCTTTTCACTGTAATCTCCCCGCCCAAAAGGATTACCAGTTTTTTTACAATATTGAGTCCCAGGTCGGTTCCTCCGTACTTCCGGGTGGTAGAACCATCCAGTTGGCGAAAGGCCTCAAAGACACTGACCAGATTTTCCTTTGGGATGCCGATGCCGGTATCTGCCACCGAAATATCGACAAAATCAACGCCATGGGGGCGGGCCTTGAGACAAACCGAACCCCCCTCCTCTGTGAACTTGATGGCATTGGAAAGAAGATTAATCAGTATCTGCCTTAGCTTGTCGGCATCACAGACCATGGAATCTACACCTTTGTCTACAGTCACCTGCAAATCTAATCTCTTTTCTTTCGCCAGCGGCTCAATGGCAATCGCCGTCTCCTCCAAAAATCTTTTTACGGGTATATCGGTATAATAAAATTCCATGCGGCCGGACTCAATCTTGGAAAGGTCAAGGATATCGTTTATTAGCTGAAGCAGATTTTGACCGTTTCTTTCGATAACTTGCAGGTATGCCCCCTGTCGTTCGCCCAGGCCGCCACCATCGGCCAAAAGCCTGGACATTCCCAGGATGGCGTTAAGCGGTGTCCGCAGTTCATGGCTCATATTGGAAAGAAACTCGGATTTTAAGCGGTCGGCCTCTTCCGCCTGCCTGGTCTTTTCGGCCAAAGCCGTCTGTTGATTGGCCAGTTCTTCGGACTGGGACTGCAGTTCCTCATTCATGGCCATGAGTTCCTCACTCTGAGACTGCAGTTCCTCCATTTGTGCAGCCAGCAGTTCGTTTTTCTCCCGTAATTCGTCCGCCAACTGCTCTGTTTTAAGATGTGTCTGGGCCTGATGGATACTTACGGCAAGCTGGGTGCCGACTGTCTTGAGAAGGGACAGGGTATCCTGGTCGAATTGGTGGAAAGCGGCCAATTCCAGGACGCCGATCAGGTCCCGGCCAAATATTATGGGGAGACAGACGATATGGCCTGGCCCGCCATTTATACTGCCGGAGGTGATGCGGAAGTATCCTTCGGGAACATCTGAAACAAGGAGCATTTTTCTTTCCCGGGCTGCCTGGCCGGGGAGCCCTTCTCCCACGGTAAATCCGGCCGAAATGTCCTTCTCATCCAGGGCATAAGTGGCTACAGGCATAAGACGATTGTCAGATTTATCGTAGAGATAAATTGCCCCGATCTGGGCATTGGCATACCTGGCAATGCGGCTTAACGCGTCTGAAAACAAGACATCCGGTTTAGCCGGGGCGTTTAAGGCGGTTAGAATGAGGCCATAGGCCTGTTGCGATCGATATGACTTTTTCAATTGCCCTGTCGCCTCTTCCAACTGGGTAATGAGCCTCTTTTGTTCAGTTATATCCGAATAAACCTCGATAACACCCAGTAACTTCCCATTCCGGTCCCGGAAAGGGGTAGCCAGTATCCTGAAGTAATACTTCCGTCCATCAGGCGTTTCCCTTTCTTCCTCAATATCCATCTTGGCCTTGCCCTGCATTATCTGAAAGAGTATGCAGTTTTCGGTCTGACAATGTTCTCCACGCAATAGCTCATAGCACTTTCGGCCCACCACCTCATTTTTATTGGCACCGATCATCTTGCATATGGCGTTATTGGCGCTCACTACGTTAAACTTGGTATCTATGACCCGCATACCGCTCAGGGTACCATTATAAATCTGGTCCAGCTCATAGATAGCCTTTTCCACCTCAGTGCGGTCACGGGCAATACCAACTATGCCCGTTATATGCCCATCCTTATCTCGCATGGCCGCGGCTGAAAAACTTACCGGAACCTCCTGTCCATCCTTTCTGAGACAGGTAAGGGGATAACGGCGGATTATGCCTTCCCGCATAACCCGATCCATAGCCTCTTTTCTGAAAGCTACTTCTCCCTCACGAAAGACTATGCTTACCGATTCGCCGATGATCTCTTTTCCTTCATAGCCGAGCAAGGTTTCGGCAGCGTGATTTACCGTCTTCACCCGGGCGTTATTGTCTATAACCAGAAGGAGGTCGGTCATACTCTCTAAAATATTTTCTGTGTATTGCAGGTTGGTGATTAGTTTCTTCCTGGACGCGTCTAAATTATCGATCATCTGGTTCATGGCCTGGCCCAGAGTACCCAATTCGTCGCTGGAAATATTTGCTACCCGCTGCCCCAGGTCGCCAGTGCCCACGGCCGTACTGACTGCCACCAATTCAGGTACGGTCCTGGTGACGCCCCTGGCCATGATAAGGGCCAGGACACCGCTCAAAAGCGCGATGCCGCCCATTATTCCCAGGATTATCCTCCTTGTATCGGCTATGGAACGCTTTAACGGTTCTTCAGAAATGCCAATGTGGATATATCCCAGTTCCTTGCCATCAACCGGAACCGCTACATCCAGTATCGTATCCCCGTCCATTTCAAACTTATGCAGGCTATATGGTTTTCCAGGAGGCACCCTGGTAAGGTCAGATAATTTTGAAGGGATCTCTCCGGGAAAAGTATGCGCTATGATCCCCCCGTTCCGTACCAGAATATACCGGGTCTCTTGATATGTATCCCTGTAGATGCGTAATTCTTCGTTTACATGCCTGATGTCGCTGGCCTGAATTTGTGGCGCAAGGTGCCTTGTCACATAAATGCCGTGTAAAATAGCCCTATTATAGAATTCCTTTTCAATGGATCTAAAGATGAGCTTGCCTATAAATATGGCTCTTTCTCAAACTGAGTGGGTAGATTAGAATAGGGGCAAAAAGGACGAGAGGCTTTTGATGGACGTTTTGGAATCAATATTCACGCGAGCACTCAAGCTGGAGTCGCCATGGAAGATA
>DSAQ01000250.1 GCA_011046395.1 Pseudomonadota bacterium
GTACAACAATTCCGCTATCTCTCCGGCGCCGTAAAAAATGATTGCCCGGATCCGGCCATTCTCAAGTTCCCAGAGCCTTTTCTGAATCGTTTTTCTTATATCCCGGTAAAACCTAAAACAATAGGCGAAGTATTCTGTAGCCAGGCGTGATTTTGCATCCCGACCTTCTGGTGTCAATACGTATGTTGAATGTTTGGGCGGCAGGGCATGGACCTCGAAATATCCGTCTCTAATAGAGCGCCTTATGAGGTGGTTGGTTAGACCCAGCGATAAGCCAAGCCTTTTTGAGAGATCACGCTGACTGACCCGCCCATCTTGTTCAATGGCGTCAAGCAGGCGCAAAAAATGGCGTTTTTCCCTTTCCATATGTACCCGGTTTAGACGTAAGACGTTAGGCGTGAGATGTTAAACGGGAAATCTTGATAGGACATAGCTCCGCTGTGTCGGTTACATATTACCTGGTAACCGATTAAGCGGTGATTGGTGGGTTAAATCACAGCGGTATTACATCCGCCGCATCTAGTTCTACAGAAACAGATCGTTGCAAAAGTTCAAGAGAAATAACCAGCCGGTCTTTCCCTGTATTCATGCGAACCAGCAAACCCTCACATCCTTCAAGGGGCCCTCTACGGACACGCACCCTCTGGCCGACCCGGAGATAAGCAAACGGCAATATCTGCTCACCGGATGCGATAACAGTCTTTAGTGATTCAATCTGGATATCGGGTATGTCCACCGGGCGTTGGTTGCTTTCTCCGAGAAAGCGAACCACACCATTTATCTTTAAGACCTCAAGGGCGTTATAAGGGGTAAAACATATCTTTACAAAGATATAGCTAGGGAATAGTGGTACCTGGATCTTTAGCTTCCGGTCTTTTCTACGGCTCCACCGGGTAACACAGGGGAAAAAATTCTCGATGGATTTTTTCTGTAATTGAGATCGGATGGTAAATTCGTGGTGGCACCTGGTATAGATAGCATACCAACCGGCTGAAGGCTCCGGCCAGGGTTGACCTGGAACGGCGACAGGGCATGCCGGATTTTGTCCTGAGACATCTTCGTCCCTGAAGAATGGTTGAGAGTTTGGCATATCCACAGTCGATTTTCGGTGCCCAAGGTGTTCAGCTTGTGAACACTATAAGAACACGAAGAACTTGTCAAGCGAAAACGTCCTGGAGTTTCGCGGTTTTTTGGAGGGTATTTTCACAATACTATGATTTTACTGGTAATCTAGCAGGCGAGCCGAACGGCGGAATATATTAGGGTAAAAATTTCCCTGGCCACCCCGATGTCATCCCCGGCCTTTACCGAAATCTGGGCCTGGCTTTTCAGTACCCTGACCAGGAGATCGTTTTGGCGTTCCAGGAGCATGCCGGCGAAGACCTTGGTTTCCCGGTCAGCCCAGCAGGGCTCAATCTCGGCAGGGATGAAAAATCCATATTTTTTGTAGTACGGCACGGTGTCGCCCCTTTATTGAGTAATTTTTCACAATCAGATACCGCAAGAAAAATCCTTTGTCAGGTATGTTTTGTGAAAAAAAGACCTTTTCCCACAGAGTACACAGAGCCGCGAAGATATATTTTGTTAGGTGTAAAAATTAGAGTGCTCCTAGACCCACCATCAAAAAAAATCGAAAACCCCGTTGACCCTGCCTCCGGCAGGCCGTAGGCCTGATAAATCTGGGTAATAGAAGGATGTTGGAGAACACAATCTATCATCCCACAGAGGTGGATCTTCGACAACGGGGCGAAAGGATTATGCCACAAGGAATCTGGGGCTAGGTATGTCCAAAGATTGCGTAAACTGCAGGGCTCCGACAAGCATGGCCTAAGGAAAATAGAGCCACGCCTGCATTCTGTCCCGTCGGTAATAACTATCACTGAAACGGCTTTCCAGGGGGTGACAAAACAGAACCTACAAAGTAGGTGGTGGATTTGGGGCAGTATAACTGATTGACTTTGCTTGCGCAACTGTGGTAACCATTAACAAATGGGCACATACTCCATTAGCGGGAGGACGCTATGCCTGGATTTTTGGAAGAAAAAGAAAAACTTACTAAGGACCGGGTTAAAGAAATTATTATAAATAAGGAATACTCATATCTTGAGGAGAAGGTCTCTCTGGAGGGCATTGAAGGCGACAATTTGATATTTAAGATATCCCTCCTGCTTGACTATAAAAAACAAATGATATTCATTGAAGAAAAAGAGAAGATCGTCATCTCATATAAAGAATTTAAAGTAGAAAACTGGGGGGAAGGAATTCGTAAGATTGAGGATATTGTCTGAGGACCTCAGCCCCCAATTTGCGACATTTGACGGTGGCACTGATGTATTAATCGGCTATATCCCGCATGCTCAAGAGGTTTTTGTTTAACCGCTTTTAGTATTAATCCTGCCAATTCTGCATCCTGCATACCAGAGCGTAGATATTTTTTTACATCTAGTTCGTCATCTGAAAAAAGGCACATCCGCAGTTGTCCATCCGGTGTGATACGCATCCTGTTACAGAAAGCGCAAAAACTCTGACTAATAGAGTTTATAAAGCCGACTTCGCCTGCCGCCCCGGCAAACGTGTAAACTACGGCTGGCCCTGCACCCTCTTTATGCCGCAGGGGCAACAGGTCTCCCACTTTTCGTACCCGCTCCATGCACTCAGCCCCGGGCATATAGATCTCACCACTCCATCGGCTTCCACAGCCAACCGGCATAAACTCTATAAACCGTACCTGCAAAGGATGCTTATAGGCCAGACGGGCGAAGGACTCTATTTCGTCATCGTTTATGCCCTTCATAACTACCACATTAAGCTTGACCTCGACATCACCGAATGAGAGGGCCTTTTCAATAGCTTCCCAGACCTTGTGCCACAAGGGGCGGGTGGTTATTACATGATATTTTTGGGCGTCTAAGGTGTCCAGACTTATGTTTATCTTATTAATACCGGCCGCATACAGTTCCTCAATCTTTTCCCCTAGAAGGGTTCCATTCGTGGTGAGACAGACGGCCTGGAGCCCATCAATGCGGCTGAGTGAACGGATAAATTCGGTAATGCCGCGGCGAACCAGGGGTTCTCCTCCCGTCAGACGAACCTTCTTTATGCCCAATGGGATTAAAACCCGCACCAGGCGTAAGAGTTCCTCATAGCGCAATATCTCTTCATGGGCGATTTTCTGGACACCACCAGGAGGCATGCAGTATTGACAACGCAGGTTGCAATGATCCGTAACCGATAAGCGAAGGTAGTTAATAGGCCGGTGATAATTATCGACGAGCATCTCTATTAAGACCTGTCCTATGCGCTGCGCGGCAGGGTAATATTAACACATACCCCAGTGCCTAGCCCACTGGAAATCTCCATTTTACCTTTGTGCGCCCTGACAATCTGTTCCGCTATATTCAATCCCAGACCCACGCCGTAAGTTTTGGTTGTAAAAAATGGCTGCCGGGCCTTATCCAGCATATCTCTGTGTATGCCCGTTCCGGTATCACTAATCTCAACCTCTATATTCTGGGGGGTAACCCGGGTGCTGACCCTGAGCCTGCCACCTGAAGGCATAGCCTCGACAGAATTTTTGCAGATGTTAATAACAGCCTGCCTCATCTGGTTACCATCAAACTCCGAATCGGGCATATCCGGAGCAAAAGCTGTTTCCACCTCGATATGAAATTTCTCAAACGAAGGGCTGAGGGCGCTAAGAGAGGAAGACACGATATCGTTCAAATTTAGCCGGCTCAGCATCAATTGCGGAGATTGAATGAATTTAAACACTTGAGCCAGTATCTCTTCCATTTTCTCCGTCTCTTTTACGATACTATCCAGATGTTTTTGGTGCTTATCCTCCTTCGTATGCCTCTGTATAAACCGGGCCAGGCCTCCGACCGAAGCCAGCGGATTCCTCATCTCATGGGCTATCTGGGCAGCCATCTCACCTATGGCCGAAAGCCGCTCGGCCCGGATCAACAGGTCCCGGCTTTCCTGTAGTTCCTCATTAGCGGCCTCCAGCATAGCCAGTTTAGCAGCTAATTCTGAGTAAAGTCTGCTCTTTTCTATGGCCATGCTGACCTGGTTGGCAAAGAGTTCAATGGCGGCGATGTCCTCTTCCTTTATCGGCTTGCCGGTGATAAAATTATCAGCAATAATAATGCCCTGTACCCGGTATGGAGAGCAGAGTGGAACAACCGCAAACTCGTCAACACCAAAGAGATCTACAATATCGTCTCTCACCGGCCGGCCATCAACGCGTCTCCCCGCCACATGAAATGCACGCCGTTCCTGTGCCGACCTTATAAAAACATGATCCGTGTCCGTGCCGGGCACCACTATCTCGCGGACAATCTGGTTAACCCTTGCGTCTTGAGGCTGACAGGCGCGTCCGCATTTCTCAAGGGCCTCGGCTAGTGTGTATTTGTTCTCCTGCAATGCCGACCATATCCTTCCGGCTTCTTCAGGGCTGCCCGGCCCAACGGCCATTTTCCCCCGCATCACACTACCGTCATCATCAAACAATACCAGAAAAGCGCGGTTAAAACCCAACCCCACGCCTGCAGTAATACCAACCAGTATGGTCCTAAGGATGTCTTCCAGTTCAACTGTGCTTAAAAGGTAATAAGCCACCTTTACGGAGAGGTCGTGCAATATCTCCAGCCTAAGGTTCTTTTCTTCTATGCTCCGCTGGTAATTTTTATTTTCAATCTCTAAACGTCTTTTATTAAGGGCTCTTGATACCACAACATACAGCTCATCTACTGTGAATGGCTTGATAATGTAATCAAAGGCCCCGCTCCGGATGGCAGAGATTGCGGTTCGAATATCCACTACACCGGTCATCATAACCACGCAGATATCTTCATCTCGTTCCCTTATCTGCGGCAAGAGGCTCAATCCGTCCTGATCAGGAAGCTTAATGTCTAATAATATGAGCGAAATCCGGTGTTCAGCCATTAGAGCAAAAACTTCCTGGGCCATCGAGGCCTCAAGACACTCATAACCGCTACCGGTCAAGGTATCATTTATAAAACCCCTGACTACTGCGTCGTCATCTACAATGAGTATTTTCTCAACCGTAGGCATAATTCTCGCTCATATCAATGTCCAAAATAGATATTGCCCCTGGAACTTCCTGCTTTTATTATTAATCTCAGCTCCCCTGCTGGGGTATAATCTCCATCTCCACGCGGCGGTTCTTCTGCCGACCGGCGGCCGTACGGTTATCAGCCACAGGGAATGATTCTCCGTAACCAACGCCGGTTACACGCTCTGGCTCGACCCCCGCTCCTACCAGAAAGTTTCTAACCATTAAGGCCCGGCGCTCCGAGAGCTTAAAATTGTATTCTTCAGGACCGACATCATCTGTGTAGCCCTTAACAATTATGCGGGTCTCCGGATATCTTTTTAGAATATCGGCCGTCTTTCCCAGCGCTACTACAGAATCTTTACTCAATTCTGCCGAATCTGTCTGGAAAAGGATATTATTCTGCATGGTCACCACCAAACGATCCTCTTTCCTATCTACCTGAACACCGGGTACCTGCTCAAACTCTTTGGCCTGCTGGTCGAGATAGTAACCGATACCTGCTCCAGCCAACCCACCCATAACACCACCCACTACCGCGCCCTTACCTTTCCCCACGATGGCGCCGGTTACCACCCCTACACCTGCTCCAATCGCTGCCCCTTGGGCGGTCTTGGTCTTAGTCCACTCCGGGGCTGTAGCACAGGACACAAGGCAGGAGACAAGACCAAGGACAAAAACAATTTTCAGTAACGTCATTTTTTATCCCCTGAAACCCCACTATCTCTATTTATTCTATTTATTCCATTTTAGCAAATCACAACTTAATAGCAATTCCAAAATAAGCAATCACATCTCTTTTACCTGGGCATGAGCTTTCTCCACCAGGCCCTGAATGGTTGCAATAAATGGCAACAAGGTGTCGGGGTTCATAGCCGAAATGGCCAGGGCATTATAGGCCCGGCATTGGGTAGCGACATACTCCGGTGATACCCGGTCTATTTTATTGAAGACTTTAATATTGGGGACGTGATGCAGCTCCAGGGTCTCCATAATATGTTCTACTGCCTCTATATGTTCTCGAAAGTTTTTATTACTTATGTCTATGAGATGAATAATAATATCGGCATCCTGAAGTTCTTCCAGTGTGGCCCGAAAGGCCTCGAATAAATCCTGGGGCAGATCACGGATAAAGCCTACTGTATCGGTTATTATAGCCTCGGCCTCCCGGGGGAAGCGAATCCTCCGGCTGGCCGGGTCAAGGGTGGCAAACAGGCGGTCCTCGGCCAGAAATTGACTTTTGGTAAGGGCATTCAGCAGCGTAGATTTTCCGGCATTGGTGTAACCAACGATGGATATTATCGGTATATCCTTCCGCTTGCGAATTTTGCGCCCTAGTTCCCTCTGTTTACTAATAGATTTAAGTTCTTTGCTAAGACGCGCGATGCGCTCGCGCACCCGGCGGCGATCTATCTCCAGCCTGGTCTCACCAGGGCCGCGTCCGCCGATGCCTCCGGTAAGCCTGGAAAGCGCGTCGTCTCTGGTAACCAGCCGCGGCAAAAGATAGTTCAACTGGGCCATTTCTACCTGTATCTTACCTTCCCGGCTCCGGGCGCGCCGGGCAAAAATATCCAGGATAAGTTGGGTGCGGTCAATAACCCGCATATCTGTAAAGTCGGTAATGGAACGGATCTGAGAAGGATTTAACTCATGATCAAATATCAGCAGATTAGCACCCCTCTGCAGTGTCTTTATTAGTAAATCACCGAGTTTACCCTTACCCATTATGTACTTAGGATGTATTTTATCTCGCCGCTGAATAATGGAATCCAGTACCTCAACTCCGGCGGTTCGTGCCAACTCCCTCAGCTCCTCCAGAGACTCCTCTGCCGTTTCACGGGAGGTGGTGACATCAATAAGGAAGGCGCGGTCTTTTTTCCCGCCTACTGTTTGTAAGGCCTGCTCACGGTCAATTTCGTCCTCAAGAGACTGGATCAAGCCCTGAAAATCAATATCCAGCTGTGCTGATATCCTGGGCTCTAGAAAAGAAATGTTTTCCCCTCTTACCGGCTTGGGCAGGAGGTGGGCTGCATGTACCAATCCCGGAAGGCCATCTGGTAGGGCAATTATGCCGGCCATGATATCCAGACGAAGGAGGGCCAAATCCGTCAAATCATCCTGGGTAAGAGGCTCATTCTCCAGATGGGTGTGAATGCACCTCAGACCCCGTAAACGGCTGCTCCCCGTACGGTAATCCGACAGGCTTGGAATGGTAATACTCCGGTGGTCACCAACTATGACATATTCTATATCGCCGGACCGATTTACCAATATGCCTGTCTGACGATTGATCTCCCGGGACAACTCGGTAAGGTATCTGGCTAGTTCAGGTGTGATTATATCCTTGGATGGGATTTTACGACGATAGATATTTTCCAGCCTTTTTACCTGGTTAACCTTAAGGCCCATTACGTTTCCGGAGATTTTTTTTATAGATTTAGCCCCTTTTTTTCTACTGGTCGCGTCAAATAGACTTTAAGACAGTTGGATATATTTTGTCAATCATAAGTAGATCTGGAGTTTCCTGACTTTTTAGGTAACCCCCTATGTTTCTGAGCGAAACTTGCTGGAGCAGTCCGCCTGAGACGGAATCGAGGGCGAGCAGGAAGGGGCAAGCATTCCCAACCTGCGAGTCCGCCGGAGGCGGATCGCTGCGCAAGCTGTGAAGCGAAAAGACTAAGGGGTTCACTTAAGAAATGCAAAATTACCAATAAGATCATAGTATTATGAGAATACTTCTTTAAAAAACTCGGAAAACTCCAGTAAGCAGATGGCCGAAAGAAGACCAGGTATTGCGTTTTTCGATGCCGCTGATTAAATTAACGGTTGAGTGATTACCGATACCCATTATTTAAGCGACCTGAAAAAATCCATTACACGAGGAGGCCTTGTAGATGTTACCGGGCTGAAAGGCTCATCCCTGGCCTTTGTCCTGGCCGAAATGGAAAACACCCTCTCCGGCCCTATCATATGTGTAACCCCTGGCTTAAAGGAGGCAGACTTCTATGCCACGGAGTTTGCTTTTTTCTGTAAACGCCCGGTCTTTGTCTTCCCGCCGTACGAAGTCTTCCCTTTCAGCGAACTATCCCCACACAAGACCACGGTAAGCCGCCGTATCGAGACCCTTTACCGTATGGTCTCTGGTGATCCTAACTTTATCGTCGTGGTCCCGGTCGAGGCCCTATTACAAAAGTTGCTACCCAAAAAGGCGCTGACCGACTTTGTCGATTATATCGTTACTCATGAATATCTCGATCGTCAGATCTTAAGAGAAAAACTGATAGCTGGTGGCTATACCGCCACTTCGCTCGTGCAGGAAGTGGGAGACTTCAGTGTCCGGGGTGGCATTATAGACGTTTCCCCCCCCATGCACACCAATCCCGTCCGTATAGACTGTCTTGGAGATTGGGTGGAATCCATCCGTGAGTTTGATCGCCTCACCCAGAGGTCTCTACGCGAGATCTCCGAACTCATACTCCTTCCGGTACATGAGGTTGTTTTTGGAAAGCAAGAAGCCGCCTATGCCCTGAAACATATCCGCCAATACGCTATAGAGCGGGATATTGCTCTCGACGGAATAAAGGAAATTGAGGCCCAGATAGAACAGTGTATTCATTTCGCCGGCTCTGAATTTCTCCTGCCTTTATTCTATCCCGAACTTTCCACCTGGCGAGATTACCTCCCGGCCGAGGTTCTCCTGGTGAGTATAGATCCTACGAGAATAGGAGAAGAACAGGCCCGTTTTCAGAACAAGATCAAAGAAATTAATATAAGTGCCCGTGCTGACTCCCGTTTTTGCCCGGAGCCGCAGGATCTTTATCAAATAGACCGCAACTGGGCAGGTGTGATCCCGGCTACCGCCCATGTACGCATAATATCCTTACCTATAGAAGAAAAACCGACCGCCAGCGAAAGACTGCATCTGGCTACGCTGGGAAATGAAGATATAAGGTCTGAATTCCCGGTTGGTCATAAGGGGGAAGACTATTTCACGGCCTTTCCACACCGGATAACCGCCTGGCTGGACGAAGGAGAATCTGTTTACCTTGTATGCCGCACGATTCATACCGCAGAACAACTTAAAGGGCTTCTAGCCAATTACCATATCCAGGCCGAGGTCTTAGATACACCTTTCCATTTTGCCCTGGAATCATCGAATCAAAAGGTGCGCATCCATACCGGAGATATCTCACGCGGCTTCCGCTTCCCCGCCTATAGGCTTATTCTGGTGACCGAAAGCGAATTATTCGGTGAAAAGATAAAGAAACCGGCTGCGGCCATAAAGAAAAAGTTTTCCCCTATTTTAGACTTTAGCGAGCTTAAGCCTGATGACCTGATCGTTCACCGCGACCACGGCATTGGTCTCTATCGTAATCTGGTCCGGCTAGAGGTGAATAACACCGTCAACGACTATTTGTTGTTGGAATACCGGGATGGAGATAAACTCTATCTGCCTATATATAGACTCAATGTACTGCAAAAATATATAGGTGTAGAAGGTTATAACCCGCAAATCAACAAATTAGGCGGCAAGTCCTGGCAACTCGCCCGGAAACGGGTCAAAGAAGCCATCTGGAAGGTTGCCCTGGAACTGCTGGATATCTACGCCCGGCGGAAGGTGGAAAAAGGTTTTGCCTTTTCACCACCCGATAGTCTTTATAAGGAGTTCGAGCTATCCTTTGAACATGAAGAAACCCCAGACCAGATAGCCGCTATAGAAGATACCATGGGAGACATGATTTCACCCCGACCTATGGATCGATTGATATGTGGGGACGTAGGTTACGGAAAGACCGAGGTGGCCTTGCGCGCGGCATTTAAGGCCGTAATGGACGGCAGGCAGGTAGCCATACTGGTACCCACGACTGTCCTTGCCGAGCAACACTTCCAGACTTTCAGCCGCCGCCTTTCTCCCTTCCCGGTAGTTGTAGCCTGTCTCAGCCGCTTCCGCACCGCCAAAGAACAAAAACAGATCGTGTCTAAGCTGTCGGAGGGGAAGATAGATATTGTGATCGGTACGCACCGTCTGTTACAAAAAGACATTAATTTTCACGACCAGGGACTACTTATCATAGACGAGGAACACCGTTTTGGCGTCAGGCATAAAGAGCGGCTGAAACAAATAAAGAAGACCGTAGATGTTCTCACCCTGACCGCAACCCCTATTCCTCGCACCCTTCAGATGTCCCTCCTCAGTGTACGCGATCTTAGCGTAATAAGTACACCCCCCCAGGATCGTATCCCGGTTAAGACCTACGTAACCAGGTTCGATGATAATGTGATACGAGAGGCTATTCTCCGGGAATATCAACGTGGCGGTCAGGTCTTTTTTGTTCATAACCGGGTAGCCAGTATAGAAGTAGTGGCTGAGCGTTTGCGGAGGCTGGTCCCGGAAGTGCGCATAGCCGTAGCCCACGGACAGCTTTCCAGCAAGGCCCTGGAAGAGATCATGGTGAGATTTGTACGCCGGGAGATAGATGTATTAGTCTGCACTACTATTATCGAGTCCGGCCTGGATATACCCTCGGCTAATACCATAATCATCAACCGGGCTGACCGGCTCGGTCTGGCCGAGATCTACCAGCTCCGCGGCCGCGTGGGGCGATCTAAAGAGCAGGCTTATGCCTATCTGTTAGTCCCGTCACCAGCCCATCTTACAAGGGATGCCCAAAAAAGGCTCGAGGCCTTATTAGACCTCAGCGAATTGGGATCCAGTTTTAAACTGGCCATGAGCGATCTCCAGATTAGAGGTGCTGGCAATATCCTTGGAACCAGCCAAACCGGACATATTGCGGTAGTGGGCTATGACCTGTATCTGGATCTCCTTGAAAAGACTGTAAACGAACTTAAGGGTACTCCGGTTGAAGAAGAGTTTGAGCCGGAAATTAATCTTAAGGTCTCCGCCTACATACCAGAAAACTATCTGCCGGAGCCGGATCAGCGTCTCATTACCTACCGCCGGTTAACCATGGCAGATACGGTTACGGCACTCTCAGACATAAAGGATGAACTAATAGACCGCTATGGCCCCATACCCCCCGAGGTCGAAGACCTCATGTCTATCATGGAAATCAAACAGGATCTCAAGAAACTCAAGGTGCACCGCTTGGACACCACCAATGGTCATTTTATCTTGAGCTTTAGCGATAAGACCAGACTTTCTCCGGAAACAATCCTATCGTTAATCCGTCGTAACCAAGGTAGGTACCGCTTTACTGCCGAGAATAAACTCTATGCGGCTCTACCCGGTGATAAAGGGGTACAGATACTTGAGGAAGTCAAAAAAGTCTTGCAAGCCCTTTTGTAAAATGCTAATGTCCAACTACAAGTAAAGATTACATTTTATGTTCTCATAATGAAACCTCGACCATGAAACTAATCAATTTCTTTTTTCTTCTCATCTCTTCGCTTATCTTTCTCCTCCCTGCGGTAGGTTCTGCCGAAATTGTCGATCGTATTGTAGCCATCGTCAACGAAGACGTCATAACCCTGGCGGAATTAGGGAAAGAAGAACAGCGTCTTATAGATCAACTCCAGCGGGAGGCTTCAGCCGCTACTATAGAAAGAGAAAAGGGGAAAATAAGAACTGAGGTACTTAATCACCTTATTGAGCGAAAGCTGGCTGAGCAGGAAGCAAAAAGGCTCCGGTTGTCTGTATCCGAGGCAGAGGTTGATGCGGCCATCGAAAAAATTATTCGAGACCATGAAATAACAAAGGAACAACTGACGGCCCGTCTGGAACAGGACGGCGTCTCGATGGAAGAATACCGCCAGAAGCTCAAGGAGCAGATAGAACGCTTCAAATTGATCAGCCAGACAGTCAATGCCAAGATCGTTATAACTGAAGACAAGCTTAGAGAGCACTATAAGAATAATCAACGCAGTTATACCGGCCAACAAGAATATAGGGTTCAGCATATTGTCTTCAGCATACCCAGGGTTTGTAGTGAGGAAGAAAAACAGGCTATCTCTAAAAAGGCCGAAGACATCCGCCAGCGGGCTAAGGATGGGGCTGATTTTGAAGGCCTGGCCAGGCAATTTTCTGGATATCCCACCGCATCTGAGGGCGGCAACCTGGGCTATTTGGATAAAAATGAGCTGGCGCCATATATGAGGGATGTTATTACCGCTCTTAAGGCTGGGGAGGTAAGTCCCGTAGTTGAAACTCCTATCGGTTATCAGATCTTTAAAGTTATAGATATTAAAGAATCAAAAGAAAAAACCTTTGAAGAGGTAAGGGAAGAAATATATCAGGTTCTGTTTGAGCAAGATGTGAATAAGCGTTTTATGGTCTGGATAACAGAGCTTCGCGACAGGTCATATATAGAACTCTTACTTTGAGTACCAATGGCATGGAAACCAAAAGTAAAAGTTCCTGCCCCTTATTCTTGATGGTTTCGTAAAAAGTCGTTTTTAGCTTAAGTATTTGAAATAATATTATTTTATTGCATTTTTGTCTTGACTTTCATGTTGTCCCGTGATAGAAAACATATGCAACATCAACATGTTA
>DSAQ01000167.1 GCA_011046395.1 Pseudomonadota bacterium
GGTGATCGCAACCTTAAAACGTAAAGCAAAAAACCTTGGCTATAAACTTATAACTATCAAAGAACATGAACAAATTATACCAGCTACGTCAACCTGAGTTCGTTGGAAGTAAAATTTACCGCAAAGATCGCTGAGAACGCTGAGATAACATATTGAATAGTTTACAGTTTTTCTCTGCGGACTCTGCGTGCTCAGCGGTGAAAAAGCTTTTTTACGGATTCATCAACATTGGAGTCTTTACGAGAACATCCTGTATTGATTATAAAGGTTATGAACAATAGACGTATATTTGCGGTTGGGGATATTCATGGATGCCTGGATAAGCTGGAAGGGTTAATGGGTATCCTGCCGGTTAACCTTGACCAAGATGCTCTTATCTTTCTCGGAGATTATATTAACCGCGGCCCGGCTTCCCGTGAGGTCATCGACTATCTCTTAGATTTGAGAAATAAGACAAATAATATAGTATTTCTCATGGGTAACCATGAAAAGATGTTCCTCGATTATCTTGACAGAGTCAGCCCCTTTTTGTTCATCCTGAATGGAGGCCAGAAGACCATCGATGCCTATAGCAACAAAGGGAGGGTTTCCCTGCCCCCAGATCATCATGATTTTTTTTGTTCACTGCGCCTTATACATGAGACAGAGGACTATATCTTTGTTCATGCCGGCCTTCGGCCTTATTTGCCGCTAAAGGATCAAAAAATAGAGGACATTCTCTGGATAAGGGAGGCTTTTTTTTCTTCTATGTACGACTTTGGCAAGAAAGTCGTCTTCGGGCATACGCCTTTTGGTGAGCCGCTGGTGATGGGAAACAAGATAGGCATTGATACCGGTGCAGTTTACGGGAATAAACTGACATGCGTTGAGCTACCCGCACAGAAGTTTTACTCTTTTTGACCATATTTATACCCCTTTATTTTTCCGGGAAGAAATCGACTGCCACATAACTATAACCCGCCGGGAATTTTCAATCAGGATTTAAGAAAAAAACCCTTCATGCCGATGCAAAAAAACAGTAGTAGTCCCAATATGTATAGTCAAATAAGGAAAACTTAGAGGGATAGAGATGGACAAAGAACCCAAAACCTTGCAGGAGATATTGGACGATATTGCACTTAAGACTATAATGCTGAGTCCAGACAATCTGGTTGAGTTAGGGGAGATCCTCTCTAAGATCGAAGAGGTTGTGGCCTATAAGGATCCAACCCTCCCGGAGGCTGTAAAGAAGATAGGCGGGGGACTCAAGCTTATTATAGAAAAGATCATATTGGGCGAGATACCCGACACGGACGTAGCTTATGAAAAAATAAGCCAGGCCATCTCTATGTTACAGGATATTTGCAGAGAAAAAGACCAGGAGCAGGCCACCGCTTCTCTTAAAAACTTTAATAACCTGCTTAAAGAATTAAATCTTGCAGATACGGAAGGGCAAACAGCGGGACAAGATGACATAAAAATGGAAGAGGAGACAACATCTGAAGCTTCTGTGACCAAGAGCAAATCGGTTATAGACATTACTCAGGATAAAGAATTGCTTACCGGCTTTATTAACGAGGGTATGGAACATCTTGAACAAATTGAGGTGGACATCCTCTCCCTTGAGCAGTCCCCCGAGGATAAGGACTGCATAAACGCTATTTTTAGACCATTCCATACTATAAAAGGTGTTTCAGGCTTTTTGAATCTACAGGACATTAACAAGTTAGCCCATGAAACGGAAAATATCCTGGACAGGGCCCGAAACGGCGAACTTTTGATCTCCTCAGAAATTATTGACCTTATCCTGGACGCCTGTGATGGCCTGAAGAGGATGATAATGGACATAAAAACGGCCCTGGAGACAGGTACATTTGAGCAAAAGGATTACGACCTGGACAGTTTTATCAGCCGGATAAAGGCTGCACAGGAAGGGAGGTTGGGAGAAGAGGCCGCTCGACCGGTGCCTAAATTAGTGGGAGAGATACTGGTCGAAAAGGGTGTTGCCGATGCAGAGGTTATAGATAAGGCCCTGGAAAGGCAGCGAGATTCCGGTGAAAAAATCGGAGAGATTATCATCAGAGAGGCCGACGTTAAACCCAAAGAGGTAGCCCATGCCCTGCGTGAACAAAAAGCTATGGCCTCCATTGCATCTGCCGGAACTGCCAATAGCGCCGTCAAGGTGGACATTGGCAAGCTCGATAACCTGGTAGATATGGTCGGTGAGCTGGTCATCACCCAGTCCCTTATCTGGCAGAATTCCCACGTCCAGGCCATACGGGATCAGAAACTTATCCGTGACTTCTCCCAGCTAAGCCGTATTACTACTGAGCTACAGAAGACAGCCATGTCTTTGCGAATGGTACCCATAAAACAGACTCTTCAGAAAATGATCCGGTTAGTACGGGATCTGGCCAAAAAATCTGAAAAACAGGTTGATCTTCAGATGAGCGGTGAGGATACAGAGATTGACCGCAATATGGTTGACGCCATTTACGATCCCCTGGTGCATATGATACGTAACTCTATAGACCATGGCATCGAGATGCCGGATGAAAGAGCAACTAAAGGCAAGCCGGCCACCGGCACTATCTGGTTAAGGGCTTATCAAAAAGGCGGTAACATTGTAATTGAGATTGAAGATGACGGACAAGGTCTGAACCGCGAAAAGATATTAAAAAAGGCTAAGGAAAAAGGATTGATCAAAAACACCGAAGGTCTCTCCACATTTGAAATTGATAATCTTATATTCCAAGCCGGATTTTCTACAGCCGATAAGATAACCGATGTCTCCGGCCGGGGCGTAGGGATGGATGTAGTAAAGAAAACCATAGAAAAGTTGCGCGGCAAGGTGGAGATAGACTCGCGTCCCGGGGAAGGCTCTACATTCACCATTAAGGTTCCGCTTACCCTGGCTATTATCGATGGCATCATCGTAAGGGTAGGGATAGAACGTTATATCGTGCCAACGATAGTTATTAAAGAGACTATAAGGCCGCGGCAAGAAGAATACAGTACTGTCCATGGCAAGGGCGAGATGATTAAGGTCAGGGGAAATCTTATCCCATTAGTAAGATTATATAAGATGTTTAATGTTGAAGCTGAACATAAAGATCCTTGCGAGTCTCTGGTGGTTGTGGTTGAAAACGAAGGACGGCAGAAATGCCTGCTGGTTGATGACCTCCTTGGTAAACAAGAAGTAGTCATCAAGAGTCTCGGAGACCACATGAAAAATGTCAGAGGACTGGCCGGAGGGACCATTTTAGGAGACGGGAAAGTAGGGCTGATTTTAGACATAAACGGCATATTTAGTGTGGCCGAAGAACAAAAATTAGGAATGATGCATTAATTAGCAGTCAGCCATCGGGAGTCGGAAGAAGTGATGAGTCGAAATGAGGGTTTCGGGTTGCGGGTTCCGTGTTACGGGTTTCGGGTTAAAAAACTCGTAACTCGAAACTCGTAACTCGAAACCCGGTTAGCTGAAAGCTTATATATGAAAAAGGGGAGTTAATTTATGCCAGCAGATAAGAACATGAGAATATTGGTGGTTGATGACTTTAACACCATGCGCCGTATAGTAAAAAACATTCTGAAACAACTGGGATTCGAAAATGTAGGCGAAGCCGAAAACGGTCAAGAAGCGCTTGAGGTCTTGAAAAAAGAAAAATTTGACTTTGTAATAACTGACTGGAACATGCCGGTTATGACCGGCCTTGATCTACTTAAGGCTATCAAGGCAGACGCCGCATTAAAAGACCTCCCCGTAATGATGGTCACTGCCGAGGCACAGCAACAGAATATCGTGGAGGCGGTTAAGACTGGGGCCAGCAATTATATTGTCAAGCCATTTACGGCCGAAGTTCTGGAAGAAAAAATAAGCAAGATATTCAAGTAATCTGATGTTCGACGACCTTACCGATAACGAATTCGAACTCTTCAGTAAGCTCATCTATACTAAGGCCGGCATTAACCTCCACACAGGCAAGAAGGAACTACTACGTGCCAGGCTGGCCAAAAGGCTAAGAAGTTCTAATTTTCACAATTTTCAGGAATATTATGATTACGTGCTGCAGGACAAAAGTGGTGAGGAACTGGTTCGACTACTGGATAGCGTATCCACCAACCTAACCAGTTTTTTTCGTGAATCCAAGCACTTTCAATTCCTGGCAGATGAAGTGCTGCCAGGCCTGCTTGCAGATAAAAAAAGGGGCGGAAAGATAAGAATCTGGAGCGCTGGTTGTTCATCAGGCGAGGAGCCTTATTCTCTTATAATAACTATCTTAGAACATAAGGCAATTACACCGACGTTAAACTTAAAAATATTGGCAACCGATATATCTACAAGGGTTTTAGCTACAGCTGAGCAAGGGATATACCCGGAAGAACGATGCAAGGATATTAATATTAATATCCTAAAAAAGTTCTTCCAAAAAGGACAGGGCCGATGGCAGGGATACGTCCAGGTTAAGCCTGTGGTCAAGAACTGCATCCAATTTATGAGACATAACCTCATGGAACCCTATCCATGGAAAGAACCTATGGACATAATTTTTTGCCGTAATGTGATGATCTATTTCGATAAGAACACACAGGATAGAGTAGTAAACAGTTTTTATTCGGCGCTAGGTGAAGGAGGCTACCTTTTTATCGGGCACTCAGAAAGCCTGACGGGTATAAAGCATGCCTTTAAATATGCACGGCCGACTGTCTATCAGAAAAAATAGAGAGAGGATCGGTTGTGGCCAGTAAACTCGTCGTCAGCATTGCAGATATGTGCGTAAGCAACGATCCTTCGGCTGTTTTAATTACTTACTCCCTGGGGTCCTGTATCGGCGTGTCCATTTATGATCCGGTAGTTAAGGTGGGGGGGTTGCTTCATCTAATGCTTCCTGAATCAAAGATAGCCCCTGATAAGGCAGAAAAAAATCCGTGCATGTTTGCAGATACAGGCGTGCCCCTACTTTTCAAAGAGGCATATAAATACGGCGCTGATAAGAAACGCATGATAATTAAAATAGCCGGGGGGAGCCAGGTCATGGATGCCAGCGGGTTTTTTAATATTGGTAAACGCAACTACATGGCCCTTCGTAAAATCTTTTGGAAAAACGACGTCCTTATAAACAAAGAAGACATAGGTGGTAATGTCAACCGCACCATGTGCCTGGAGATAGGCACGGGGCATGTCTATCTGAAGGTATCGGATCGTGAAGAGATAGAACTATGAAACATATCAGAATCATTGCCAAAGACATTAAGGAATTGCCGCCACTTCCAGAAGTAGCTCAAAAGGTATTTTCCTTACTGCACGACCCTAAAAGCAACGTTCAGGATCTGGTCAAGGTTATACAGCTTGATCAGGCTATGACGGCTAATATATTGAGATTATGCAATTCTGCATACTTCGGGCTGAAGAGAAAGATCAGTTCGTTGCAGGAGGCTCTGGTCTTGCTCGGCCAGAAAAAATTACACGAGATTATTATGACCGACAGCAGCAACAAATATTACAAAAAGGCCGGCCTGGGTTATAACCTGGAAAAAGGCGAGCTCTGGAAACATTCTGTGGCCTGCGCCCTTCTTTCTCAGATATTGGTGCAAAAAACAGGCTTACCCGAAGATCCCTTCTTATTTAACGCTGCCCTCCTTCATGATATTGGCAAAGTAATACTTAGTACTTATGTCAGGACAGAATATGATCAAATAATCAGATTAGTTAAAGAACAGCAGTATCCTTTTTTGCAGGCGGAAAAAGAGATTATCGGGATTGATCACGCCGAATTAGGTGCCCGAATTGCTGAGGAATGGAATTTTCCCGAGGCCCTGGTAGAAGCAATTGCCCAACACCATGTGCCCGATACGGAGAATTATATCTCCTGCACCGTTCATCTCTGTAATCTGATGACCATAATGATGGGTATTGGCACGGGTTATGGCCTTGCTGACTATGGGAAGGATGACGTTATGAAAAAATTGGGTCTGAAAGAAAAACATCTCGAATCATGTATGGTTGAACTATGGGATGAACTCCAGCAGGCGGAAGAACTGCTCAAATATTAACTCTACAAATGGAGGCGGCTTCCTATGGCCTTTAATGTCTTAATAGTCGATGATTCTATGGCCATGCGCAACGTTATACGCAAGGTCATCTCGATTTCCGGCTTCGATGTCGGGTCCTTTTTTGAGGCCGGCGATGGAAAAGAAGCGCTCGAAGTCCTTAATGAGCAGTGGATAGACTTGGTTCTAAGTGATATCAATATGCCCGAGATGGATGGCCTAACCTTTCTAAAAAAGATGAGAGAGCATGAGATCTATAAAAACATTCCGGTAGTTATGATAACCACGGAAGGCTCCCAGGCCTGTATAGATGAAGCCATGTCTTTGGGGGTTAAAGGGCATATCCAGAAGCCGTTTATGCCCGAGGTAATCAAGGAAAAACTCGAAGAGATTATGGAGAAGACCAGATGAATCCTGTTGATAGAAACGTTTTAACCGTTGTGGTCCAAGAGGTGTTTGAGACCATGTTCTTTACCTTCGTTGACCCCATAGGCGAAGACGAAATGGGCCAGGTTACGTCACTCCCCGGCCCTTATTTTCATGGTCAGATCGGAGTAAAAGGCGAAGACCGGAAGCGGATTCTGGATATCTTTATTCCCGACGAAATGACCGGCAGCCTGACCGAAACCCTCCTTCGCAAGGAAGACAATAAAGGTGTGAGTAAAGAAGAACTCATTGATACGACTAAAGAAATAGCAAACATGGTCCTGGGAAATACCCTGAATAAAACCCATAAAGAAGGAACCCAACGATTAACCACACCCACTGCTGAATTAGTCGGGGACATCTCTCCCTTTGTCAAGGATTCAGGTGTGGAGCACATATATTTTGAGACCGATTGGGGGATAATGGTCGTTCTCTTTGACCGCGGTTAACATTCTGGAGCTATACAACTGGAGCTGTACAATATGAGCATATCCAAGATAAAGGTATTGATAGTCGATGACTCGGCCATTGTCCGAAAGATATTCTCTGAAGAATTATCTAAAGAACCTGATATTGAAGTCGTCGGAACAGCGCCCGATCCTTATGTGGCCCGGGATAAAATAGTTAACCTGAAGCCGGATGTAATCACCCTGGATATTGAAATGCCCCGCATGGACGGACTGACCTTCCTAGGTAAGCTCATGAAATACTATCCGCTACCGGTCATAATTGTAAGCTCGCTTACCCCTGCCGGCGGCAAATTGGCTTTAGAGGCCATTGATACCGGGGCAGTAGAGGTCATCGCCAAACCCGGCTCCGCTTACACCGTCGCTGATATGACGGTTCAACTCCTTGATAAAATAAGGGCTGCGGCCCACATTAAAGTAAACCCGCGTACAGCTTCCACCAAAGAGAACTACCAGGTAACCTCTGCAGCCCCGCGTCCGTCTCTAGCCCTTGCTGAGACCACAAACAAGGTTATAGCCATTGGAGCCTCTACAGGCGGAACGGAAGCTATAAAAGAGGTTCTTACCCAGATGCCACCCAACATACCCGGTATAGTCATTGTCCAGCACATGCCGGCAAATTTTACCACCGCCTTTGCCAATCGCTTAAACGACATTTGCCAGATTCAAGTAAAGGAAGCCAAAGACGGAGATTCGGTAATAAACGGCACTGCACTGATCGCTCCGGGAAACTACCACATGCTTTTAGGGCGCAGCGGGGCACGTTATTACGTCACGGTCAAGCAAGGACCACTGGTATGCCATCAAAGGCCGTCTGTGGACGTGCTTTTCAGCTCAATTGCGCAATATGTGGGAAGTAATGCCATAGGCGTAATCCTCACCGGCATGGGGGCGGATGGGGCAAAAGGTATGTTAGAGATGAAACAGGCTGGAGCAAAAACGATAGCTCAGGATGAAAAGAGCTGTGTCGTCTTTGGCATGCCTAAAGAAGCCGTAAAATGGGGTGGGGTAGATATTGTGACATCGCTAAAAGATATACCCAACGAGATTTTTAAGTTATTCGCATAAAGTTAACATAATATATCTTATCCGACGCTACTTAAAAATGCCTTATTTCCACAGGGCTTCCAGCTGACAAATAGCCTCCACGTTATTATACATAAGATTAATATAATATTAAATATTTATAATGTTATACATTATATTACATATCAAAGAAGTTGATATTACGTTAATTAATCAATTTTATTTATATTATGGAAGAACTTTTCCATTTTATAAGAAAAAACTTTCCACTTTTTTTAAAAAAAATTTCCTTTTAGTCGATAAAATAAGATATAGTATAAGACATGGAGAAGGCATCCTTTATGGATATTATGGATATGATAGTTGGTGAAAGTGAGCCAATTAAAAGAATAAAAGAGCTTATTAAGCAAATAGTCGATACTGACCTGACGGTTGTAATTTACGGAGAAAGTGGTGTCGGCAAGGAATTAGTTGCCCGGTCCTTGCATTTCCAATCCCACCGCAAGGATTTCCCCTTTGTTAAGGTCAATTGTGCCGCCCTTCCCTCCGAGCTCCTGGAAAGTGAATTGTTTGGCTATGAAAAGGGTGCCTTTACCGGGGCTGACGGACTGAAACCTGGTAAATTTGAACAGGCAAATGACGGCACCATATTCTTAGACGAAATTGGAGATATGCCGTTAACATTGCAATCAAAATTATTGCAGGTACTTCAGGATGGCGAATTTTCGAGAATTGGTGGTAAAAAGGATGTCAAGGTGAATACCTGGGTAGTCTCAGCAACCAACCACGACCTGGAAAACGAGGTTAAGCGGGGTCTTTTTAGAGAAGATCTTTTTTATCGTTTAAATATCATAAAAATCCTGGTACCTCCCCTCCGCGACAGAAAGGAAGATATACCCATTTTATTTGAGCATTTCCTCTCACGATATGGTAAGCAGTTTAATCCTGATTTCGTTCTGGATAAAGAAGTACTGGATATCTTTTTTAGTTACCACTGGCCTGGAAATGTGCGGGAAATGGAAAACTACATAAAAAGACTCCTGGTCCTGAATGATTGGGAACAATTAAAGGAAGAAATGCTCGATAAAATCCATGCGGCGCCCACAAGAAGGGATATGGCCATAGCGGCGCCGGATGTAAAAGCAAAAGAAAAAATATCCCGGGATGTTCTGGAGAAGTTAATAGATCTGGGTGAAGAAAAAGAGAGGATCATCTCCCTTCCTTCCCTTAAAGAAATCAAAAAACAGGCCCTCCTGAAGATCGAAAAAGAGGTGATAGAGGAAGTTTTAAAGAGAACGAACTGGAATAAGAAGCTGGCCGCACGACATCTTAAGATCAGTTATAAGGCCTTGCTCTATAAAATAAAGGAGGCGGACATAAAAAAACCACCCGATTTAGACAAGGAAAGAAAATGAGGCAGTATTCACTACAAGACTTGCAGATGAGAAAAATATTTCCACTACCAGGAGAAAAAAGTTCCACAATAAGTTACCACTATTTCCATTTACGTCTTAAACGTTTCTGTCCGGGATTTACACATATAATTAAATCATTTATAATATTCAATAGTTATCAATTATCTATGGCCTATAAAAGTTCTGGCACCTTTTTTGCTCAATATTGGAAGCGTTCAAAATAATTATGTCACCGGCACTCTTATATTAAGTTTAGTCCGGACTTAAAGAAAGTGGTGTTAATATGCACTTAGATGCTGAAAGAAGGAGACATTTTCGTATCCCGGTACGGCTTCCCGTCCGTCACCGTGTTGCCGGCAGAGATTTTGAAGACAGTATTGCCTTAGATATTCATCAAAACGGGGCATTTATTTTATCGGAAGAACTACCGGACGTTGGAACCGCCATAAATCTGAATTTTACCATTCCGGAAACGGACCAGTTAGTCAGAGTCAAAGGCGATGTACGCTGGATTATTGAACGTCAACCCAACCATGAATCCGGTATGGGCGTTAAATTTGAAAAACCTGTCTCCTTTGTTATGCCCATAGAATTAGTCTCACAATATATGGATAATAACCTGGCGGCATTTGTTGATTATGCCCGGCATCCATTTTACCCTGAGATTCAACAACTCAAAAATCTGAACAACCACGTCATTAACTCGGTAAATAATGGGGTTATTATATTAGACGAGGAATTTGTAATCAGAAATTACAATCCAAAGCAATGTGCTGCGTTCATACCGGAAAAGCAAAAAGTAATCGGCCGACCCATCTGGGAGGTGAACAAGCTATTTAATTTACGGTATCAGGAAAAGACATTTAAAGACATATTGCAGGAAGTCTTGGGTGGTAAGAGCTATAGAATTAAGAATGTTTCTTATGAACCACCTCTAAAAGAATCAAATAATCATTATTTAGACTTGGAATTAAGGCCTGTTATTGAAGCCAGTGGAGCTGTTTCAGGTATAATAATCGTAATCCAGGACGTTTCAAAGGAAAGGCAATGGGCCTTACGGGAAAAAGAGCTTGAATCAGTCCTTATTGAACAATCCAGACATTCTTCCGTCGGGCTGATAATAAACGGATTATTGAATAACATAGTCAACCCTCTTTCTTCCATACAAGGCAGACTTGAACTGTTAAATCTCGAGATGCAGGCCGGTAAAAATAGCTCGGCAGATACTTCTCATGGCGCCCCCGGTATAGACAAGCTTGATAAGTACATAGAAGGACTAAGGATGATCGGTCATAATGTACAAACCCTCTCTGATCTGTGTCGTAATTTCATGGCCAGGATAAAAAAAGAGCAGGACACGATGCCCCGGCTTCTTAATCTGAATGATATTATTATGAACGAGATTATGTTCTTGGAAACAAACCTGAAGTTCAGGTATGAAATTAACAAAAAGTTGGCCCTGGCAAAAGACCTTCCATTTATATGGGGGGCTTATATCGATTTTTCGCAACTTATTTTCAATCTCTTAGACTATTGCATCAAGGCCATGAATCTTTCTGATAAAAAGGAGCTTTTTATTTCCACCGGATTTGAAAATAATATGATTTGTCTGGATATAAGATATTCGGGTACGGCCTCAATGCAAGCACCACAAAACAATTTTCTGCTATGCCTTCTTAATCTTTTAAGAAAAAAATACAATTTCGACCTATCCGTCCAGGAACAATATAGCAACACCACATTTTCTTTACGTATCCCGGTTTCTGAAAATTAAAAAGGCAGTCCCAGTAATCATTAGTCCTAAGTCGATAGTCAGCAGTCAGAAGAAGAGTGATGGGTGATAAGTCGAAAGGAGGGTTTCGCGTTTCGAGTTACGCGGTGCGAGTTTTTTAACCCGAAACCCGTAACACGGAACCCGGAGAGCTGATCGCTGATGGCTGACTTATGATCGAAATCGATGGCTCCTATGGAGAGGGAGGTGGGCAGATACTACGGACCGCTCTAAGTCTATCCTGTCTCCTCCAGAAGCCCTTCCGCATCTATAACATCCGCGCTAACAGAAAAAATCCCGGTCTGCGCCCGCAGCATCTGGCCGGTGTAAGGGCAGCAAAGGCGATCAGCCAGGCAGCGGTTGACGGCGCTACCATCGGTTCAACTACCCTCGCCTTTCGGCCTGTTACATTAAAAGGCGGCAAGTATCTATTTGATGTGGCTGAAGAAAGAGGAAGCGCCGGATCCGTCTCTCTGGTCTTTCAAACCATATCACTTCCATTAGCTTTTGCAGGCGGGCCTTCCAATGTGACCATAAGAGGCGGAACTCATGTGCCTTGGAGTCCGCCCTTTCACTACCTGGCCGGGGTATTTATCCCCACCATAGAAGAAATGGGCATGGTGGTGGATGCCCATCTCGAACGATGGGGCTGGTATCCTATAGGTGAAGGCATTGTCCATTTCTCCATAAAGCCGGTTACCCAGTTGAAAGGTATATCCAGGACTGATAAGCTGCAACCAGGAGAGGTGACCGCAATATCAGCAGCTTCCAATCTGCCGGAGCACATCGTAAACCGACAAAAGAGACAATTACTGAAGAGACTTTCCGCTATGGGTATAAAAGCCTCCTGTGAAGAGATTACGGCGCCTTCTATTGGTCAGGGAACTTTTGTGTTCTTAAGGGTTCGGGGAGGCGATTCCTGTGCCGGTTTTTCCGCCTTAGGGGCCAGAGGAAAACGAGCGGAGGAAGTAGCCGATGAGGCTGCCGATCTATTCCTCTCCTTTTTGGACAGTCAGGCGGCCATAGATAGACATCTGGCCGATCAGATCATCCCCTATATGGCCTTGGCTGATGGAGAGAGCAAAATCTTTACCGCAGAAATAACCTTGCACCTCATGACCAATATCTGGGTCGTTGAACATTTTACTCAGGCCAGGTTCCATATAGAGGGCACCCTAGGTAACCCCGGGATAGTGACCTGCCTTACAGACAAAAAGCTCAAAGCTGAAAGCTGAAAGGCCCAAAGGTTATTCGTTAATTGTTATTCGTTGATCGGATAACTAATAAC
>DSAQ01000085.1 GCA_011046395.1 Pseudomonadota bacterium
ACAAACGGTATCAGTTACCTGCTACGCCCTTTAAATATCTTTGCTGCTTTTTGGTGTTATAGTCAAGTTCGTTGCATATAGGATACCGTTAACGGTATAAATTAGCTTTTTACGAGTTCATCATCCTTGATGTTAAAAAGATTCATGGCTTCCTCAATTCCCTGCCGGACTATGACTTCAGATGCCTTTCCTGCTTTTTTTAGAGTCTCTTCTAGAATTGATCTCTCTTCAAAAGAAAATGGTTCAAGGACGTAATGCTCTGGCTTCTGTTGAGGTAATGGCCTGCCAATCCCAATCTTAAGGCGTGGGAATTCCCGGGTGCCCAGGGTCTCAATAATCGAATCCACACCATTATGTCCGCCTGATCCTCCACCCCGCACTATCTTTATGCGCCCTAAGGGGATGTCCATATCATCATGGACGACCAGGAGGCCCTGGGGGGGTATCTTGTGGAAGCTAAGTATCTGTGCTACTGCTAAACCGCTCCGGTTCATATAGGTAAGGGGTTTGGCCAGGAGGACTTGCCTTTCGCCAATATACCCCTTACCAATGAGGTTATCCCACTTCTTTGCGGTGAGTGAGATCTGAAATATCCCGGCAAGGTGATCAATAAGGATGAAACCAATATTATGCCTGGTTTCTGCGTACTTGATGCCCGGATTACCAAGGCCGACGATACAGCGCACCTTTATTTCGACTCTTTTGTCTCGGCTTCCTTGCCCCTGGCGGAAATTAGTTCCGGTTCAGCAGCGGTTTCTTCCTCGGCGGCAACTACCGCTTCTTCAGACACTGGCGGCACCACGGTAACTAAAGTGATGTCGGCATCGTCTAGCACATTGAGGTTTTCCGGCAGCTTCAGGTCTTTTATATGGATTGATTCCCCAATATCCAGGGAAGTGACATCAACCTCGATGAACTCCGGAATATCTGCCGGTAAACATTCCAGTTCGATTTCACGGGTTACTGTCTGGAGGATACCACCTAGTTCCACTCCCTTGGCCCGCCCTTTGACGTGCAAAGAAACCCAGACCGCTATTTCCTTATCCATAGCGACTTCATACAAATCGGTATGGATAATTTCCCGGCTTAGGGGATTCGTTTGCACTTCTTTCAATATAGCCATTTTATTTACTGTACGGGCATCGTCTTTAATGGTCAGGGCAAAAATGGCATTTTCGCTTCCGGCCTTGTTTAGCTTACGTTTAAGCTCTAGACTATCCAGAGTCAGCGGTTGAGGTGGAATTCCCTTGCCATAGAAGATGGCCGGGGTAAAGCCCTGACGGCGCAGGCTGCGAGCCGCACCTTTTCCCATTTTTTCTCTACTTTCTGCAGTTAATTCAATCTGTTTCATTTATTCCTCCTAAACAAACAAAGAACTTACGGAATCTTCATTATGGATACGTTGGATGGCTTCCCCCAGGAGTTCTGCTACAGATAACACCTCAATCTTCCGGCATTTTTGGGCCTCCGGCCTGAGGGGAATAGTGTCTGTGACTATCAGTTTGCTTATAGGTGAAGCCTCAATGCGTTCGATAGCCGGGCCGGATAAAACCGGGTGTGTGGTACAGGCGTGTATCACCTTCGCCCCGTGCTCATGCAGGGCCTGGGCGGCCTGACAGAGTGTCCCGGCCGTATCTACCATGTCATCAAGTATAACCACATTTTTACCTTTCACATTGCCGATAATATTCATTACCTGTGATTCATTCGGTCGCTCCCGGCGTTTATCAATAATAGCCAGTTGGGCATCCAGTCGTTTGGCAAAGGCCCTGGTTCTCTCTACGCCCCCGGCATCAGGAGATACCATGACCAGATTCTCAAGAAAATGCTCGCGTATATATTCCAGGAGCACAGGGGCAGCGAAAAGATTGTCCACGGGTATATTGAAAAAACCCTGGATTTGCCCGGCATGGAGGTCCATGGCCAGGACGCGGCGTGCGCCAGGCGTAGTTATGAGATCTGCCACCAGTTTTGCGGTTATCGGTGTGCGCGGGGCCACTTTCCTGTCCTGGCGGCCGTAGCCATAGTAGGGGATTACGGCAGTAATCCGCCTGGCCGAGGCCCGGCGCAGGGCGTCGATCATAATAAGCAATTCCATTAGATTTTGGTTTACAGGAGGGCAGGTGGGTTGAATCACAAATACATCGCTGCCGCGTACATTTTCGCCGATTTCGACCAGGGTTTCGCCATCGCTGAAAGTGCGAACAATGGCCTTACCCAATTCCATGCCCAGATAGCGACATATAGCATGTGACAGGGGTAGATTGGAGTTGCCGGAGAATATCTTGAGTCTGTTGATCATCTTCTGCACCTTACACTAATATCGTACACAGTTAAAATAATGGCTGGGGTGGGAGGATTCGAACCTCCGAATGCGGGTTCCAAAGACCCGTGTCTTACCGCTTGACGACACCCCAACTGTTATAATGATCTTACAAGGTAAACTGCCCAGTCTGAATCGGACCTTAGCCTTTCATAGGCGAGCCGGGCTTTTTCCTTCTCCTTAAAAAGCCCGAATACTGTGGGGCCGCTTCCTGTCATCAATGCCCCCTCAGCTCCGTAGGAAAGCAGATATTCTTTCATAGTATGAATAACCGGATACTGTGAGGCAGTAACCTCTTCTAAGTCGTTATGTAGAAATTGTTCTATATTAATAACATGTTCGGGCGAGAAGATAAAAAGATTTTTTCTGGTTGTCAACGTTAAATTTTCATAAGCCCATTTAGTACTAACAGGAAAACAAGGACTTATAAGCACAAACCATAGCGGAGGAGGTGAGGAAATGGGCTCTAGTCGATCTCCGATCCCACGTCCGATAGCCATGGTATAGGGTTCAAGAAAAAACGGTACGTCTGCCCCCAATTTGCTGCCTATGGAGCTGAGATTATCTCTGGCGCAGGGGTTTCCGTACAGATCCTGCAATCCATTCAATACACAGGAGGCGTCACTGCTTCCACCGCCCAGGCCGGCTGCTACAGGGATATTTTTCCGGATTTCGATGTCAACACCCGGTGATAGGCCGGTAACTTTATAAAAAAAAGAAGCGGCCTGATAAGCAATATTCCTCTCATCTTCAGGCACTGTGCCCTGAGGACAGGACAGTTTTATTCCCTTTTCCGCTTTTCTGATAATTATGTGGTCAAATAAGGTTACCTTTTGAAAAAGGGTAAAGAGCGAGTGATACCCGTCAGCTCCTTTCCCGGTCACTTTTAAGAAAAGGTTTATTTTGGCAGGCGCATAAAGAATATGGTAGTCGCTCATAAATCATAAGTAAAGACGGCTATGATATGTCTATTCTCTTAAATTGATGGTCAAATAGAGGGTTTGCCCTTCGCGCTGTACAAGGAATAAGATGGTATCCTCTTTAGCCGCTTTGTCCATGGCCATCCGGTAGTCTATCAGATTTTTTATACCCTTGCGATTGATCTCTTTGATAATGTCTGCCTGGTTGAAATCGGCATCTTCGGCCGGGCTGCCCGGCGCGACGCCTGCGACGATAACGCCGCTTTCATCTTCAAGTCCTAATTTTTCGGCTATTTCAGGTGTGATTTCCTGGACGCTTAGACCAATTTTTATCTCCACGTTAGTTTTGGCAACAGGTGGTTTCTCCTCTTTCATCTCGGCAATTTTAGCGGTTAGAGTATGTTCCTGCCCTTCGCGAGTAATTTTTATAGTGACTGTCTTCCCGACTGGAGTGTTTGCCACGAGGCGTGGTAAGTCTGACATTTCGTCTATTTTCTGACCGTCGAATTCAATTATCACGTCACCGCGTTTAATATTTGCCTTATCGGCCGGGCTTCCGGCAAAGACGTCGCCCACCAAGGCCCCCTTTCCCTCCTTGATGCCGAAAGAACGGGCCAATTCAGGGGTCATTTTCTGGATGGCCACACCCAGCCATCCCCGGACTACCCTTTGTTTTTCTTTTAGCTGGACAATAATTTCTTTGGCTATATTAATCGGAATGGCGAAACCAATACCCTGGCCGGTGGCTACTATAGCGGTATTAATACCGACTACTTCCCCCCTGACATTCAAGAGCGGACCCCCGCTGTTTCCAGGGTTAATAGAGGCATCTGTCTGGATGAAGTCATCATACGGGCCAGCCCCGATAAACCTTCCTTTAGCGCTGACAATGCCGGCGGTCACGGTGTGGTTTAAGCCAAAGGGATTACCGATGGTTATTACCCAATCCCCGACGGAGAGGGCCTCTGAGTCACCCAGGGTTACCGACGGGAGGTCGCGGAAGGAATCGATCTTAATCAGAGCCAGGTCTGTCTTGGGATCCCGGCCGATGATCTCTGCCGAAAATTCCCTCTCATCCGCTAGTCGCACTTTTATCTGGTCAGCACGTTCAATAACATGGTTGTTGGTGATGATGTATCCATCCTTGTCGATAATGAAGCCCGACCCTAAACTACGCTGTTTCAGGTCACGTTCGGGGGATTGATCGCCGAAGAACTTCTCGAAGAAATCCCGGAAGGGATCGTTTTTATCAAATGGCCCCATAAAATGGCGAAATACCCGTCCTCCGCCTTTGATGGTGCGGACGGTGCTTATGTTAACGACTGCCGGGCTCACAGCCTTCACTAAACTTGCAAAGGATGCCGGCAACGTCTGTGGAGTCACTGTATTTGAAGCCGCCGGCCTTCCCATGAGATCAAAACGGGAGGCCAGAGCCAGACCAAAGACTATTGACACTAATGCCACGGCAATTAAGCTGAGCTGGCGTTTTTTCTTGTTATCCATAGGGGATGCCTCTTGGATTCTTTATTAAACCTCAGACCTCGCGGACATAACGCATGCGGAGGTCATACAGGATGTGTTGGATCAGGGCTTCTTCGTCTTTGGTCAGGTTACCCCTGCTTTTTTCTTGCAGCATGGCAATGGTATCTATAGTATGCTTGGCAAAAGTCAGGTCTCTTTCCCTTTTTCCGGTGACCGGATCGGCTATTTCACCCAGGTGAACCAGGGCAGAGGTATTAAGAGAGAAGACAAAGGTAGAAAAATCAACCGGCGGCAAGACTGTGGGCCGTTTAGATTCCTTCTGGACCTCCTCTTCTACCGGCCTTTCTTTTGAAGTGGCGGTAGTCTCCTGGCCGGACTTTTCTTCGGCCTTCTCCGCCTCCGGGCCAGACTTTTCCTGGGAGAAAATACGCCTGTCTCTTACCGTATATCCTTTTTCTTTGTCCTCGTTCATGGCCGATTATCCCTGAATAACTATATTGCCACGAAACTGTTTAGAATTCAAGTGGTTGTGCTGACACCACCTGTGGTATCTTAAGCATTTCTTTGAGCACCTTAGCCGACACCGGGGCATTTGTATTTAACAGGATGACATTTCGGCCCGGTCCTGTCTCCTGGCCAACGTGCATACGGGCGATATTTAAACCGGCCTTGCCCATGGTCGTGCCGATAGCCCCAATGACCCCCGGCTCATCTATGTTATAAATAAAGAGCATGTGTCCTTCCAGGACCGCTTCCAGGCGGAAGGTGTTTATCCTGACCAGGCGCAGCTCTTTTTTGCCAAAGATCGTTCCGGAGAGGGCGTTTTCTTCCTGTGGTGTTTTGACGCGCAGGGTGATAAGATTGGTAAAATCTTCGGTTGTGGTGCTCTTCAACTCTGTGACCTTTACCCCTCGTTCCTTGGCAATAATAGGCGCATTAACGAAGTTGACGTCGTGCTTCAAGATAGGAGCGAACAGGCCTTTCAACATCGCTATAGTTATCGGCCGGGTATCCATATTGGCGACGTCGCCGACATATTCGATAGTCACTTCCTGGATACCGCCCTTGGCCATCTGCATCTGGAAACTGCCCATCTTCTCGACCAGGGTCAGGTAAGGTTGAATGCTGGCCAGTACATCAGAACTTACAGAAGGAAAATTGACCGCATTAGAGATATTACCGTTTTTGAGAAAATCAACCAGTTGGTTGGCTATGGCTACGGCCACATTTTCCTGGGCCTCTTCGGTAGCAGCACCAAGGTGCGGCGTGCATATAAATTTATCCATAGTAAGTAAAGGGTGGGACTGCGGAGGTGGTTCCTGGGCAAAAACATCCAGGGCTGCACCGGCTACTTTGCCGCTCTGCATGGCCTCATAAAGGGCCCCTTCGTCCACAATACCCCCGCGTGAACAGTTAATCAACATGACCCCATTTTTCATTTTGGCGAATGATTCTCTATTGATCAATTCTCTCGTATCCTTAGTCAGGGGGACATGGATGGAGATATAGTCGGAACGGGTATAAAGGTCGTCCAGAGATACCAGACCTACCCCCAACTTCTCAGCAGTTTCCGGCCTGATGTATGGATCATAGGCTATGACGTGCATTTTTAGACCACGGGCGCGGTCGGCAACGATACTGCCGATTCGTCCGATACCGATAATGCCCAGGGTCTTATTGAATACTTCTCGACCGGTAAATTTTTTCTTTTCCCATTTGCCGGCCTTCATGGAAGTAGTAGCCTGGGGAATATTCCGGGAGAGGGCTAGAAGCATGGTTATGGTGTGCTCGGCAGTGGTAACCACGTTACCGCCCGGCGTATTCATTACAATGATGCCCTTTTTGCTGGCCGTCGGTATATCCACATTGTCCAGTCCGATGCCCGCCCGGCCAATGACCTTGAGTTTCCTGGCGGCCCCGATAATATCCGCGGTAACTTTAGTGGCGCTCCGGATGACCAGGCCATCACAGTCTTTTATCTCTTTCTTGAGTTCTTCCGGCTTGAGTCCGGTCTTGAAGACCACCTTAAGGCCGGCCTGTTTCAGTATCTCGATGCCTTTGGGGGATAGATTATCGCTGACCAGTACTTTCATTATTGGCTCCTTATAGTCTAATCCTTTAAGCTACATCCCGGTGCTGGAAGAGATATTCTTCGGCGGCCTTGACCCCGCTGCCCAGTTCCAAGTGGTAACCAAGTTCTTTTAAGACTATCTCCACAGCCGAGAGTACGAGTATGAGTTCGAACCTGTCGGTATATCCCATATGAGAGATGCGGAAGATTTTGCCTTTGGCCTTACCCTGGCCTCCGGCGATGGTTATACCGTACTTCTCACGCAGTAATTTGACGACCTTCTGCCCGTCCACATCCTCCGGCGCCTGGATTACCGTAACTGCCTCCGAGGGAACTGCCGTGTAGAGTTTAAGCCCCATGGCGGTTACGGCCTTACGCGCCGCCTCAGCCAGCAGGCGGTGATGGGCGAATAGTTTTTCCAGACCCTCCTCTTTTATTCCAGCCAGTACTTCTCTTAGACCTACGATCAGGGAAACCGCCGGAGTATAAGCGGTCTGGTCTTTTTTAAGGGATTTTCTTTCCTTAAGAAAATTGAAGTAATATTTGGGCAGATTCGATTTTTCGACCCGTTGCCAGGCCTTGGGGCTGATACTGGCGAAGGCCAGACCCGGCGGTAAGCAAAATGCCTTCTGGGAACCAGCCACGACGATGTCTAAACCCCACTCATCGACCGGGATGTCAAAGACACCCAGGGCGGAGATGGCATCTACGACCAGTATGGTGTCAGGATAGGCCTTGACGATCTCGCCTACTTCCTTTATAGGGTGCTTTACACCGGTGGATGTCTCATGGGCCTGAATGAAGACGGCCTTGATGCTTCTGTCTGCTTCCAGGGCGGAACGGATAAGGGCCGGATTTACCGCCTCCCCCCACTTGACATCTATGTTTACAGCCGTAACGCCGTAGGCCTCACAGATTTCCGTCCAGCGCTCTCCGAATTTGCCGCCGCGGACGACCAGGGCCTTGTCGCCTTTGGATAAGGTGTTGGTTACGGTCCCTTCCATGGCCCCGGTACCGGAAGAGGCAAGGATAAGGACGTCGTTTTTTGTCTGGAAGAGATACTTGAGCCCTTCTTCGACCTCACGCAGTATCGCGGCAAACTGCGGCGCCCGGTGATGAATAATGGGTTGGGCCATGGCGAGCAGGGTGCCCGGGGCTATGGACACCGGCCCGGGGGCGAATAGATATTTTTTTTGCATCCGTCTATAGTTCCTTTATTGATTGTCTGGATTTTATTTGAACTTTCAATTATGTTTTGTCTAATGCCTTGATGGCCATATAACTTCACGCACGCTGACTTTGACGGGGCACTATATTCAGCCTGTAATATCTTTTACAAGACGTGAATATATGCTACTATTCCCGGACGTTGTCAAGAGTAAACCGGCCTTATAAAGGCCGTGTGAGGAGATTTTTTATCTGTAAAAGCATGGAAGCTATGTATGCCCCATCTGGCCTTTTATTTTGATTGCCTTCTTAATCCGCTCTTCTTCGTTGCGAAGGAAGATTTCGCAAACCTGGGGACGGTAAAGAAATTAGGCGCCACGATAATCGGAGCTATCGATCAGCTTTTATCCCAGGGCGTACATGGGGAAGCGAAGGCCAGGTTGCTGGATATGAAGGAGCTATTCCAGGACTATGAAGGAAAAGCCTTGCCGGATAGGCGGGAAAGGGTAGCAAAGGCCCTGGGGGAATTATCCGACCTGGCCGCAGAGGTCCTCTTAAGTAGATACCGGCAAAACAGAAAAACCTTGGCACAGGATGTCCAGTTCCTGAAAGGAGTGGGTAAAAGCCGGTCTGTCAGGCTGGCCCGGAAGGGTATCAAGACCCTGGAAGATATTCTTTTGTTTATACCGCGCACCTATGACGATAGAAGGGCGGTTACTAAGATTGCTGACCTTAAGGTGGGCCAGAGGGCGGTAGTAGTGGGTGAGATTGTCTTATCCGGTACTATTCGCTACCGGGTCAGCCGCAGGGCGGTGTTTGAGATGATCGTTCGGGACCGGACCGGCCAGATTTCCGCCAAGTGGTTTAACTTCTCCCGTGTATATATGGAGCGGGCCTATAAAAAAGGACTGAAGGTGATCCTTTCCGGCGAGGTGCACTCCTTTCGTCAACAAAGGGAATTTATCCATCCGGACATAGAAAGCCTGGATAGCGAGGAGGGCAAAGATACCAGTTTCGGCCGGATCGTACCCGTTTATTCAGAGACAGAGGGGATATCGCAGAGGCAGATACGCCGCATCTTAGATGGCGCTGTTACCGCGCATGCTTATGCCACGGAAAGTTTTATACCTGCGGATATATTGCGGCGAAGAAAGCTCGTCTCGCTCCCCCGGGCCCTTTCTACCCTCCATTTTCCGGGTGATGATACCGACCCGAAGACCCTTATAGAAGGCAAGAATGCTTATCACCATAGCCTGATCTTTGACGAGTTTTTTTTCCTGGAACTGGGACTGGCCCTTCGCCGCAGGCGCACGGCCAGGCAAAAGGGAATTGCCTTCAAGGGTCAGCCCAGGCTTTTTCGGGATTTCATGTCCAGACTGCCTTTCCCTTTGACCCGGGCCCAGAGGCGCGTCCTAGCCGGGATCGAAAAAGATATGGGCAGGCCCTACCCCATGCACAGACTGGTGCAGGGAGATGTGGGCAGCGGCAAGACCGTGGTGGCCTTTGCTGCGGCCATGACGGCCATCGGTAACGGTTTTCAGGCGGCCATTATGGCCCCCACGGAAATCCTGGCCGGACAGCATTACGACAATTTCAGAAAGATGGCGGAAGGTCTGTCTGTGCCTGCTTATCTTCTTACCGGTAGTATGCCCGGGTCCGCCAGGAAGGAGATATATCATGAGGTGGCCAGGGGTAATCCCTGTCTGGTCATAGGGACTCACGCCCTGATCCAGGAGGGTTTTGAGTTTGGCCGGCTGGGGCTGGTAATTGTCGATGAGCAGCATCGCTTTGGTGTCTTGCAGCGGGCGGCTTTGAAGGAAAAAGGGCCAAGCCCGGATGTCCTGGTCATGACCGCCACTCCTATACCGCGCACGCTTTCTATGACCCTTTATGGCGACCTTGATGTCTCTATAATAGACGAACTGCCCAGGGGGCGGAAGCCCGTACAGACAAAGGTGTATGCAGAAGGGGCCCTGCCGCGGGTTTATGAAATGTTACGGCATGAATTGGCCAGGGGCGGACAGGCATATATTATCTATCCCCTGGTTGAAGAGTCGGAGACCCTGGACCTGCTTAATGCCAAGGAGATGGCTGAACATCTGCAAAAGGAGGTCTTTCCGGATTATGTAGTGGGCCTTCTCCATGGTCGTCTCAAAGGGGCGGACAAAGAGGCGGTCATGGGCCGGTTTAAGCGGGGAGAGGTGCAGGTGCTGGTCTCCACCACTGTGGTGGAAGTCGGTGTGGATGTGCCCAATGCCACGGTTATGGTGATTGAGCATGCCGAACGTTTTGGCCTCTCACAGCTTCATCAACTGCGAGGCCGGGTAGGACGGGGAGAGAGGGAATCAATATGTTTCCTTATCGCCCGCCTGGCCCGCGACTCCGATGCCGGTCAGCGTCTCAGGGTGATGGAAGAGACCACGGACGGTTTTCGCATCGCTGAAGAGGACCTGAAGATCAGAGGCCCCGGAGAGTTCCTGGGGACGCGTCAGTCCGGGCTGCCTGAGCTGAGGACGGCCAATATTGTGCGGGATATAGCTATCCTGACGGCGGCCCGGGAAGAGGCTTTTCGCCTGATAGAAGAGGACCCGGCACTTAGCCTGCCCACGCATAGGGCGCTTAGGGAGATTGTGGAGGATCGCTGGGCCAGGGGCCTGGCGTTGGCCGAGGTAGGGTAAGTGCATTATTTCTTTTGACAACGGTTGGCGCAATAAGGTAAGAGTTTAAGTCCTCATTAAGGCACGGCAGGAAGGTTATCATGGCAAAACCCATTTACGTAGGACTTATTGGTTTAGGAACAGTAGGGAGCGGTGTGGCCAAAATTCTCCTTGAGAAAGGAGACTTACTGGCTAAACGGGTGGGGGCGCCTGTTGTCCTCAAGCGGATTGTGGATAAGTATCCGGACAGGGTTAAGCTTAAGGTAGCGAAAAAGTTGCTTTCTACCAATCTTGAGGACGTCTTTGGCGATGACGAAATTTCCATAGTGGTGGAGCTTATCGGTGGGTATGAACCGGCGCGTAGTTTTATCCTCAAGGCTATCGAGCGGGGTAAGCATGTGGTTACCGCCAACAAGGCCCTGCTTGCTGCTCATGGGAAGGAGATATTTACGGCGGCCGGGCGTAAGGGCGTGGATATTGGTTTTGAGGCCAGTGTAGGAGGAGGTATTCCGGTCATCCGGGCTGTGCGGGAAGGTCTGGTGGCAGACCATATCCAGTCTATATTGGGCATTATGAACGGTACGTCGAATTATATCCTGACCAAGATGACGGATGAAGGGAGTTCTTTCGGGGATGTATTGAAAGAGGCTCAGGCTAAAGGCTATGCCGAGGCGGATCCTGCCTACGATGTAGAGGGGATCGATGCGGCCCACAAACTGGCCGTTATCAGTACATTAGCCTACGGCAGTTTCCTGCGCCTGGAAGATATTTATACAGAGGGTATAGCAAGCATTGAACCCGTGGATATTGCCTTTGCCAAGGAACTCGGTTATCGTGTTAAACTTCTCGCCATATCCCGCTGCGACGGTCAGTCGATTGAAGTCCGGGTCCACCCCACCATGATTCCAAGCGAGCATCTTCTGGCCAATGTAAATGGAGTCTATAACGCCTTTTACGTGCGTGGAGATGCGGTAGGGCAGGTGCTTTTGTACGGGTTGGGGGCCGGTATGATGCCTACTGGTAGCGCGGTGGTCGGCGACATTATTGATCTGAGCCGTAATGTGCTGAAGGGCACGACCCAGCGTGTCCCGGCTCTTTCATGTGCGATTGATCAGATGCGGTCGCTTCCGATTAAGCCTATGGATGATCTGGTTTGCCGGTGCTATATGCGTTTTTCTGTTGTGGACAGCCCGGGTGTTTTATCCAAAATTGCCGGGGTCCTGGGACGCAACGGTATCAGTATAGAATCAGTCATCCAAAAAGGTCGTGATGTGCGCGGCTCTGTTCCGATAGTCATGATGACGCATGAGGCCCGGGAGAGCAACGTGCGCCGGGCCGTAACCAAAATCGACCGCCTGGATGTGGTCACCGCCAGGACCATGTTTATCAGAATTGAGAATACCATCTAAAAAAACAAATGCCAAAGTTAATGGTCTCGTAAAAAGTCTGAAAACCGCCTTTAACGTCATTCCGGCGAAAGCCGGAATCCAGTAAATTCAATATGTTCTGGATGCCGGATCAAGTCCGGCATGACGATTTCAGGACTTCCAACGAACTCAGGTTGACGTAGCTGGTATAATTTGTTCATGTTCTTTGATAGTTATAAGTTTATAGCCAAGGTTTTTTGCTTTACGTTTTAAGGTTGCGATCACCCGATCTTTGTA
>DSAQ01000037.1 GCA_011046395.1 Pseudomonadota bacterium
AATACTCCCGGAAAAAATGGGAGCAATACTGGAAAGAAAAACTCGGAATCAACGGCTACTTCAACATCCGGATCGCATCGGTTGAATTGTCACCATGTAAACACTTTTGAACGTTACCAAATGTTTTGAACTTGTCGGTCAACTCCGCGAACAATGCACTCTTATTTTTATCCCAGTATTCATAGTCATAGATGTGGGAGAGCGCATTGTAAGATTTTATGCCAAAGGCTATATAGTAGTCTATATCAAATAGCTTACGCATTAAGCTGTCTGAAAAAAACCCGGATGTAAACAGCGTAAAGTCACCGATGGCCTTGTAACCTTTTATCCTTTGGGGCAGGGACTGTTTTATTAGCTCATGATAAACAATACAGACCGGCGTCTTTTCCAAGTCAAGCTCGCTGGCATTGACGTCTGAGTCGTAAGCGATGGCGTACCGGGAGAGGAGATTTACGGCGTACCATTCAGAGATTTCAGACAGAGAAACTTTCTGTTTCTGAACGGCGTTTTTGACCCGTTCATAGAAAAATGCAGCTACCGTTGCCGTTACCTCGATATCTTTCTGCTCGGCTTCCATGCGACACCTCCGTGTGCATCAAAGTGGGAATTGCCGGGTTCTTGGCGCTTTATTATAACGTATCGGTCAGGTTCATTCAGAGGATTACAAATTAAGGCTCTATCCCTAAAAAGAAACCACAGAGTACACCGGAAAGAGACGATTTCAACCGTTTGAACGGTTTAAGCTGCTTGAACTGTTATTAGCGGGCAATTCCTCAGGCGTTTTTGGGCAGAAAACGAGAATACAGGAGATCACGGAGGGAGAAGACAATTATTACTTTAATTTGTTGATATACTGTATTTTCTCTGTGCTCTGTGGTTAGCTTTTGACAATACTGTGTGGAAGGGCAGGGCTTACGGAAGGATCGAAAATTGTTGGTGTTATCTCAGGCGTGGTTGGGCGATTATTTCTTTCTGCATCTCTATAATCTTTTTTATTCCTTGTTTGGCCATTCGTTCCATTTTCTCGAGTTCTTCTGCGGAAAAGGGCCTTTTCTCCGCAGAGACCTGGATCTCGACGAACCTTTCATCGTCGGTCATAACAAAATTGGCGTCCACTTCGGCCTGGGAATCCTCGTCGTAGTTCAGATCAAGAAGGACTTCTCCTTTTACTATGCCCACGCTTATAGCGGCTATGTGGTTTTGTACCGGTATGTCCATAATCTCACCGCGGTTATACAGGAGGGTAAGGGCATCATAAAGGGCGATGTATGCGCCGCTGATGGCGGCCGTGCGTGTTCCGCCGTCAGCCTGGATGACGTCGCAGTCCACCCAGAAGGTTCGTTTCCCCAAGGCCGAAAGAGCAACCACTGAACGCAGGCAGCGGCCGATAAGGCGCTGGATTTCATGGGTCCGGCCGCCTACGCGTCCTTGAGTTGACTCCCGCAAATTGCGTGTAAGAGTAGCCCGGGGGAGCATAGCATATTCGGCTGTGACCCATCCTGTGCCGCTTCCCTTAAGGAAATTCGGCACGTTATCTTCCACCGATACCGCACAGATTATCCGGGTATTTCCCATTTCAATAAGGACTGATCCTTCTGCATGGGAGATATAATTACGGGTAAGTGAGATATCCCTGATGTCGTGCGCAGCCCGGCCATTAAAACGCATAAAAAATCTCTCTTATTGACAGAATGCATCCTAACTAACTAAAATTAGCCTGAGTTGTCAATGAGAATAAGCCGCTATGAAGAAGATTTAATTTTGTCGCTTGGTTGACACATAGATGGAAAATAATGACTGCGATCGGTGGTTCTCGTTATGACTCACAAAAAGGTATTGGTACTCGTGGTTGAAGATGAGCCTGATATCTCCGGCCTGATTTCCTATAACCTGGAAAAAGCAGGACTTGAAGCGGCCAGGGCCCAGGACGGACGCACGGCCCTTTCTCTGATCCAAAAGAGACTGCCGGATCTCATCCTTTTAGACCTTATGCTTCCGGATACGGACGGCACGGATATCTGTAAGAGTCTTAAGAGTAACGAGAAGACGCGCCATATTCCGGTGATAATGGTAACCGCGAAGGGTGAAGAGATAGACCGGGTGGTAGGTTTTGAATTAGGGGCAGATGATTATATTGTAAAACCTTTTAGTCCGCGTGAACTGGTTTTGCGCGTAAAGGCGGTCTTGCAGCGAAGCGGTCCCCGGCAGCCGCTTTCCAAAATACTTGATGCCGCCGGGATTAAAGTCGATCTGGAGCGTCATCTGGTAACGGTTGACGGGATTCCGGTATCGCTTACTGTAACCGAATTCAATCTCCTGCACACCCTTTTGAAGGGCCGTGGACGGGTACTGACACGTGAGATTTTGCTTGACCAGGTGTGGGGATACCACTTTGACGGTTATGCCCGCACTGTGGATACCCACATTAAAAGACTGCGGCAAAAGCTGGGCGCCGCCGGTCAGGTTATCGAAACGGTACGGGGTGTAGGGTATCGTTTTAAAGAAGAGAGTTCCCGGTGAAGCAGTTCAAATGGAGACTTTTCCTGACCTATCTGGCAGTAATCCTGGTGATATTTACTGCTGCCCAGCTCTATGCGAGTTTTGTATTCAAAGAGATGCTCATTGCCGGTGTCTCCTCTGATCTGGAGTCTAAGACCTATTTGATAAAGACCGTCCTCGAAAGGTACCCCCGGCCGGTTTGGCACGCTTACGGGATTGACTCCATGGTTAAAGACATGGGGCGGACTATTCAGCCCAGGATAACGATTATCGGCCTGGACGGGGTAGTGATCGGGGATTCAGAGGTGCCGCAGAAAGATATCCGGGCTATGGAAAATCACGCCCATCGACCCGAATTTGTGGAGGCCCTGAAGACGGGTTTTGCCACCTGCATACGTTTTAGCACCACACTAAAGAAGAAGTTGATATACTCTGCCGCCCTTTCCGGAAAAGACGGCCTTCCGGCTTACGTGGTTCGCCTGGCCTTGCCTTTAGATGGCGTTGAGGAAAAGGTGGCGGCAACCCAAAGGTACTTTTCAGTGGCGGCGGCCGTTGGGCTTATTCTGGCCTTTTTTCTTAATCTGGTCATTGCCCACGGGCTTAGCAGGCCCCTTGGTGAAATGACATTTGCGGCCCGGAAGATGGCCGAGGGCGATTTTGAGTACAGGATTCGCAGGATTCCCCAGGGCGAATTGGGTGTTTTGGCCGACGCGTTGAACTCTCTTTCCAGTCAGGTAAAGACAAAGATTGCGGAGATAATGACTGAAAAGGGCAAGAACGAGGCTATATTGAAGGGGATATCCAGCGGGATAATGGCGGTGGACAAAGAAGGCCGGATTATCCTGTTGAATCAGGCCCTGCGAGATTCCTTTGCTGTAGATCAGGATGTTTCCGGCCGGCCGCCGGTTGAGGTTATCAGGAGTATCCCTTTACAGGAGGCGTTCACGATTGTACTAAAGGAGCGCTCTCCGCGGAGTCTGGAAATCCCGGTTGCTTATCCGAGAGAGAGGGTATTTGATGTCCGTATCGTTCCCCTTTTTGCTGCTGATACCATACAGGGGGCCATTGCCGTCTTCCACGATGTGACGGACATCAAACAGTTGGCCCAGATTCGGAAAGACTTTGTGACCAATGTTTCCCACGAATTAAAGAATCCCCTGACCGCTATCAAGGGATATGCGGAAACCCTGCTTGACGGCGGGATTGATGATCAGGAGAAGGCCCAATCATTTATCAGAATTATCAGCGAACATGCAAATCGTATGGATAATCTGATTCAGGACATACTGGCTCTGGCCAGGCTTGAGACCCAGGGAACTGGGATATCTTATGAGCGGGTAAGCGTGAAGGAAGTAGTGGAGGGTTCACTAAGAGCGCTAGGTCCTCAAGCGGAAATCAAGCGCATAAAGTTCGCACGGGAGTTCCCGCCGGAAGATATTATTGTCCTGGGCGACCATGAAAAATTATCTCAGGCCGTTGTGAACATCGTGGATAATGCCGTAAAATACTCACCTCCGGATACGAAGGTCACAATTACCTTGTCTGAACGCGAAGGAGAGGTCAGAATCGATGTCCGGGATGAGGGGCCGGGCATCCCTAAAGAGGATCAGGAAAGGATATTTGAGAGATTTTACCGGGTGGATAAGGGCCGTTCACGCGCCGTTGGCGGCACGGGCCTGGGCCTCTCTATTGTCAAACATACAATTTTGGCGCATAAGGGCCGGGTCTGGGTGGATAGTGAACCAGGGGAGGGTTCGACGTTCCATATCGCCCTTCCGAAGCACGTTGACCGTTAGCCGTTTTTCATGATTTGTTGCGAGCTTCGGATTTCTGAACTCCTGGGCCTGCCGGGAGAAGGCCTGCCGGGAGGCAGGTTCGATATTCTGATTTTGTCAACGGTGTATTACGGCAGGGCAGGCGAACCGGCAGCAGGGCTCAGCGCTGCGTATGGAGACCCAGGGCGGGTATGCTCATCTCCGGAAGATTTCGCAGCGGCCTCCTTTAAAATCTGATAAGCTATTTGATATGTGGATAGGGCGGCCTGGCTCTTACTGTCATCTAAAAGAAATGGAACCATCCTGTTGACCGATCTCTCGATCTCCGTATCATATTGCACAAAACCAAGGTCGGTCAGATGAATATCCAGATACTTTTCTGTGACCGTCCGCACTACTTTGGAGGCCTCGCGGTCTTTATCCTTTTTTACCATATTAGCCACGATCTTGACATCGAAGTTATCTGTTATCTGACAAAGTCTTAAATAGTTTTCTTCGCTAAACTCCCGGACGATATGCTTCAACTCACTCATGGAGCTTATCTTTTCCTCTCCGGAGCCGCTGGCAAACCTGATTATTAGGGCCGAAAGCACTTCGTTTTGGGAGAATTCCCGCGATAACCGCCTTAGCAGGCTACTTTTGATGAAACCATAAACGTTCTGAAGAGAAGTAGCCTGGGGGGTAAATACAGCAAGCTTTCCTGTCGCATAAAGGAAGAAATCCAGGACGTTATACGAAGTACCCGCCCCCAGATCAAGAATAACAAAATCAGTAGGCAGGTTATTTAGCTGGTTAAGCAGTCTCATCTTCTGTGTATATTTAGGATTGGCAAGGCTCAGCATGTCATCAGCTCCACAGATCAGTTTCAGATTTTCGTGAGGCGTATCGATGAGGACGTCACTCAATTTATCCACTTTCCTGCTGATAAAATCCTGGAGGGTTACGCTTGGATAACGTATGCCGAGTAAAATGTGGAGATTCGCCCCTCCCAGGTCGGCGTCAACCACTGTTACCTTCCTGCCCAGCTTGGCCAGCCAGATGCTCAGGGCCAGAGTCAGGACGCTTTTGCCCACCCCGCCCTTTCCTCCTCCTATAGCCCACATTTTATGCTGCACCATACCCAACAACTCCCGCTATTCACTAATCCCGAGACTATCCCAGAGATCCCAAAGCATATTATGGTCTTTGGCATCGACCGCCAGTAGTTTTTCTATGTTCTGTAAGTGGAACCGGGTCATCTCTACGAATCGCATGCCCAGCATGGCTACATGCCTGGCCTGTCCTGCACGTGTCCCCCAGCGGATTTCTCCCAGCAAAAAAATTCGCTGACTTACGAAGGGGATGTTTATCTCTATCTTGATTCGTCTTCCCAGGAGATCGTCTATGTTCAAAGGGTTATAACCCTCCTGGAGATATATGCACATACCCTCCCTGGACAGGTTGTTGACAAACCCATCATATCTGGCCGGGAGGCCATACTGCACCCACTCAGGATCAACTATAAAAATTCTTATCGGATGATAGATCTCGTGGCGCTTATCGCGACGGCGTTCGGAAGGATCCACCAATTCCTCCAGCGACGGTCGTACCGTTCATATTTGTTATCTTTGTTATTCATCGGATTCCCCCGGCATTAACTTTAATCATCTTGAATTTGATTTTTTACGAGTTCATCAACTTTGGAAAAACCTAAAAATCGATCTGTTGATTACAAAAAATCGAACGGTTGTAAACAAACGGCACATCCAAGCGTCTTATTAATTGACTTCCCAAAGGCCTTGTGGGGCAAAAATCGTCACTTCAGTGGTACTTTTTTGACACAAGGAACCAAACGTTTGGGCTGGCCAACTTGATTCTAAAATATAAATATAATAAAATCGAATAGTTGGCTGATTAGACGGTTTATGATAAATAATGGCACACATTTTGCTTGTTCAATAGCTTGACAGTAGTTATATAAGATGTTATCTTTTTGACACATATTTTTGTATAAGGAGGTGAAGACATGAATTGCCTGAAAAAACCATATAAGCCAACACAGCGGGCAGTATGTATGAATTGTAAACGAAGATGCGAGCGGGCGGGCCGCCAGATGAAGAAGTGAATTTACGGTAATGCTGGACTGAGGCTTGCGTAGATAGGCCTTAGTCTTTTAGGCCGATGTCATCTAAGGCCGGGGGGAGTTTATTTGAAATTATCCGGAGACATTCATGCAGCGGCTGAACCCTGCCGAATATATAGTAAAGGGGTCAGCAATTCAGTCATTCAGTAATAAGGTATAACCGATGAACAAACGGGAGATTGTCAGGATACTGCTTTTGAGCCCATTATATCTGCAGATGCCGGTAAAGGAACGGATGAGGCTGGTCATGGAGATGGTGCGTCGATATGCGCCTTCGGAGCGCTAGATCGATATAAAAAGGTTTTCTTCTTCTTTCTCTTCCTTATATTATCGCCTTCAATCAGAATATCACTTGAACACCTTAATCCCTTGGGACCGCAAGCATTCGATCCACCGCTTTTTTAGCCCGGATACGAACTTCTTCCGGTACGTGAACCACATTCTTAAGCCCGGAAAGTGCCGTAATGACATCCCCAAGACGGGTAAGCTTCATGTTTTCACAGACCATCTTATCCGAAGCCGGATAGACTCTCTTCATAGGATTTTGCCTCTGTAACGGATAGAGAAGCCCAACTTCGGTGCCAATAAGGAACTCTTCAGCCTTTGACTCGCGCACAAAAGCAAGCATACCCGTTGTGCTGCGTACGGCATCAGCCAGGTCAATTACCTCTGGACGGCACTCGGGATGTGCCAGGAATAATGCCCCCGGATGCGCTGCCTTAGCCGCCAAGACATCCTGCACGTTTAAAATTTCATGTATCGGACAGTACCCCTCCCAGTATATTATCTTCTTACCTGTATGCCGCTGGGTATATTGAGCCAGGTTTCGATCCGGGGTCATTAAGACCACATTGGCATCGGTCAAAGAATTGACTACTTTTATGGCATTAGCCGAGGTACAGCAAATGTCACTCTCGGCCTTGACCTCGGCCGTGGAGTTTACATAAGTGACTACCTGAACTCCGGGAAGAGACGCCTTCCTGGCGCGTAGCGCATCCGCATCGATCATATCTGCCATCTCGCATCCCGCATCCAGCCGGGGCAAAATAACAGTCTTATCCGGACAAAGGATGGCTGCGGTCTCGGCCATGAAGCGTACCCCACAAAAGACAATCACCCTGGCATCGGTCCGGGCGGCCCTGACGCTCAGATCCAGAGAATCTCCGGTCAGATCAGCAATATCCTGAATTTCAGGGAGCTGGTAATTATGCGCCAAAAGTATGGCGTTTTTTTCTTTAACGAGTCTGCGGACTTCCGCCTGTAGTTTTTCCAGAGACATTTAAACACCTTTCTCGGTCCAAGGTTTTATGCGAAAAAGTTCAAAGCTCAAAGTTAAAATGAATGCCAAGGTACCGAAGTTCAAAACGTCACTCGTCACTGGTCATTAGTTATTGGTTAAGTTGGAAGGCTGGATCACTTTTACCAGTGACAACTGGCTATTGACTAATGACATCCACTCTAGTCATTTGGATTTTATTTGGAATTTGGATTTTGACATTTGAAATTGTGGCTAGCATTTAGGATGTCATCCGTACCTTTCATTACTTTCACACCTCATTGTGACCTCTGACTATGGGGATTATCTATCTATAACCTCTGTCCCTTTGGGAGGGGAAAAGGCGAAAATGTGGTCATCCAGGGGGCCGTTTATACGCTGCCCTTTTAAATGAAGGAGGGTAGTATTGCTGAAATGGTCTTTGGAAAGTATGCTATCTATAAGGAACGTATCTTTTTTTATCCACAATTTTATCTCACGCACCTGCGGGTGGGTATAACGCGGCAGGAGCGTCAGGATATAAAATTCCCCCCGGGCCTTCTTATCATCTGGAGCCATAACAATAACAAAATCTTTCTTAAAATCCCCCCGCCCTAAAAAGAAATCCATGGTTAGCTGCGATTGCAGGTACGCCTGGGCATCACACCTGTAGGCACGTTTTTCTGCGCTGATATAAATCCACAGCGTCTTTCCGTCGGTCACCATCTCCTGTTTATCAGGCCTTAAGTAATCCCAGCGCATACACCCCGGTCTTTTAAAGTAAACTCTGCCTTCCGCCAGACGCAGCTGATTGAGGGCCGGCAGCGTGGTCTCCTGTTCGAAATCGGCTTCTATGCTCTTAATGGTATTATAGCGCTCCTGTAAGCGAGCCACTATGTTATCAACGGTCAGGGGCTTCGCAAATGCCTCGCCGGCGCCAAGGGCCAGAACAAAGAGCGAGACAATGGCCAGGCGTGCCTTCTGGCCGTGTATCTTCCTGTAAAGCCAGGAGGAATACATGCTAACCCAAGTTATGTACAAGGACCTCACGTGGCTTGCTCCCATCCGCCGGGCCGACAATACCCTCTCTTTCCATGGTCTCGATCATGCGCGCCGCCCGGTTATAACCCACCCGCAGACGGCGCTGGATCATGGAGATAGAGGCCTGCCTGGTCTCCAGTACCAACTGCACCGCCTCTTCATATTTCTCATCGTAGTCGGCGCCGTCTTCTATTTCCCCCTCCGTTTCTCCCGCCTCCAATATCGTTTCGTCATAGGATGGCTCCTTCTGCCCCTTCAGGAAGTCAACCACCCGCATGATCTCCGCCTCGGATATATAGGCCCCGTGAATACGCTGCAATTTAGCCGTACCCGGAGGGAGAAAGAGCATATCCCCGGCACCCAGTAGATTTTCGGCCCCGCCGGTATCCAGAATAGTACGCGAATCTGTTTTGGAGGACACCTGGAAGGAAATGCGCGTCGGGAAATTGGCCTTGATCACACCGGTCAGTACATCCACGGAAGGACGTTGAGTGGCCACCAGGAGGTGAATACCCGCGGCCCGGGCCATCTGGGCCAGACGGGTTATATGTCCTTCCACCTCGTGGGAGGAAACGAGCATGAGGTCGGCTAATTCATCGATTACAATAATAATATAAGGAAGGGGATTATCATTATTCTGGTTGTACTTATCAATATTCTTGGCCTTTTTCTCCTCGAGCAGTATGTAGCGGCGTTCCATCTCTCCTACCGCCCAGCCCAATGCCCTTGTAGCCTTCTTCGGCTCGGTAACTACCGGATACAGGAGGTGCGGTATATCCCCGTAGGCCGAAAGCTCAATCCGTTTGGGATCGATCATCAGTAAACGCACCTGGTCCGGAGTGGATTTAAAAAGGATGCTGCAGATGGTGGCGTTGAGAAATACGCTCTTTCCCGCACCGGTGGCCCCGGCGATCAGAAGGTGGGGCATTTTAGCCAGGTCAGTCACTACCGGCTGGCCGACGATATCCTTGCCCAGGGCCATAGTCAATTTCGATGAGGCACTGGAAAAGGCCTCGCTTCCTAATATTTCCCCCAGGTAAACCGATTCCCTGTAGGTGTTGGGAATCTCAATCCCTATAACCGATTTCCCCGGTATCGGGGCAACAATTCGTATATTTCCGGCCCGAAGAGCCAGGGCCAGATCATCGGCTAATGAGGTAACCCGGTTGATCTTCACACCGGCGGCCGGCTCGAATTCATACATGGTGATGACCGGCCCCGGACATATCTCCGTCACTTTACCGGCAACGCCAAAATCGGCCAGCCTGTTCTCCAGGAGCCGGGCATTGGCTAGGAGACTCTCCTTGTTTCTTTCCCGCTCTTCTTTAAGCGGGACATCGAGCAGAGAAAGTGGCGGCAGTTTGAAATCACCGACCGAGCGCATAAATGGCAGCTCTTCCTGGACCGGAGGCAAGACTATCTCCGCCTTCTCACTGTGTACAGGCTCCGCAATGCGCGGCACCGCCTTTTTTTCACCGGGTTTAGAGGGTTCTGCCCTTTTAGTCCTGTTTGCTGATTTCAGTTTCCCGGTCAATACCTCCATTTTATCCCTTGTCCTATGCCATAAAAGATAGACGGAGAGACCGGTAGCCATCATAAGAGACAGGATAAAAAAGGTGACCGATACCAGGTATGCCCCAAACCTGTTTAATTTCATAGTAAAAGCCCGGGCCATCACCTCGCCCACAATACCACCGGCGACATAGGACGTTGAAAAAATAGTTACCCGGCCCGGCCCCCAGATAAGGGAAAAGAGGTTGCACGTGGTGACCAGCAAGAAAATCCATCCCAACACCAGATAAGCGACCTGTCTGGCTACGACCTCTGGCTTTAGGAGGCGCAAGGCGATGACGACCGGAAGGACCGGCAGCCAGAAAACGGCCAGCCCAAATAAATCAAATAACAGGGCCGCCACATGAGCCCCAACCGTACCAACCCAGTTGCGGGCTTCCCCTGTGTTGTATTGACCAAAGGAGGGATCTTCCGGGGTATAAGATAAAAGGCTGGCTAAGAGGAAGAGCGCTAAGGCAAAGCCGATGACCGCCAGGGCCTCCTGCTTTAAAGATGGTTTAGGGGATGATTCTCCAAACATATTAATCACATATCACATCCAGCATTCTTTTGCTAAAACTAAATTTTTCAAGGGGTATTGTCAACATAAGAATTTGGAGAACGCCACAAATCAAAGCAGTCCGGCCACAGGCCGACCGTAGGCCGGCATCAAAGCAGATAATCCGGATGGACATTGGATAGGGCATGGAAAATATTGCCTTTCACTTTCTTGTTTTGCCGATAAAGTGTCTTCAGCATCTCCCTTATTTCTTTTCTGCAGGAAGACCCCGCACTGGGACAGGGATTTTTAATTTCCGGCATGGATAGCCTGACGGCAAAACGTTCCAGCTTCTCCGCATCCACCATGGCCAGGGGCCGTATGACCGTAATCAGTCCGTTAAAAAACGGCTGACGTGGCACCATGGTGCTTATCTCTCCACTGTAGAATATATTGAGAAAGAGTGTCTCTATAAGGTCGTCTTTGTTGTGCCCAAGGGCGACCTTATTAGCGCCCAATGTATGGGCTATCTCAAAAAGGCGCTTGCGGCGTAATCGAGAACACAAAAAGCAGGGATTCTCCCGATTTTCCTCGCTGTGAGCCATAGGCCCGAAATTTGTCCTTTCTACATAACAGGGCACACTTAGCTGCCGGCAATAATCTTCGATAGCCCCTGTATCTGTGCCATCAAAACCAAGGTCTATATGTGCAGCCGAAAGTTTATACGGGAAGGGCGTTTTTTTCTTCCACTCATTCAGGATATAAAGCAGAGAGAGGCTGTCTTTGCCGCCGGACAGACCAATCAGGATATGATCTCCATCCGCCAAAAGGTCGTACTGATGTAAGGCCCTCCCCACAAAGCGGTTAATTTCTTTATCGATATTCGGCACCGGGACACCGCTACAAGTAGTTGTTTAAGGTAGTCAAACTTGACGGTTTCATAAAAAGCTCCGTTTGCTGCGTTGTCCGCCAAGGCGGATCACTGCGGCGTAGCTACAAGTACGCCTCATTCCTTCCGCTACGGCGGACGCGCCTTGTCCGCCTGCGGCGGAGAGCTTTTACTGTGCCGTCCAAACTTTGACTTCCAACGAACTCAGGTTGACGTAGCTGGTATAATTTGTTCATGTTCTTTGATAGTTATAAGTTTATAGCCAAGGTTTTTTGCTTTACGTTTTAAGG
>DSAQ01000067.1 GCA_011046395.1 Pseudomonadota bacterium
TCAAATTTGAGATTTCAAATCATTTAATCATCATGGCCAGTATGGCCTTATGGACGTGCAGTTTATTTTCGGCCTGGTCAAATACTACCGACTGCGGCCCTTCCAGGACTTCGGCAGTTATCTCTTCACCTCTGTGCGCCGGCAGGCAGTGGAGAACTATGGCATCGCCCTTGGCTAGGCGCAGCAGTTCACTGTTGACCTGATAGGGCCTGAAGACCTTCTGGCGTTCAGCCGCCTCATCTTCCTGCCCCATGCTGGCCCAGACATCCGTGTTGATAACATCGGCGCCTTCTACTGCCTTGGCCGGATCCTCGAAGGGCAGGATGGGCTTTTGGGCCTTTTTCAGGGCTGGTTCCAGGACCTCCGGCTGTGGTCCGTAACCCCCGGGGCAGGCCAGGGAAAGGGAGAACCCTAGCGTAGCCGCGGCCTCGATCCAGGAATGGGCTACGTTATTCCCATCTCCTACCCAGGCCACCTTTAAGTCTTCCATAGCGCCTTTTTTTTCAATAACGGTCATAACATCGCTCAGGATCTGGCACGGGTGGTAGAGGTCGGTAAGACCGTTTATCACCGGGATGGTGGCGTGATTCGCCAATTCCTCGACCGTCTCCTGGGCAAAAGTCCGTACCACAAGCCCGTCCAGATACCGGGATAGAACGCGGGCTGTATCGGCCAGGGGCTCCTGACGGGCCAATTGGGTATCCCGGGTGGACAGGAAGGTGACGTTGCCTCCGAGCTGGAACATGGCGGCCTCAAAAGACACGCGGGTGCGGGTGGAGGCCTTTTCAAAGATGAGGCCGATGGTCTTACCGACCAGCGGCCGGTAAGAAGTATTCCCTTTGTCCTTCTTAAAGGCTATAGCCCGGGCAATAATAGCTTTCATATCTTCCTTGGTCAGGTCGTTGATACCCAGAAGGTCTTTTTTCATAGCCTCTTCCTGCATTCTTCGTCCAGGGCGGCAAGGAGCAAATCGATTTCTGCCCTGGTTACTATAAGGGGCGGCGTAAACCGCAATATATTGCCCTGGGTACAGTTTATGAGGAAACCTTTACGGAGGAGATTTGTTACAAAATCAACGCCTTCCACCTTTAGCACCAGACCCAGGATGAGCCCCAGGCCGCGCACTTCCTCAATGAGAGAAGGATACCGGACAACTAGGCCTTCCAGACCCTGTCTGAAATATCCGCCCATTTCCTGGCAGTGTGAAAGGAGTTTACCTTCCAGCAGGGTTTTTAAAACCACGGTAGCGGCTGCACAGGCTACCGGGTTACCGCCAAAGGTCGAGGCATGCGTACCTGGCGTAAAGGAACTGGCAACCTCTTCCCGGGCCAAAAGTGCGCCCAGAGGGAGTCCGTTGGCCAGGGCCTTGGCCAGAGTCATCATGTCCGGTTTTATCCCGTAATGCTCATGGGCAAACAGGGTTCCGGTACGGCCCATACCGACCTGAACCTCATCCAGAATAAGGAGTAACCCGTGCTCATCGCACAATTTTCTAACCGCCGGCAAATAGTCGGGAGAAAACGATACGACCCCGCCTTCACCCTGGATTGGTTCCATAAGGATGGCGCAGGTCTTCTCAGTTAGGGCCTGTTTCATGGCCCCCAGGTCACCGGCCGAGACGTGCTTAAAGCCTTCTACGAGGGGCTCAAAACCCTTGTGGAATTTCTCCTGGCCGGTAGCCGAGAGGGTAGCCAGGGTGCGGCCATGAAATGAATCCTTGAGGCAGATAATTTCATGGCGGCCTTCGCCAAAACGGTCTCGTGAATATTTTCGGGCCAGTTTGATAGCCGCTTCATTGGCCTCTGCCCCGCTGTTACAGAAGAACACTTGGTCGGCAAAGGAGTGTTCGATAAGCAGTTCAGCCAGTTTTATCTGCGGCACGGTATAGTAAAGGTTTGAGACATGCACGAGTTTCTGAGCCTGGCGGCAGACGGCCTCCGCAACCGCAGGGTGGGCATGTCCCAGGTTACAGACCGCAATCCCGGCCACAAAATCAAGATACATCTTCCCATCGGAGTCGAATACCCGGCAGCCCTTTCCTTCTACCAGGGTAACCGGGCTACGGCCATAAGTATGCATAATATAACGGTCTGATAAACTCATCCAGTCTTTCTTGCCTGCATCCATATCTTCCCTATGGTATGACCTGGGTGCCTACCCCACTCTGGGTAAATATCTCTAAGAGGACGGCATGCTCAATCCGGCCATCGATAATATGGGCTTTTTCTACGCCTTCGGTTAACGCCTTAAGGCAGCAGTTGACCTTGGGGATCATCCCGCCGGTAATAAAACCATCAGACAGCATTTTGCCGGCCTGCTCGGTAGTCAGCGATTGAAACAGCTTTCCGTCTTTATCCAACACCCCTGGAACATCCGTGAGCAGGATGAGTTTGGCCGCCTTTAAAGCGCCGGCCACTGCTCCGGCTACGAGGTCAGCATTAATATTGTATGATTCTCCCTCTGCTCCCACCCCGATAGGGGCAATGACCGGTATAAACTGGCTATCTTCAAGGGCCTTAAGGACTGCGGCATCTACAGCCGTGATCTCAGCGATCATGCCCGCGTCTATAATCTCAGGGGGCAGGTCTTCTCCCCGTGACTGGTAAACATGCATCTTCCGGGCCTGTAGTAAGCGTCCATCCTTACCGCCCAGACCCACGGCCCGACCCCCGCTCTGATTGATGAGAGTGACGATCTCTTTGTTGACCTTGCCTCCCAGCACCATTTCTACAACGTTCATGGTCTCACTGTCCGTGACGCGCAGACCCTGAACAAAGGTGGACTGAATGCCCATGCGCTTCAGAACTTCGCCTATTTGTGGCCCGCCGCCGTGAATAACTATGGGACGCAGGCCAATATAGCGCATGAGGACCACGTCCTGGGCAAAGCTTTTCTTGAGGTGGTCGTTAACCATGGCATGTCCGCCATATTTTATGACCACTGTCTTTCCGCAAAATGTCTGAATATAGGGCAGGGCCTCGATTAATACCCTGGCCTTTTCCACCCACTCTTCCATTCGGTACACCATGTTCGTTATTATAAAATAAACCGACTGAGATCCTCATCCTTGACGATCTCGCTTAATCTATCCCGGACGTAACCGGCTGTTATCGTAAAAGACATATTGGTCATCTCCGGGGCATTAAATGATATCTCATCGAGAAGTTTTTCCATGACCGTGTGCAGCCGCCGCGCGCCGATGTTCTCCATACGCTCGTTAACCACTGTGGCTATGGAGGCTATCTCCTCAATGGCCTCGGATGCAAATATAAGTTCTACTTTTTCCGTGGCCATGAGGGCTTGGTACTGGGTAACCAGCGCATTTTGCGGCTCGGTCAAAATACGTATAAAATCATGCTTACCCAGGGCCTTTAGTTCTACCCTTATAGGGAAACGGCCCTGCATCTCGGGAATCAGGTCCGAGGGTTTGGCCATATGAAAGGCCCCGCTGGCGATAAAAAGGATATGATCGGTTTTGACCATACCATACTTGGTATTGACCGTTGTCCCCTCCACGACGGGTAAGAGGTCTCTCTGTACGCCGAGGCGCGATACGTCGGGACCATGTCCGTGCTCATGGCTGGCGATCTTATCGATCTCATCCAGAAAGATAATGCCGGTCTGCTCAACACGTTTTCTAGCCTGCTCCGTAACGGCATCCATGTCAATCAGTCTCTGGCTCTCTTCCTGGGCCAGTATCTCCAGGGCCTCCGGCACCTTTACCTTACGTTTCTTTGTCTTTGCAGGGAAGAGGTTCCCGAACATCTCCCTTAAATTAATATCCATGTCTTCTAAGCCTGCGGCGGAAAACACCTCAACTACGGGCACCGCTCTCTGTGAGACCTCAAGATCCACATAACGATCGTTTAGTTTGCCCTCACGGAGGAGCTTACGTAATTTTTCGCGGGTCTCAGGTCTTTCCGCTGACGGCTGGGGCGGCTGCTCCGGCGGTAAAGTCCCCGAAAGCGGCGCCGGAGCGGTTCCCCGCACCGGCGGCAGAAGGATATCCAGCAGTTTCTCCTCAGCGATTTCCGCGGCCTTGACCTTTACCTTTTCCCGTTCCTCAGCCTTGACCATGTTTACCGCCAGCTCAGTCAGGTCACGAATCATGGACTCCACATCCCGACCTACATAGCCTACTTCGGTAAACTTACTGGCTTCTATTTTTAAGAACGGCGACTGGGTAAGTTTGGCCAGGCGCCGGGCAATCTCAGTCTTGCCCACGCCAGTAGGCCCGATCATGATTATGTTCTTGGGGGCGATTTCATCGCGCAGTTCCTCAGGAACTTGCTGCCGTCGCCAGCGGTTTCGAAGCGCTATAGCTACGGCGCGTTTAGCCTCAGCCTGTCCGACCACGTATTTATCCAGCTCAGCTACAACCTGGCGTGGGGTTAAGGTCTCTATGTCGATCATAATTTTTCTACCGATATTATTTCATTAGTATAGATGCAGATTGAAGCGGCAATGCGCATGGCCTCTCTGGCAATACTCTCGGCATCCAGGTCTGAAGCCGAGACCAACGCCCGGGCCGCGGCCAGGGCATAGGGGCCGCCGGCGCCTATGGCCAGAAGTCCATCATCCGGTTCGATAACGTCGCCTGCTCCGGAAATAAGAAAGGAACGTTCGCTATCCACGGCTATTAAGAAGGCCTCCAAGCGCCTAAGGATCCGGTCTGTCCGCCAATCTTTAGCCAGTTCCACTACGGAACGGACCAGGTTACCGGCGTGCTTTTCCAGCTTTTGTTCCAGCCGCTCAAACAAAGTAAAGGCATCGGCTGTAGCCCCGGCAAAACCGGTAACGACCTTATCCTGATACAGACGGCGCACTTTACGGGCCTGGTGCTTCATGATGGTGTTGCCCAGGGTTACCTGACCATCTCCGGCCACCACTACCTCTCCTCTGTGGCGCACGGCCAGTATCGTCGTCCCTTTTATCTTCTCCAGGGCATTTTCCATTTATGCAGACTCCTCCCTTACTTATCGCCTTTGGCCTTGGGGTGGGCACTATCGTAAACGGCCATCAATTTGTCCAGCCCGACATGGGTGTATTTCTGTGTGGTAGAAAGGCTTACATGGCCGAGCATCTCCTGTACGGAGCGCAGGTCTGCACCCATGTCCAGGAGATGGGTGGCGAACGTATGCCTTAAAGCATGCGGATACACGTGTTTGAATAGCCCGGCCAGCTCGCCATATTTCCCGACCAGCCGCTCTACACTCCTGGCACTAAGCCGGCCGCCGCGGCTATTGATAAAAAGCGGCTTCGCATCCTGCACGCTGCTTTTGCGCGTGACTTTCTCACTTTTCCCCATGTACTCCTTAAGAGCCTCCAGCGCCCGGTTGCCGACGGGCACAATACGTTCCTTACTTCCCTTGCCCAGGACGCGTGCTATACCCAGGGATAAATCTATACTATCCGTATTCATGGCTACAAGTTCACCGACGCGCAGACCGCAAGAGTAAAGGACTTCCAGGATAGCCCGGTCCCGTAAGGTCAAAAAGTCGTTCCCTTTTGGTGATTCCACCAGGGCAAAAATCTCATCCACAGGCAAGAACGTAGGCAAAAATGTTTCCTGTTTGGGGCTGGAAACCAGTTCCGCGGGATTATGCGGCAAAAACCCGCGCTTAACCAGGTAACGGAAAAAACTGCGGATGGAGGCAAGCTTGCGGCCTATGGAAGAACGCTTATTCCTGGCGTATAAGTGGGCCAGAAAACTGCGAATGGATAGATGGTCGATGGCCTCAGTAGTTGCCTTATCACCCAGAAAAGCGGCGAATTGTAAAAGATCGCTCTCATAACTGCGCAGGGTATGCGGGGAGTAGTTTTTTTCTATCTTTAGATAGGAAAGGAACATGGAAATATGTTTTTTCACAGCTACGCCCTGAAAGTTAAGGAAAATAAGATATTATTACTAACATATCCGTTGTAATTTTCAAATAAAAAACGGCAGGATGTGGAAATTGGAACATATAGTATCCTGGTATCAATCGAGGTACTTCGGAAGGAAGGATGGTAGAAATTTTTCGCCATCTGCCCGTTAGGCTAACGGCGAAAGGCTAACGAGCAGCGCCATGCCGGACACGGCGTGCCAGGTGGCATCAAAAAAAGCTGCCGCACCGTGAATGCGGGCAAAGCCGCCACTTCCGGTCCTGCAGGCGAGGACAAAAGCACGGGCGCTGTCAGGAGCTATGGGCCGGGCACCAAGCAAAGCCAAAGCCCGAAGGCAGGTGTGGCAGTTTTCTATGTATGATGTCGTCCCAGGGAGAAAACCGAAGCCGCCGTCGCTGTTCTGGCAGGCCTGAAGCCAAGCAATCAGGTCGCGTCGCTGCGGTATCCGGTATATTCGTTTTCTATCCGCCAGATACAGGATCATCCAAAGTTCGGCCGCTGTTCTCCAGCGCGCCAGGGCAAGATCGGTGGCTATTTTTCCCGTAATGTCATTTGTGATCTTCAGGACTTCCCGTAGAATCTTGGCGCAGTAGTACCTCTCGACCAGATCCAACGATTTCCTCAAACGGCATTTTAGGAAAGCCGTCGTTCTATCCTCATCCACCGACATCCCGGCCAAGCGGCAAGCATAGAGAACATGAAAAGTGGTCCGCGCCGTTACCCAGTCCGTTTCCGCCATACGGGAGAGATACTCCTTGAGAGCTGTATCTTGCTGATAGGAATGGGTGGGGGTATTTCCGAGGGTTTCGAGAATACGGAGTGCATTATAGGTGTCTTCCACTGTGGCCGGGAGGCTCGGGGTGGCTGCATAACCTCCTGTTTCCTTCCGCCGTGCCTCGACAAAGGCCAAGATTCCTTTTGTGATATCTTCTCGCATCTTGTATGACTTCCGAACTGTCTGCGTATTTCTGCGGCTAAAAACAAAAGATTTGTTTCTCGCTCTTCAGGTTGAAACTCCTTTCTTTCCAAAAACGATAAAGGCCACCAAAGCCACTGCGGCTGATACGGCGGTTACTGCACCAAAGTAGAATGTGGCTGCGGGCGAGATATGGTCCCACAACCAACCTCCTATAAAGCTTGCCGGGAACATGGCCAGCCCGATGGCCGTATTGTAAACGCCAAAGGCCGTAGCCTTAAACTCTGCCGGGATTATGGTGGTGAGAAAGGCCTTCTGCACACCTTCTGTAAGCCCCATGTATATTCCATATAAAGCGAACAGAACCCAAACAACCTTGACATCTGCCACGGTTGCGAAGCCGTAGTACACGACCGCGAACAGAACAAACCCGCAGAGTATGATCCTTTTTCTCCCAAACCTGTCTGCCGCCATGCCGGCAAAGATGGATGACACCGAATAGATAAGATTGAACAGCAGGTAAACAACCGGGATGGTTACGGTCGCTATGCCCACCTGTTGCGCCCTGAGGATCAGAAAGACATCACTGGAATTTCCCAAGGCAAAAATAGTGACTATTAGAAGGAACCACCTGAATCTGCCGTCAAAATGTTTTAACGTGAGTTTGGGGCGCTCGGAATGTTTGGGCAAACGTGATTTCTTTTCAGTTATAAAAAATATGATCAAAAGTACTGCAAATAGCCCTGGCACCATGGAGAGCCAAAACACCTTGCGGTAGTCGTTCGAGAATATCCCTAGGAGGAAGAAAGCCAATCCGGGACCTACTACCGCACCCATGGTGTCCATGGAGCGATGAAACCCGAAGGCCCGGCCCAAAAATTTTCTATCTGTCGACTCAGCGATGATGGCATCGCGCGGGGAGGTGCGCACGCCTTTGCCGAACCGGTCCATGAACCGGGAACCAAGCACCTGGTGCCATCCGGCAGCCAGGGCCACCAGGGGTCTGCTTAGGGTAGATATGGCATATCCGGCCGCCATAAGGCCCTTGCGTCTTCCTATCTTGTCCGAAAACCAGCCGGAAAAGACCTTCAGCAGGCTTGCAGTGGACTCTGCAATCCCTTCTATCAGACCGATTAAGGACTTATTCGCTCCCAGCACGCTGGACAGGAAAAGCGGAACCAGGGGATAAATCATCTCTGAACTCACGTCCATAAAAAAACTCACCAGTCCGGTGACGAAGACGTTTTTCCCAAAGCCTAAAAACTTTCTGCCTTTTTCCAACTATCGTGTCCTGTTTTAGTGGAGACCTAAAACCTCAGCGCGGCCTTAAGTCTATTGGGGCCAAGCATGGTGTTCAGCGGGGGTGTTTGGTCATGCCCATCTGAATGTTCGCCCTTCTTTCCTGAGTTTCGCCCCGGCGAATCTGCCTGTGGCATGACCTGAGTTCCAGATCGACATGCTCTAATTCGCGTCGATTCGTGGCTGAATTTCCTATTTAACGACTAGGACGGAGCATGGGGCGAGGCGTACCAGTCCCTGGCAGGTGCCTCCCATTACACGTTCATAGAGCGCTGAATGGCCCATGAAGCCTATCACAAGCAGGTCAACCTCTTGTTGTTTGATGAATTCCAGAATCGTTCTTACCTCATGCCCAACAACCACGTGGGAATGGAGGTCCACTCCCTCCTGTTTGGCCATTTCCCGGGCCCTGGCGATCACTTCACCATATACGGCGTTTGCGGTCACCTTCTCCTCGACGACTTCGCTGATGGTGCCCGGATAGCGCGGCATCTCTTCCACTGATATGGTGTGAAGCTCGGCTCCGTAGCGTTTTGACAAATCGATGGCCTCTCTGAGCGCTTTGTAGGCACTCTCAGAGCCGTCCAGTCCGTGCAGAATTTTCTTATGCATTGTTGTGCTCCTCCTCAAGAGTTTCAGAATTAGGCTGGAACCATCTCTGAGCGATAATCGTAGGGACGACTGCGCTGCCGATCACGGCGGTCACAAGAATGGTGTATTGATCCTGGTCTATGATGCCGTTGGTCAGGCCGAATAGGGCGGAGATGCTGCCAAACGTCAACCCGGTGGACATCATAAGGGTCGTGTACATCCCTTCTCGCTTATTAAAGCGGAATTTCCTGGTAAGGGGCCATATTCCCACAAACTTTGTAACCATCTTGACCCCAAGCAGCACAGCGATCAGCCCGAGCGCCGAGGCCACTGTCTCGACCTTGACCAGCGACCCCGCCTTCAGAAAATAAAAAGGGGTCAGCAGCGTAAAGGTCATTACCCGCATTCGTTGAGCCAGGACTCGCTCCTTGAGAAAGAACGGTGCCAGAACCATCCCGATGAGATAGGCAGGCAGAACCGCTTCACTCCTGGCAATATTGCCCAGTCCTCCCAGCAGGAAGAGTACAAGCAGGATGAATTTGATTTCCGGCTCACTTACCCGGTTTCCGACCTTCCTGAAATACCAGGGAACGAATCTAGGCAACAGCCACATGGCCAAAGCGGTGATCACGACAAACAGCGCCAGCCAGCCGTTATAGTTGGCAAACAGGACTCCTAGAGCCAGGACGGTTCCAATGTCGTTTATGAAGCACGCCGCCAGGATGATCTTACCGATTTCCGTCTGGTTGAACCCCGTTTCTATCATCACCGCATAGACCACAGCTACTGAGGTGGTGGAGAGGGCTATACCCGCAATCTGCGCCTGCGGCCAGGGCCAGCCTGAGATGTAATGAGTATAGGCAAGGACACCGAAAAAGGGAGCAAAGAATCCTACCGCCCCGATAGTCGTACTTGGCCAGAAGTGTTTTCTGATAACAACCGGGTCGATCTCGGCACCCGCGAGGAAAGTGAGGAGAATTGCCCCAACTCCCGCCAGGTAGTTTACCCAGGAAGCCGGTGCCATGCCGAGCAGGTTTCCGCCGACAGACCCAACGATAATTTCTATCAAGGCCACGGATATGGCCACTCTTATTGAGATAAGCGATGAGGCCAGGGCAAGCCCCATCCAAAGCGCAGATGTCAACCAGATGTTTTCCACCGCTTACTAACCTCCGTATATTGATAAACTCCCGTATTTCCAGGTCCAAAACACGGAACCCGGAAATTTTTCGCAGGAGTCATCAGCCCCAGGAGGCGTTTCTGGCGGACCCCATCGCCAATAGTCTGTTCTCGCTAACTTCTTAACGGATTTTCAAAGATAGCCGACTTGCCCAGTTCCGTTTCAATCTCCAGCAGCCGGTTATATTTGGCTATCCGTTCACTGCGGCAGGCCGACCCGGTCTTGATCTGTCCGCCTCCCATGGCCACGGCAAAATCGGCCATGAAGGCGTCTTCGGTTTCCCCGGAACGATGGGATATTACAAATCCCCATCCGGCCCGGCGGCAAAGCTGAATAGCCTCGATGGTCTCGGTCACGGTGCCGATCTGGTTCAGCTTTATGAGCACGGCATTGGTGGATTCTTCTTTGATTCCGCGGGCAATGAACCGGGTGTTGGTAACGTAGATATCATCGCCTACGATCTGGATCTTGCTTCCCAAAACGGCCGTGTGCTCGCGGAAGCCGTCCCAGTCGTTCTCGGCCAGTCCGTCTTCTATGGACACTATGGGGTATTTCTCAATCCAGTTTTTATAGAGGGCGGTCATTTCGCTGCTTATTTTTCTCCCCTGGCCCGATTTGCCGAGCTCGTAAGCCCCGTTTTCAAAAAAGGAGCTGGCGGCGGGATCGAGGGCAATTGCTATGTCCCTGCCGGCCTTATAACCGGCGGCTTCTATAGCCTCGACAATCACCTCGCATGCCTCGTTATTGCTCTTCAAATTCGGGGCAAACCCGCCTTCATCGCCCACACTTGTGGCATATTCCCTTTTCTTGAGAATGCCTTTCAGGGCGTGGAAGGTTTCAGCACCGTAGCGCAAGGCTTCGGCGAAAGTGGGAGCACCTATGGGCATCACCATGAATTCCTGGAAATCGACGCTGTTATCGGCATGCTTGCCGCCGTTCAGGATGTTCATCATGGGGACCGGAATCTGTACGGCGCCCGGCCCGCCCAGATAAGCATAGAGCGGCAGGGCGGCAGAAGTGGCTGCTGCACGGGCGACAGACATGGAGACGCCTAGGATAGCGTTTGCTCCAAGTTTGCCCTTATTCGGGGTTCCGTCCATTTCAATCATGAGGCGGTCGATTTCGGCCTGCTGCCTGGGATCTTTGCCGATGAGAGCGGGTGCAATGATTTCGTTGACATTGGCTACTGCTTTCAGCACACCTTTTCCGCCATACCGTTTTTTATCTCCGTCACGCAGCTCAACGGCCTCATTTTCTCCGGTTGAAGCCCCTGATGGAACGGAAGCCGAGGCTGTCACTCCATTCTGCAAAGCCACAAAAACCCGTACCGTGGGATTGCCTCGAGAGTCCAGGATTTCCATGGCATGCACCGATTTGATCTTACGATTCATTGCTGTCTCCTTTCTTTTTGTTCAGCAGGGGTGACGGGGCAAATATGGCCATCACTTCGTCTCTAATTATCTTTGCCGGGTGATAGACCAGGGTACTCAGAAATGTCCTCGCCTCTTGCGTGCCGATTTCACCAAGTGCCTTTACTGCGGCTTTGGCCACGTTGTCATTTGGGGCGTTCTTGACCAAATTGATAAGTGGGCCAACGGCCCGCGTATCCTTTAGTTTGCCAAGCACACAGGCAGCGTTGATCTGAGAATTCGGTTCAGAATGATTTAGTGCCAGAATAAATTTATCAAAGTAGTCTTTCGAATTCCAGAACTCTTGGATATTAAACCCGCACGCGGGGCATCCTGTCGCGGGTTCACCAACTTCTTGCCAACATTTCGGGCAGCGGGATCGGGGCATATTCACTCCTTCTAAAAAACAAAGGAACGCAATTAAAGGCCAAGGGGAATGTATGTTCTATGATGGTTCCCTTGGTTGGGTTCTAACCGGACGCCTTGGCTGGAAAAGCAAGAAATAAAGATGATGACCTCGTAAAAAGTCATGCAGCTGTTTTAAGATCAAACTGAGAGCCAAGTGCAAATGAGGTCAGAATATTTTTAAATTGGCCCCAGGTAGTTTCAGTTTGCTCTTTGAAAACA
>DSAQ01000238.1 GCA_011046395.1 Pseudomonadota bacterium
AAATCGTTATTATGGAAATATTTATGTAAGAAGACCCCACCTTCAAAACATCTAATATGGGAAAAACGAGTTATGAAACAACATCTCATAGGAGATACCCTGCCTTCACCATTAACGTTTGATTATCAGTTTATAAGGGTTATTCTTGGTCTTTCGCCTACTTATGAGTTCAGGAGCACTTTTTATATTGACAAGAATAAGTCAAAAAAAGATAAACCTGCGAGGATGGACACCGATTACTCTGACACCAGAACCCTTTCTATTCCTAATAAAGTGAGTTTTTCCGTTGAGGATACTGAACCTGATAAAGAGAAAAAAATAGAAAGGACTACATCTCCATTAACATTTAAACCGATCGAAACTAATAATTATGGTTACAGCGTTTATGTTATTCTAAAACCAGAGTTAATTACAAACATTACTACGCATAAATATTCTTTTAAAGAGGCAGTTAGCGGGTGCAATGTTGAGATGCAACCACCAGCCTCTTTTGATTTAAAGGCTTTTATTGATTTTGCTATAGGCGAAATGTCAAGCAGTAGAGTGAATAGATTTGTTAATGGACTTACAGTAAACAAAATAAAGTAGAGGAATATTATGTCAGAAAATAACACCCCTCAATCCTACGCCGGCTTTACCATAGGTCCCATCTACGATGTGCTTTCTTATGCAAGGAAAACGAGGGAATTATGGTTTGGCTCTTATTTTTTTTCATGGTTCATGGAAAAGATAATTGAGGAACTTGCAAAAAATAGTGTTATTGAGTTCCTTGTGCCCTATGTGGAAACGCCATTTCAGCTTAACAACACCATAACAGGAAAATATCATGACAGGTTTATCATGCGGTCATCACTGGACAAGGATACCCTTTATAACGAAATACAAAAGGCAAGTGATAACGCACTGGAGTATTTTGTTGATTTAATAGATAATCTGGTGAAGTCCCCGTCTAAATATTTGCCTGGAGTTAATAAAGACAGGGTTAGAGATGAACTCAAGGGCTATATCCAGAGGAATTTTGTAGTCCTTGAGCCATCAGCTATTGATAAAGGCAATGTGGTTAAATCAATCAGCAGTTATCTTGACTCAATGGAGGAGAACCGTTTCTTCAATACGGGCATTTTAGACAAAACATGCTCTATATGCAAGACCTTGCCTGCTGTTGTCGAGAATGAGATATGGATTAGAACATGGACTGGCGAGGTTTATGATGAGAAGAAACAAAAGGAAAAGCTCTGCCCATTATGCTTCGTCAAGTATTCCTGCTATAAAAGTGGCGACATAGAAAAGAAAATCGACCAAAGGGACTTCAGGTATCCTCCAGTCCTTGACATATCAGCAAGGGAACTGCTTACCCCTGAGGTAAAGAAGACAAATACCATATTCAAAGACCCCGAAAAGGATTATGATTTTGAGGATATAGAAAAAGCTGTTAAGAGTGTATACGACAAAGAGAAAGCAAAGGAAATTATTAAGCCTTACCATAAATACCTCGCCATAGTTCAGGCAGATGGTGACAATCTCGGAGAGGTTTTAAAACAATATCCAAAGCCTGATGGTATAGCCATCAAGTTTTCAAAGCCCCTTCTGGACTTTGCAAAAGAGGCTGAGATTATTATCAACTCATACAAAGGTTATCCTATATACATTGGCGGTGACGACATCCTTGCCTTTATGTCCGTTGCCATTAAGGGGGATGACGACACCACAAAAACGGTCTTTGACCTTGCAATGGAGCTTTCAGATAAATACAGGGACATTGTAGACAAGAAAAATGGAAAAACAACACTCTCCATAGGCATCAACATCGCTTATTACAAATATCCTCTTTCAAGGGCGATGCACAATACAAGAGAACAGCTTTTTAATAAAGCAAAGGCGGGCAGTAAAAATGCCCTTGCTATGCTTCTTACAAAACATTCAGGACATCAGATAGGCTTTAAATTCAGATTTAACACACGAGATATTAAAATCTTCAGCAAACTTCTGAGTGAGACACTTGCAGGGCAAATAGACCTTCCCCATTCACTGCACCATAACCTTTCAAGATTCAAAACTGTCATTGCCCATACACCTGATGAAGATAGATTAAACGCCTTTTTTGAGAATAATTTTAATGAGCCGATTCATAGCAAGTATTATCAGGGCATTGCTGTTGTAGCCGATTATTTCAAAAAGGTTATTTTGTGCGAGCCTGAAGGCAAGAGGCTTAATTGTGTTGAAGAAATACTAAGCAAATTGGCATTCATAAAGTTTTTGAGGGGTGAAAAGTAGATGTCAACGCCTTATCTCATAACATTCACGCCGGTTAATAGATTCTTTTTCGGAAGTTCACACTCCTTTGCAGAGGGATTTTATGTAGAGTCCATGAAGTATCCTCAACCTACGACAATACTCGGATGTCTGAGAAATACAATCCTCATACAAGAAGGTATAGTAAAAGATGATGGGACGGGCAGACATATCCCTGATATAGATAATAGTGAGGCTAAAGAACTCACCGGCACATCTATGATAAATGGACTTGATGACAGTGACGACAATTTTGGAGTTATAGAGAGAGTTCCACCTGTCTTTATGGTTAAACAAAGTGATGTCGGAATAGATGACATTCTTTTCCCTGTCCCAGCAGATATTGAGCAGATAGACAGCTTTTTCAGATACATTAAGTATAAGAAAAAAGATAACGCCATATCAAGCTACTCAGGCATGAGAAAGTCCTTTGCCATATTATCAGACAAGAATCCGAAACTCCCCCCTCCATCAAGTCTTGGGGGCAAAGACTTCTGGGATGCATATCTAAGCAATCAGCAGATTTCTTATAACCCTGCTTATACTGATGACAGGATTTTTAAAACCCATATAAGCATTGGAATAGGTTGTAAAAATAAAGATGCAGGTGGAGGGAAACGCTACTTCAAGAAGACAACAATAAAAGGCATGTTCTACACAAAGATTGACTACTCCCTGGATAAAGGCTTTTCCTTTGGCGTTATTGTGTGGTTGAGGGATAATAATGTCCTAAAAAATGATGTGGTGCTTCTTGGTGGTGAACAGTCCCCTTTTCGTATGAAGATTAGACCTGTCAGTGATAGCATATTCTCATCCCATCCTATTACACTGACAATAATGAATGACAATTGTGATTTGTTTCAAAAACTGGCTACTTGCACTAACAAAGACAAATTAGTTGCCCTGTCTCCCCTTGCCTTTGATGAAAATGTAAACTTCAGTCTGGCAGGCATCATGGAGCACAAGATTATAAAAGGTATTCACTCAATAAAGACCATAAGAAAGATTGGTGCAATAAAATCAGAGGCAGTCTGCATGATACCGGTAGGCTCTGTCCTCTATCCTGAAAAATCAATAACACTTAGCGGCTGGAAGATACCGTATAAGATTGGCTATAACTGTGCGATAAAAACAGAAAGAAGGGGGTAAAAAATGTTTATACACAAGTCCTACATAATAGAGACACTTACAAATACCCATGTGGGTTCAGGGGATACGAGTTTTGGCACAGTGGATAACCTTATCCAGAAAGACCCTGTTACATCCCTTCCTATGTTCCACTCATCCAGTATCAAGGGTGCAATAAAAGAGCATATGGAGAATAATAAAAATGCTGTTATATCAGAGGCAGATTTGAATCTGATATTTGGTGAGAGAGAGGATAAGCCCGGAGTAGTAAAATTCTATGATGCACGGCTTCTGACCCTGCCCCTCCGCTCAACACGGAGGGTTTCCTACCAGTGTACATCTCCTGAGACGGTTCTGGATTATCTGAAAACTATTGAGACCTTTAAAACAGCAAGGGGATTGGAAAGTTTGAAAAAGTTTTTTAATGATTTAAAGTCCGAATTTGGTGATAAGGAATTTCTTGTTTTCAATGACGATGCCAATAACGAGAAATATCTGGAGATTGAAGACTATGGCGAAAACAAGAAATATCCAATAGCTGACCCATCAATAAATGGATTGGTCTCCCAATATATGGGTGTTGATATAAACAACCTTGCTGTATTTACAGATGAGATATTTTATAGAATTTGCAAGGAGTCCCTTCCAGTCATAGCAAGGAATAAAATTGGAGATGACGGCACCAGTGAAAACCTTTTTTATGAGGAGGTACTCCCGAGGCGGAGCAGGCTCTGGTTTATGCTCGGATTTGATAGAAATATCCCTGTTAATAGTCAATTTGAAACAAAACTAACCTTTGACCTTATCCAGATGGGGGCAAATGCCTCCATAGGCTATGGGGTTACAAGGATAAGATTGACAGGAGGCGGTGTATGAACAAAAAACGGATTGAAAAGATGATACCCGTTGCAATGGATATACTGAGTAAAAACACCTGTGACATTTTGACTGATGATGGGAAGATACCTTCAAACTATTCAGGCTATATAGACTCCTATGGGCCTACCATCAGGCAGTCTGGAATTTTACAGGCAGTAACATTTAATGAAAAGGAAAAGCGAAAGAAGATTAACTGTCTCTTAGAAGTGGTACTTAAAGAAGATGGTTATATTGAAAATAATTCTAACAAAAAGCTAATTAATTTTGTTAAAGAGGCATCAGGCAATAGCGAAGAAAAGGCAAGGCTACAGAGACTAATCCTTGAGGCAATAACTGCATGTAAACACGCCATGAAGACATTCCCGGAGCATAAGGTAAAAGACAGCAATTGAGAGGTTGGAGGATTATGACAACCAATGCATCATTTATTTACTACAGAGACAAAAGCTTTGGCAAAAAATTAAATGAAAAAGAGATAGGGGAGATACTTGGGCTTGAAGCAAATCGGTTAGATAGCAGTGCAAAAATATGCGGCATTACCTATTTCGAGCATTTCAAAATTCCAGATACCCGGCATTTTTCCCTCTCAACCACCTATCCTGGTTTAATTATTGGTGCGGGCTATAATCATCCTGCCGGTAAAATTGAGGAGGATAACTCATCGGATTTCCAGCTTGGATTTTACTTTGACCATACCACAGGTATGCCTGTAATACCCGGCTCAACGGTCAAAGGTATTCTTAAGAGTGTGTTCCCAAAGGATGGCGATAAAGCTGAGATAAAAAAAGAAAAGATGAAATACATTAACACTGAGGTGATTAAAGATATTTTAAAAATAAATGGTCTTGAGCTTGTTGACAATAAAGGGGATAAAAACGACTGGAGAAGGCTCTTTGAGAAGGGCAATATCTTTTATGACTCCTATATATCTGCAACTGATGATGGCAGGGTATTCGCTGAAGATTATATAACACCCCACAAAAACATATTCAAAAATCCTATCCCGATCCGTTTTCTGAAGATAGCCCCTGATGTAACCTTCACCTTTCAGTTTAAACTCAAAGATAGTTGCTTTAAGAATAGTCAAAAAATATCTTCCAACGAAAAACTGAAACTTTTTAAAAAAATTCTACTTGATTTTGGCATAGGTGCCAAGCGAAATGTAGGGTATGGTAATCTAATCGAATAGGGCGGGTCACTGGCGCGGCCCCTGTCTGGCTCTATCTTAAAATCGCCCATGCCCTGCATGGAAAGGCAAAGAAGTTGATCTACCGCAGTCCGGTAACAGGGGATGTAGTAATCTTTGACCACAACCCTTATTAAAATGTAAAATCATGGATGAGGTTTACTAACCCTGAAGGAGGTATTGATGAATGAAAAAAGCAGTTATAGAAATTGATAGTTCACAACTTTTAAATGCTTTAGAACAATTACCCCCAGGTGATTTAAAGAAGATAATCGATACCCTTTTTTTAAGGAGATTGTTAAAAAAGCCTGATTTTGAGGAAGTGTCTACAAAAACAAGAGGGATTGTCAAAAAAGAGGGACTTGCACCAGAAGTTGTTGAGGAAGCCATCAAATGGGCAAGAAAACAAAGGTAGTTATTGACACAAATGTCATGGTATCTGCATTTGGTTGGCATGGCAAGCCAGAAGAGATAGTCAGGCTTGTAACCAAAGGCAGAATAACAAATTTTATTAGTATTGAAATACTTACTGAACTTGGAAGAGTCTTAAGCTATGCAAAATTCAAGTTTTCGGAAGCGCTGCAAGTGGAAATCATTGAGACGGTCTTTAGTATGTCATCCGTGGTTAGTACCTCTGAGCCATTGAATATCATAGTTGATGATCCTGAAGACAATAAGATTCTTGAATGCGCAGCATCAGCGAAAGTTGATTTTATTATCACTGGAGATAAGCATTTGCTCAACCTCAAAAGCTTTAGAGGGGTAGAGATATTAACACCTGAAGAATTCTTACTCAAATGGTCTGGAACTTAGGATTTAGCTCTCTTGGCATCTTCATCCAGGTCTTCTGGGAGGAGAAGATGATTACTGGACCATTATAATAGTTTCAATTTGAGGATGTTATGCCAGGGGGTAAGAAATATGCAACAGACACTATCAAAGGTTAAAACTCTGGAGAAGTTTATCCAGAAGCACGGGGAAAGTGCCTTCATATCCCAGACTATTTCTAAGATGTTGGATTATCAGATACATAAATATGATGAGAAGATAAGAAGATTGATGGTTTCGTAAAAAGTCCAAAAATACCGTTTTCCGTCATTCCGGCGAAAGCCGGAATCCAGTCTTTTCAAGTCCGCCGGAGTGCGTTGGCGGACAAACCATCTGGACTCCGGTTTTCACCGGAGTGACGACTTTTTACGAATGCATCAAGATTGGATAAAGAATTAAAAAAGTTTGAACGAACTTACAAGAAGGAATCACCCGTTTTCTTCAAGGAATTTAAGGAAGGCAGGCTTGGGGATGAAATGGACTTTGTCGAATGGTCATCCTTGTATCAGATGCGTAATCACCTTCTTGAGAAGAAGGCTGAACTTGAAGGCACGAAATAGATGGTTGAGGAACCGCTAAACCGCCTCTATTTCCATAAATATAGAATCAACCTTCAGGCCAAGGAATTAATCCATCTGCCTACATACAAAGGTTCTGCCCTGAGGGGAGTTTTTGGCTATGCCCTGAAACGGGTTGTTTGTGCAATAAAAAATTCAAGATGCGATACCTGTATATTGAGGCTCAAGTGTGTTTATTCATCCATAATGGAAACGCCAATCCCTGAAGACCATCCCGACCACCGGAAATATAAGAATGCCCCACATCCCTATATCATCATTCCACCTCTTACCGGAAGGCAATATTTCAAGCCCGATGATCCGATATCTTTTGAAATAGTTCTCATTGGCAGGGCAAACGAATACCTGCCCTATTTTGTCTATGCCTTTACCGAGATGGGCCGGATGGGCATCGGCAAGGACAGGGGTGAGTTTGACGTTACATCTGTTGAGGCATTAAATCTGGATGGCTCAGGGATGGAGATATTCAGCGGTAATACAGGGATACTCAGGGGAACTGAAAACAGGATAGATTACAGCCATTTTTTGAACTCACCCTCACCCCAGCCCTCTCCCATCAAGGGAGAGGGGGGAAGTCATGAGATCACGGTATCTTTTGACACACCGGCCAGGATAAAGGCCGACGATAGATTGTCATCAGACATTCCGTTTAATCTGCTCATTAGAAGGCTTTCCGAAAGGGCCTTTCTCCTCGCGCATTTTCATTGTGGGGCAGAGATGGGAGATTATGAAGAATATGCCAAAGGTTCTGAGACGGTAGAAACTGTCAGTAATAAATTACGATGGATTGACTGGGAAAGATACTCCTCCAGGCAGCAGACGAAGATGAAGCTTGGCGGATGGGTTGGAGAAATAACCTATAGAGGCGATCTCAAAAAGCACCTGCCTCTTTTGAGGCTCGGAGAACATATCCATGTAGGTAAGGCAACCACCTTTGGCCTTGGGAGATACAGGATAACAGCACATCCACCCTCCCCTAACCCCTCCCATCAAGGGAGGGGAACAAATGCAATTCCCTCGCCCCTGGGGGGAGAGGGGTAGGGTGAGGGGAATGAAGCGAAAAAATATCGACGTATGCAGAAAACTACGAAAAAGTCAAACAGATGCCGAAAAGAAACTCTGGACAATATTACGGAATCGACAATTAGCCGGAGTAAAATTCAGAAGGCAATTTTCTATTGGCGGATATATATTAGATTTTTATTGTCCCGAATATGGGTTGGGCATTGAAGCTGATGGTGGGCAACATTATCAAGATGCAGTTAGACAACAGGATGAAATTAGGACAAAGGAGTTGAAGAAACTCGGTGTGGAAATAATAAGATTTAGTGATCGGGAAATACTGACCAATATTGATGGAGTGTATGAAATAGTTCAGAAGACCATAGAGAAGAAAAGAGGCAATCCCCCCTCACCTCAATCCTCTCCCCTAGGGGAGAGGAAACGATAGATGGCAAATGGAAGGGGAACTCTACAAAGAAATATGCCGTATTGAAAACCTGCTATCTGCCTGGGCAAGGGTCAAGGAGAAGGGTTCTGCCGGCGGTATAGACAGGGTAACGATCGAGTCCTTTGAGGACGGTCTGGAAAAAAATCTCAGAGAGCTATCCGAACAGCTTTCTTCACGCCACTACATACCCGAGCCGTATCAAGAAGTGAATATCCCCAAGGATGACAATGAATTTCGTTCTTTAAGCCTTCCGACCATCCGGGATAAGATAGTCCAGCAGGCTGCAAAAGACTTGCTAGAGCCAATCCTCGATAAAGAATTTCTGGATGTCAGCTATGCATACAGGGCCAATAAAGGTCCGGCTAAGGCCATTGGCCGGGTTTCGCATTTAGTTGTTAATGAGAAAAGGGAGTGGGTGACCCTCTGCGACATAGATCAATATTTTGATACCATCCATCATGACCTGCTTTTTTCTATGCTCTCCGGGATAGTAAGGGACGATAAATTGTTGACCCTGATCCGCCTGTGGGTAAAGATGGGAAAAGTTGATGCGAAAATGAGATGGAAGGATACCCTCAAGGGAATCGCGCAGGGGAGCATCATATCCCCTCTGTTGTCGAATCTTTTTTTGCACCCGTTTGACCGGATGATGGTAGAAAAACAATTTGGTTACGTAAGATATGCGGATAACTTTATTATCTTAAGCCGTTCCGAAGGAGAGGCCTACCGGGCCCTCAAAGACACCAAATGGTTTCTTGAGAAACGGCTCAAGCTAAACCTTAATCCCGGCAGCAGTGTCAAAAGGGTTCAGGATGGATTTGAATTCCTCGGGATCCTGTTTAATGGCCCGGAAAAAGCGATAAGTAAGGAAAAGATGGCGGATCTGAAAACCAGGATTAGCAAGACCATAGACCTGCAAAAAGACAAATCTCTTAATGACTTAATGGAAACCATAGAAGGTATCGGGAGATACTATGGGAGGATTCTTCCGCAGCACATTCTCGAGGAACTTGATGACTGGATGGTAGAGTGTCTGAAAAGTCATCTAAGCAGGGCCTATCAGGATGGTTTGTTTGAGAAGAAAGACGATATAAAAATCGTTCTTTCAGATGTAAACTTCCTATCCCGGAATCATCAACTTTTCAACAAAAGGACAACAAAGGGGATTATTGCTTATTGCCGCAGAAAGAAACGGGATGCAGGCGGCGGTGGTGTTACAATAACTATCAAAAAAGATCCGGTGAAAAAGAAGAAGAGAGAATATCAAAAACTCGAATCTGAAGGTTTTGAGCTACTGGTTACCACGCCGGGTGTCTTTATAGGCAAAACAAAGAGGGGTATTTCTATAAGAGAACGGGGAATCAAGCGACATGAGGCCCCTCTTTTGAACCTCAAGAATATTGCAATCTTATCCAGAGGAGTAACTATCTCATCAAATGTCATAGAGTATTGTGCGGGAAGGGGTATGCCGATAGATTTTGTAGGATTTGACGGTAAGCCTTACGCAAAGATTTACCCCCTCCAATCCGCATCAGCGTCTCTGGGTATTGCACAGTTAAGGGCATTTGAAGATGGCAGAGCCCATGCCCTGGCCAAGGGTTTTGTTTCCGGGAAGATCAGGAATCAGATAAATCTTGCCAAATATTATCATAAATATCGGAAGGGGCGAGACGAGGAGTTTACCGCGATATTTGGTGAAAAGATAAAGTTGATGGAATCACTTGCAAAAGAAGCGAGAGTTGCCCCTGAAAAAGATATGGAAATTCTGAGAGGCAAGCTCTTTTCAATAGAAGGGAGGGCTGCGGGCGGTTACTGGGAACTTATAGAAAAGATGCTTGACGAGGATATAGAATTTGAAGGCAGAGTCAGAAGGGGCGCCACGGACCTTGTAAATTCCCTTCTAAATTACGGGTACGGCATACTTTATTCAAGGATATGGGAGGCCATCCTGAAAGCAGGCCTGAATCCTTACATAAGCTATCTCCATAAATCCCAGGATGGAAAGCCTACCCTTGTCTTTGACCTTATAGAGGAGTTCAGACAGCAGGCGGTTGACCGGGCGGTCTTTTCCCTTATAACCAAGGGAGAAGAACTCGAGATAGAGAAAGGGTTTTTAACCAATGAGACCAGGAAAAGGGTAGCAGAAAAGGTCCTCGAGAGGATACATACGGTAGAAGTATTCCGGGGCAAAGAGATGAGGCTCTCTCAAATAATGAAAGGACAGGCCAGGGCCGTGGCCGGATTTCTTGAGGGTAATCTGACACATTATCGCCCTTATATAGGTAAATGGTGATGAAGCAATCATCCGCCTGCGATTTACAAAGGATGATGAAAACCTGTTCCTGACAGGCTCAGGAATTGCGCCCAGGACAGCCGAGACGGCTGTCCTACCATAGGTAGTTCCCGTCCGGAAACCTTATATTCCCTCCCCCTTTGACGGGGGAGGGCTAGGGTGGGGGTGAAAAGGTTGTGCAATTTCAACATGTTCCCCCTCCCCTTCATCCCCTCCCGCCAGGGGAGGGGAATTTCCGGATGGAACCTAGGTAGTGATTTTATAACCAGTAGGACAGGCGTCTCGCCTGTCAAAAAAGGTATTTTCAGGTGAAACAATTTATTGTTGTTGCCTATGATATAGCTGACGATAAGAGAAGAAACAAAATTTATGATGTGCTTTCCAGTTATGGTCAGCGTGCAAATTACAGTGTATTTGAATGTTTTCTGAGCGAAAAGGATATCCAGAAACTTAAAGGCAGAATCGGGAGACACCTGAAAAAGGGAGAAGACATCGTCCTTTATTATTATCTCTGCAGGGCTTGCCTTGAAAGGAGAGAACGGGCAGGTAATTATTCTGATGAAAAATCAATAGTTAAAGTCTTTTGAAGGCCTGGGAGATCTGCGAAAATGGCATAAAAAGCAGATTTCCTTCAGTTTCAATAAGTTACAGTAAATGGGATGGTTGTGAATGGCGGGAATGTCACCTTGGATTTTCGAAAAAAGAGTCTATCATCAAACAGAGAGAGGACATTTTCGCAAATCTCCTTTTATAGTAAATCAAAATTGTTCATAAATCAGTATGTTAGGCAAAGGAGAAAAACGTTATTTTCGAAAATCGATTTCTTGAGGAATGGTGGCTGAAGATTTGCGAAGGAAGATTTGGACAAATGTCCTTTAATTTCAAGAAGCTAAGAAAAATGTGCGTCAAGCTGACAGGTTTTTGATTTCAAAAAATGATGGATTTGCGAAGAAAATCCGCCCTGAGGTGATAATGTGTTGTAATATAATAAAAATTCGTTGCAAAGAGGGAGTGAATTGGTGTATGGTTCGATAAGATTTGATAGTAAAATCATGGAGTTTGAAGGGACAAAGACCGTTCGCGGGATTGAAAC
>DSAQ01000256.1 GCA_011046395.1 Pseudomonadota bacterium
ATGTTGATGTTGCATATGTTTTCTATCACGGGACAACATGAAAGTCAAGACAAAAATGCAATAAAATAATATTATTTCAAATACTTAAGCTAAAAACGACTTTTTACGAAACCATCAACCTTATATATTGGAAAAATCGGTGCTCATATTCCCTGTTAAAGGCAGTATATGTTTTTGCTGATGTTTTCATTAATGTGGCTCTTCGAGAAATATACAATAAATCTCTGAGGAAGTGGCCGTTGGATGAGTTCTGCAAGTTGCAGTTGTCGTTAGGTATGGATAAAGAAATTGTTAGAGACATCTGATGTGTCAAGAAATACAGGAATATGATCGTAATACACTGGGATGTTGATCGCATGCATTCTTATCTTGGCGATGCATACGGTGAAAACCGCCTTTCACCGATACCTAAAGATTTCAAAATTGACAATGAAGATTTTAAAGAAATTAACTTAATGTATGAAAGGTACAAACCCCATTATCCGAACCTTCCTGATAGCGAAAATTACTATATGAGATTAAGAGGGCTATATTATTGCATTCCTCTCGCAGAACAGAATAAAGTCAATACTGATCGCAAATCGATTGATAAAATTGCTGAAAAGGGCGGTTGTGATTCTATGACAATTCAAGAAATTATAAGGGTTATACAATCCTTTATTATAGAACTAAGCGATGCGGCAATTAGATGTAAGGGCAACTTCGCTTAACATGGTGCAAAAGATTATCATCCAAACCCTTCGGGGCACATCGCCAACCCGCCAGCCCATTAGATGAAATGTTTGAAAGGGGACTATGGCTATAAATCTCATTGACCCAATAGACCTTAAAATACCGAGAGCCTATTTCACAGAATTTGACCGTATCACTTACTCTCAAGTTGCTTGGACAGCGGAAGATGTGGAAGAAATAAAACGCAACCTTGAAAGAAAAGTTAAGTTGCTTGGTCTTATCAAAGGAGTGCTAATTATTGCTACATCGCATTTATTTGAATCAGAGCTCGCTCAAGAATTTATAAAGAAAATCCTATTGTTTTAGAGAAAGGTATAATATTGCCAGCTCTTATTTCCAAATACAAGAATTTCTCTGATTTTCTATTTGCCAAACGCAAAGAATCTAAAGAACGAGAGCGATATTTAAGTACCGATAAAGATGAAATTAACACATTGCTTTCCAATTATGTTGATACAGTAATTAGTTGGGATGTGGATTTAACTACAAAATGGTTCAAGCAGCGGTTATTGCAAGAGTTAGAAGAGGAAAGGTCTGTATTACGCTTTAATCTATCTGCCGTGCCTCTACCACTCATTGAGGGGGTAACTTCTCGTATACGTGAGTTGGAGTCCCCCTCAAGAGGGGAAATATATAATATAGCGAAAAATCCGGGAAACAAAATTCTCTGGACACGGTTATGTGATTACACAGATTTTGTTTACTATCTATCTGGGGCTCGTGCTGTTAATTCGGAAGGTATATTACCACAGGAGAATCTCGTTGACTTCGGTATTACCGATCTTGTTCAGAGAAAAACCAAACTATCGGATTACGAGATTTTTTACAAAATATTCCTCAGAATTATAAAGGATAAAACGCAAAAGTTTTTCCCTGTGGAAATCTTGGATCTGCTAACTTTCGAGGACATCGTAGAGTTGCGCGAGACATTGCTTCATAGTGGTTTTGTTGAGAAATATAATAAACTGATGGAAAAGACAAAGGAAAGGGTAGAAATTACTGATACAGAGCAACTCATATTAAATATTGATGAACTCAACGAATTTGAAAATGAATTGCATTCTATTTTTACAGATACGATTGTTACAGAAGTTTATCAAATGAAGAAGATAGAGTTACAAAGAAGAGGGTTAAAAGTTTTGGCAAGTTTTGGATCACTCTTAACTTTTTATGGCGCTATTGAGTCTGTGATTCAGCTTACCGTAAATGTCCTTTCTCTTTTGGGGTTTAATACACAAATTTGTCAAACAGAAAGAAAGATACAACAAAATTTGCAAAGACTAGAAAAACTTATCGACAAAGGTTCGTTGGACAAGAAACCTCTGTTGCTTAAATATCTATCGGAGATAAGTAAAAAATACTCATCAAAATTAGTGGGAATATGACCAGATTTTCAAACACTTCATCTAACAGCATGTTTGCGGTTCGCATTGCTCACCCAAATGTCTTTGGCACTTCGCAAACATGCAAAACGATAGGCAGGACCATCAGGCGACACTGAGAGGAAACATACATGATCCCATTTAAATTCAACTGCCGTGCAGTAAACGTTGAGCATTCTTGTCGTTACAAAAACGAGAACGAACCAAACCATCAGCCCGAACTACTCAGGTGCATTGAGAGAATTGTTGAGGCTACACAAGGGATGCCATATAACGGCATAATAAAATCGTCTGCTAATAGTTATCAAATTGATTTTGATTTCGATTCATCTTGGATTAAAGTTGTAAATGATGCGGACTGGAAATCTAAGACCCTTAACAATCTTCAAGACCTTCGGGGGATACCTAATATAAAACCAGACACATTATTGTTTAAGGATGACATAACTGTTACAGTTGAAATTGAAAAATCGAACAAAAAAACAATCTGGTTTGACATAATAAAAATTATGATGCTTATTGGACAAGGTTTGTCTAAATATGGCGTACTGGTGACACCGAGAAATTATGCTCACAAGATTGGAGTTTGGGACCTTTTCAGCGAAGCACGCTATTACAAGTGGTGTCTCGCACAGTTCGCTAAAGTAGATTCTTGTTTGCTATCGAAAATTGCTATTATCGGATATACACAGGAAGCAAAAATTGACGGAAACTGGGAACAGCTTGATAGTTCTATAGTGAAAAGCATTAAGGGAAAAGCGAGTCAACACTTTTCACAAAAATATCCCAGCGTCGCCTAACAGAGAGTTTGACGTTAACGCCCAAAGGCTACGCCCTTCTCAAACTCTCGAAACGTTATGCGACACTGCCATATTCATGAAAGAGAAGGCAACGAGTTATACTGAGGTCCATAGGAAGTGAACACGTCAGGGGTGTAGAGGTTAGCAGCCAGGAGTGTCGCGCGGGTTACGGCTTTTCTCCCGTATATAAAGTCACTATCCCGGCTGTGAGCGGCCGACGATCCACCTTTATGTAGCCGGCCGCTCCCATCTTTTGCGCCAGTTCTTCGGGTGGGCAGAACTGACGGATGGAAGTCGCCAAATAATGGTAAGCCTCTTCATCTCCTGATATCCAGCCACCTATACGAGGCAGGATTTGCCCCAGGTAAAAGAAATAGAGCGGCCGCATGATCGGGTTTTTAGGGCGAGAAAACTCAAGGATGACGAGTTTCCCGCCGGGCCGGAGGACGCGCCACATCTCCTTAAGGCCCTTATCCAGATTGCTCAGGTTACGCACCCCAAAGGCCACGGTAATCCCGGAAAAGCTCTCATTACGACAGGGGATTTCTTCGCCGTCTGCACAAATCGGAATAATTTGCCGGCCTGCTGCCTGTCCATTTAGTCTGTTGCGACCGTAGGCCAGCATATCCCGGCAGAAATCGAGAGCTAATACATATCGTTCGGGCCTGCGTCCGGCTATACTAAGGCTTAAGGGCAGTGTGCCGGCGCAGAGGTCGAGGATTGGTCCTTCCGTATAATTATCTAATTCACGGGCGGTCACCCATCGCCAGTAACGGTCAATATTTAGACTCAGCAGGGAGTTGAGGAAATCGTAGCGCGGGGTGATGGATGAAAATTTCTTTTCTACAAAGACCTTTTTCTCTTCGTTTGACATTTAGATTATTGCCTTGTCTGCTTCGGGTATAAATTCTATGTCCACCGGAGAAGGATATTCACCGCGTTTGACCAGATAGCGGAAGAACAGCCTCATTCCCTCCAGCGCCTCCGGGGTTAAGTCAAAACACAGGGTTCGTAGGTAGGCCAGACAGGCCTCCTTGGACATGGGAATATGCGGGGCAAAGCGATTGCCGATCTTTTCCAGGGTCTTAAGGCCCTTATCCCGTGACTGTTTAAGGAGGCGGCAGGCCTCCCATACCTTTTGCGGGAACTGATTATAGAACTCCCGCCGCACTGCCCACACTGCATATACGAAAGGCAGGCCGGCAAACTTCTTCCAGGTCTCGCCGAGATCAATAATGTAAGGCTCCTGACTCTCGATACGAAACCGCAGGGCCTCATCGCCTATAGCCAGAAAGCCGGCGACCTCCCGGGCATGGACGTCTTTTGCGGACAGGTCGCCTGTCTCATAGATGGGAAATACCTCATAAAATTCTTCCAGGATAATCTTCAGGAGAGCTACCGAGGTTTGTGACTTCTCAGTTATAAGGATGCGGCGCCCGCTGAGGGCCTTAAGCGGATACTTGCTGAAAAAGAGCACGCTTTTGACCGTTCCCTGCGAGACAATGGCCAGTTCAGGGAGGAGGAGGTATCTTTCCGCATGGAGTCCGTATTCCTGTGAGGATATGACGCTGATGTCTAATTCCCCGCGGAAAAAGCGGGCGTTTAGTTCCGAAGGGGATCCCTCTATCACCTGAAAGCCGTTTAAGCCTACTATGTGTTCGAGTGGATAATATATAGGGCTGGTATTAATAAAACTGAATTTGCCAATTCTAATCTGATCCATTTTTGTTCCTCTTAATCCACAGATTACGCAGATTTCACAGATTTTTGTGAGTTATTGGGTTAAATTTCTCGAAACTTGCTTCGCTTAGATTATGAAAATCATATGCGCGATACCCCGTAGCTTGCTGCGGGGTAGTTCATTGTATCCATTTTACAGGTATAGTTGCGGCGCCATCTATTATGCCTTCAAGCGCTTCCCGGCTGCTTTCTCCGCCGACCGGGACAGAGATCATTCTGGCTTCTTTCCCTGGTGCCAGACTGCCCAGCCGGTCTTCCCGGCCAAGGGCTCGTGCACCGTTCAGGGTGGCCATCTCCAGTATTTTTTCCGGGGCCAGGCCGGGCACGTGTTTCCTGACGGCCGCCATCTCTTCTAAAATGTTGAGGCCCTCATTGCTGGCCAGGCTATCCGTCCCCAGGGCCGGATACAGCCCATAGGCGAGCATCTTTTCCACCTTCGGGAAGCCGACGTTGAGAAAGAGATTACTCTTGGGGCAGAGGCAGCATTTTACTCTGCGGGTAGCCAGGATTGCCATATCTTCCTCTGACAGGTGTACGATATGTACACAGACCGTGTTATTGTCCAGGATGCCAAGTTTGTCGAGATAGGATACCGCATTTTCCCCTGGCGGAATAAAATCATCATCCCACGCTGAACGTTCTCTGAGCAGGTCTTTCAATGGTCCGTTTCCATGCGCGAGGAGTTCCTGTTCATCCGGGCATTCACCCAGGTGCACGGAGAGCATCTTCCCGTGCTTATTGGCCCACGATTTGAGGGCCGAAAAGAGTTCGGCAGAGACGGTGTATGGGGCATGGGCGGCCACATGGAATGAATCGTCCGTCTCATAAGACTTGCCGGTTCCCGTCAGCATTTCTAAGGCTCGCTCCGTCTTTTCCCGGTTAAAGCCCAGGAACTCGCGAAAAAAAATGGTCTTTATCTTTTGTTTCTGGCATAATTCATAAGCTATCCGGGTATTACCTACATCACCAATGAGGCCGACGCCACGCTGGTGCATGGCCGCAACTTCATCGGTTAGTGCCTTTTCTATTTCTGCCGGCGGTATGTCCTTGTCCTCCCGCACTTTTATAAGCCCCCTGACCCAGTTAACAAAACCATCCTTTCCAGACAGTCGCCCGCGCAGGGCGGCCAGTTCAAGATGGGTATGGGCGTTGACCAGGGCCGGCAGGATGCTTACCTCTCTATGGTCAAGCACGTCGCCGCTATAAGCGCCTTTGAGGTCCTTAAACCGGCCCACAGCCTCAATACGGCCATCTGCAACCACAACCGCGCCGTCACTAATCGGCGTTGAGGATACAGGAAAGATCCATCTGGCACGGTGTATTTTAAAGCGATTAGCCATCAGCGTTCTGCCCTTATGTAAATTCCGATATAGCGCCGGCCACAGGCGGGCGGATGCTATCCATGGGCCTTAGCTGACTGCTGAGCGCTGACCGCTTTTTTGCACTGAAGCAATTCGTAAGCCATGTTACGCCGGGCCGGCTCATAGCCGGCATCAGTAATGATTCGCCTGATCTCCTTTTCGCTCAACTGATAAGAAACGCCGGTGGCCGCCACCACATTTTCCTCGATCATGGTACTGCCGAAGTCATTAGCGCCAAAGGTAAGGGCTACCTGCGCCACCTTCGGCCCCTGGGTAACCCAGGAGGCCTGTAGATTGGGGATATTATCCAGGACGATCCGGGATATAGCCAGCATGCGCAGGTATTCGACGCCGCCCACGGGATCGACGGTTATACGGGTATTATGCGGCTGGAAAGGCCAGGGGATAAAGGCCGTGAACCCCTGAGTTTTATCCTGAAGCTCACGTAAGCGCATAAGGTGTTCAATGCGTTCTTCGATGGTCTCTACATGGCCGAACATCATGGTAGCCGTGGTCTTAAGCCCCTGTTTATGTGCCTCTTCCATAACCGCCAGCCACTCATCTGCAAAACATTTCCGTGGCGAAACGGCCTGTCTCACCCTGTCCACCAATATTTCAGCGCCTCCGCCCGGGATAGAATCGAGGCCGGCCGCACGCAGCCGGCGCAGTACCTGGCCTATACCCAGCCCTGACTGCCGGGACATGTGCACAATCTCCGGGGGCGAGAACCCATGGATATGTATAGGGTGCTCACTTTTAATAAAGGCAAGCATCTCTTCATAAAAAGAAAAGGGCAGGGTGGGGTGCAAACCGCCCTGAAGGAGTATCTGTATACCTTCCAGGGAAAGGGTTTCCTCTATTTTTCGGGACAATTCTTCCCTGGTCAGAACATAGCCTCCCTGTGCCCCATCTTTTTTAAAGAAGGCACAGAACCGGCAGCCCGAGATGCATATATTAGTATAATTGATATTGCGGTCAATGATGTAGGTAACCAGCCTTTGGGGGTGAAGAAGCCGGCGTTTCAGGCCGGCCAGTTCTCCCAGGGCAAGGAGATCCGCATGGTTGTAAAGCTCCAGGGACTCTTCTTTCGAGAACCTTTCATTATGCTCTATTTTTCTGCGCCAGTTCTCGTAATGCATTAGCCTAAATCCTGGTCCTTATTTATCTTGCTGATTGCTGAAGGCTTAATGATGTTATATAAGGTGTCCCGTTCTACCGGCGTACATCCCGCCTCATGGATTAAACGCCGGAGTTCCGCACGGGTCATCCCCTGGGCCGTATCCGCACCGGCCATGTGGGTGATCTTTTCCTCGATGATCGTTCCATCTATATCATCTGCGCCAAAGTTAAGGGCGATCTGGGCCAGTTTGGGGCCGATCATAACCCAGTAGGCCTTGATATGCGGAAAATTGTCGAGCAGGAGACGGGCGACGGCGATATTTTTAAGGTCATTAAAGCCGGTGGTGTTTGAGAGGTCAGAAAGCTCAGTGTTTCGTGGGTGAAAAGCCAGGGGAATAAAGGCCATGAAGCCGCCGGTTTCATCCTGGGTCTGGCGCAAGGCCAGAAGATGGTTGACCCTTTCTTCCGCAGACTCGATATGCCCGTAAAGCATGGTGGCATTGGACTTGATGCCGAGGCGATGCGCGGCCTCGGCCACTTCCAGCCAGCCTTCCGGAGATAGTTTTTTGGGGCAGAGGCGTTCCCTTATACGGGGACTGAAGACCTCTGCACCACCGCCCGGAAGCGAACCTAACCCGGCCTGGCGCAGGTCGCAGAGCGTATCAGACACACTTTGTCCGGAGATCCCGGCCAGATGGGCGATTTCCACGGCGGTAAAGGCGTGGATATGGATATCCGGCCGTGCCTTTTTGATCTCCCGGATCATGTCCACATAGTAATGATAGGGCAGGTCTGGGTGTATGCCGCCTACGATGTGTACCCCGGTTATCGGCTCATGGCTTCTCTCTCGAACCTTGCGGGCTATCTGTTCTGTGGACATTTCATACGCGGCCGGATCGTCCTTGTCTTTGCCAAAGGCACAAAAACGGCAGCGATTGACGCAGATATTGGAATAGTTGATATGCTGATTGTATATGTAAAATGCCTTATCGCCGTTCAGGCGGCGGCGTACCGTATTCGCCAGGGCGCCGATGGCCAGAAGGTCATTGGATTGGTAAAGCCTTAGCCCGTCTTCAAAGGATAATCTCTCCCCGGCTTCGACTTTAGCCCGCAATTCTTGCCACCAGGATTCACGTGAAGGCCAGTCCATATCAGACTCCACTTACGGAAGCAAGGCCGTGCCTGAGTAAGGTGACGATACCATCGATTTTTTCTTCTATGCCTTCTTTTTTCTTTAAATCCAGGGCCGGGTCGAGATGGGGGAGGGCATAGATCTGGAGAAATCTATCCAGGGCTGCATCTAGGATAAATATGGCCAGGGTAGGGTCAATATCTTTCCGGATCTCGCCGCGTTCCTGCCCTTCTTCCAGGAGAGAAAGGAGATACTCACGGGAGAAGAGCCTTATGGCCTGCAGGAGGTCTTCCCGTAAGGGGGAGTCGCGTTCAAAGAGTATGCGGAGATAAATCCGGTAAAGGGCCGGGTGCTTATCTATAAACTCTACACCGGCCAGGAGGGATTTTTTTACCCGGGTAAAAAAGTCTTCTCCCTGGCTCTCTTTTTTTACGTGTTTGAGCATCTGGCGCACTATGGAGATGGCTTGATGGAAGATAAAGAGGAAGAGGCTCTTTTTGTTGTCAAAGTACTGGTAGATAGAGCCCTTGGCGATATTCACCCGGGAGACTATGGTGTTAATGCTGGCCTGCTGGTAGCCTCGCTCGGAAAACTCCTGAACAGCCGCCTCTAAAACGCGCTGTTGCTTGTCTGGAGGGAGGTTGAAGAAAGTCTGTCTTGGGGTAAGCTCGGCATCCATAATATGACCACCTGGTCATATTAAAAAGCCCAGGCCAAAAAGTCAACTTAATTTTGGTGGTTGTTAAGTCAGTTCATGCCTGCCACGGTCTCATCGGAGAGACCGTGGCAAAAGTTCCTGTAAAGTTAAAAAGCCGTAAAATCCTGTTTTTCGTCCAGGGGGATAACTTCTTCCGGGTTGATTTTCCTGGGATGCGCCCTGGTTTGGGCGGTAGCCTTCTTTGGCATAGGAGAGGCGAGCTTCCTGGCTTCGGCACGGTTTGCTCCGGGACGCTCTTTAATTCCAACCAGCCTATCCTTGACAGATGACGTATCATTCACGGTAGTTCCACCTACCAGAGTCACCAGTTGACTAACAACATTCTTCATAGTTGCAGCCTGGGCGTTCAGTTCTTCACTGGCCGAGGCGCTTTCCTCAGCCGTGGCGGCATTGGCCTGGACTACTTTATCCATTTCGGTCACAGCCGTACTAATTTGCCCGATCCCATGGGTCTGTTCCTGGGAGGCCGTGGAGATTTCACTTACCAGTTCGCCTATCTCTTTCGAACTACTCGCCACCCTGGAGAATGCCTCATTGGTCTTGTTAACCAGCTCGCACCCGGAGCTAATCTTTTTGACTGTATCATCGATCAAATCGGCTGTGTTCTTGGCTGCCTCGGCGGAACGGATGGCCAGGTTACGGACTTCTTCGGCCACCACAGCAAAACCAGCCCCGGCCTCACCGGCACGCGCTGCCTCTACTGCTGCATTCAAGGCCAATAAGTTGGTCTGAAAAGCAATCTCATCGATGGTTTTAATGATCTTAGCCGTTTCATTGCTTGCTTCTGAAATAGCTTGCATAGAGGTGGTCAATTGCGACATGGAGGTATTGGCCTGTTCGACCACCAGCGAGGTGTCTGACATCATGCTATTTGCTTTCCCGGCGTTATCTGCATTTTGTCTGGTCATGGAATCTATCTCTTCGAGGGAGGCAGAGGTCTGTTCCAGAGATGCCGCTTGCTCGGATGCCCTCTCCGCTATGTTCTGGCTTCCTACAGAAACCTCCCGGGCAGCGAGGGCAATCTGATTTGAGCTTTCGTTCAGCGAGTCGGCAACCTTACTGATTGGGTTGGTTATGGAACGGGCTAAGATAAACCCTAATGTCACCATCAGCGCTCCTACTATCAAAGCCGAGATCAAGATTGACCAGATAATATTTCTATAGGCCTGATTAATAGACTCCCGGTCTTTCCCGATAAAAAGCATCCCGCTGACCTTGCCATCGGCAGAGACAATGGGCCAATAGGCCGTGGTATATTCTTTACCCAGGATCTTATTATTTTTGAGAAATCTCTGTCCTTTATTAAGGACCGTTTCGATAACTTCGGGGTTGTCCATTTTGGTTCCGATAGCCCTCTTGCCTTCCTTTTCAATCGTGGTCGAGACCCTGGTGTCATTATGAAATACGGTGCATTCTATACCAAAGTTTTTCTTGATCTCGTCCACAAAAGAATTATCGGAAGAAAGATCTGTGCCCGGTGTAATTGAACCCACTATCTGGTCACCTGCTTTAACGGGATATCCTGCCCGGAGAGAAAATTTTACCACCGTCCCCTCTTCAATACCCACTGATGGTTCTCCCGCCAGGGCCTTCTTAACATTTATCTGTTTGAGAACGCTGTCGCCTGATTTTTCAGAGTGACCCCGGGCCACCACATTGCCGTCCTTATCGGCTATAGTAATGAACCCCAGACCGTTCTTGTGCATGACTTCCTTGCCCAATTGCTGGAGGAAAGCCGTATCCCTATTTTCGATGGCGGATGCCACATCCGGCCTGGAGGCTACCAAATAAGCCACACCCGTGATCTTTTCTTTTAACTTATCGAGCGATGATTGAACTGAATCTGCACGCGTGGTGATGTCTTCCTGGGCTTGTTTATTAAACTCTCTGGATACAAAATAATACGTCGAGCCAAAGATCGCTCCGCCTACGACGATAACGGCAACTATAATCAGCCCGATAATTTTTCCTGAAAACGATAGCTTCGAAAACGATAGTTTCATAGATCATCTCCCTTCCATACAAAGATTAAAATATAGTGTGTCTGGGTACTTAGTAAATATCCACAGAATTTTTCCTCCTTTCCATAATGCTGATAGGATTTGCTCCTGTTAGACCAATATTATCGGTTAATTTTAAAAAACCTTAAACCAGAACCCCCAATAGCCTGCCTTTTAGCCGCCGGTAACAGTTCTGGATTGGATCAGAGAATGGCCTTACAATTTACCTTGACTAAGGACAAGTTGAAGTTAGAGAATAGTAACTAAAGGAGGTGACAAATATGGCAGGCGGAGAAGTCAAAATTAATATTGATGACCTCGTAAAAAGTCATGCAGCTGTTTTAAGATCAAACTGAGAGCCAAGTGCAAATGAGGTCAGAATATTTTTAAATTGGCCCCAGGTAGTTTCAGTTTGCTCTTTGAAAACA
>DSAQ01000045.1 GCA_011046395.1 Pseudomonadota bacterium
CAAAGGAACGCAATTAAAGGCCAAGGGGAATGTATGTTCTATGATGGTTCCCTTGGTTGGGTTCTAACCGGACGCCTTGGCTGGAAAAGCAAGAAATAAAGATCGGCAGGACACAAAAAAAACTCCTCCAGGCAGTTTGCCCGGAAGGAGCTTTGTCCTTGGAATCCACCAGCCAACACCTCCTACCAGAAACTCTAACTTTGGTAGGAGTCATTAGCCCTTTTTAGAGCAGTTTAGGTGGACTCCATCACCGCACCGATGAGGTTTTGTGTACTCACTTGCCCACTAACATGTTGAGGAACTTGTGTCAAGTTTTTTTCGTATTCTGAAAATGACGGGATATGGTGCCGTGGAAAAGGCAAAACAAGAGGATGCCGGACGTGCCGCACGGCACGTCCGGTGACGACTATTCTATATCCACTTTTATTTGTTTAGGCTTGGCCTCTTCCTGTTTAGGAACGATGATTTCCAGTACCCCATTTGAGAATTTTGCCTTGATCTTATCCGCCTCCAGACTAGCGGGCAGGGCAAAAGAACGATTAAATACCCCGTAAGAACGCTCGATACGGTGGTAGTTTTCCTGTTTAACATCTTTCTGGAATTTCCGTTCCCCGCTCAAGGCAAGGGTGTTATCCTTCATCTCCACCCGGATGTCTTCATGGGTCAATCCAGGCAGTTCGGCCTGTATGACTATCGCCTCTGCTGTCTCATAAATATCCACCGGCGGCGCCCAACTGCCCTGGATTAATTCTTCCCTTTTTCCCGTTCGACCCAGGCTTTCTTCGAAAAGTCGATTCATCCTCTCCTGTAAAGACAATAAATCCCTGAAAGGTTCCCATTTGACAATCGGCATAAGTAAATCCTCCTTTGAGATATGTTTTATCTGACTTCTGACGGCTTCGTAAAAAGTCCATTTGCTGCGTTGCGCGGCATCCTTCGTCACTGCGGCGTAGCTATAAGTACGCCTCATTCCTCAGGATTTGCGCGCCTTGCAACTGGAGCTTTTTACTGTGCCGTCCCAATTTTGACTTTTTATGGGTTTATCAATTCTGTCTCCTGTATTCTGAATTCTGTATCTTACGCTGCTTTCTTAAAGACGACTTCTCCCTTATTGTCAGTGTCTATCAGGATCGAATCTCCTTCCTGAAACGCCCCTTCCAGCAATTTCAGGGCGAGGCCATCCTGTATATACTTCTGGATAGCCCTCTTGAGGGGCCTGGCCCCGAAGACCGGATCGAAGCCGACCCTGGCCAGGAATTCCTTGACCCCGTCGGTCAGCTTGATCTTGAGGTGCCGGTCGCTAAGACGCTTCTTCAGGAGTTCGATCTGGATGTCAATAATCTTTTCCAATTGTTCCATCTCCAGGCCGTGGAAAATGATTATCTCGTCGATCCGGTTCAGAAACTCCGGTCTGAACTGTGTATGCAGGGCATCCATGACCCTTCGCACCATCTCCTCCCGGTCTTTTTCGCTCAGATCCTGTATATATTGGCTGCCTATATTGGAGGTCATGATGATAATGGTGTTCTTGAAGTCCACGGTTCGCCCCTGACCATCGGTCATGCGGCCGTCATCCAGTATCTGCAGGAGTGAATTAAAGACCTCGGGATGGGCCTTCTCTATCTCGTCAAAGAGCAGTACAGTGTAGGGCCGGCGGCGTACCGCTTCCGTGAGATACCCCCCCTCTTCATAGCCGACGTACCCCGGAGGGGCGCCGATAAGTCTGGCCACAGAGTGTTTCTCCATAAATTCAGACATATCCAGACGCACCATGGCCTGCTCGTCGTCAAACATAAACTCGGCCAGGGCCTTGGCCAACTCGGTCTTACCTACACCCGTCGGTCCCATAAAGATGAAAGAGCCGATGGGGCGGTTGGGATCCTGGAGCCCGGAACGGGCCCGGCGCACCGCATTGGCTACGGCGCGGACGGCGTCTTCCTGGCCGATTACGCGCCGGCGTAGGCGGTCTTCCATGTGGATGAGCTTTTGTTTCTCGCTTTCCATCATACGGGAGACCGGTATCCCGGTCCAACGGGAAACCACCTCGGCTATGTCTTCTTCATCCACCTCTTCTTTAAGCATCTTCTTATCGGCCTGCAATTCTTCCAGTTCCTTTTTATTCGCCTCGAGTTGTTTCTCCAGATCCGGAAGCAGGCCGTAGCGAATCTCTGCGGCCCTGGTCAAGTCGCCGTTTCTTTCGGCCTGGGCCTCTTTATTTTTGGCCTCTTCAATCTTTTCCTTAATGGAGCGTATATTCTGGATAATTTCTTTTTCCCTCTGCCAGTGGGCCTTCATAGCATTGCTTTTTTCGCGCAACTCGGCCAATTCTTTCTCGATCTTCTCTAATCTTTCCCTGGAGGCCGCATCTGTCTCCTTGCGCAGGGCCTCACGCTCGATCTCAAGTTGTACGGCCTTTCTTTGTACCTCATCAATTTCGCTGGGGAGGCTGTCTATCTCGATGCGCAGTTTAGCGGCCGCCTCATCGATGAGATCAATGGCCTTGTCCGGTAAAAAACGGTCGGTTATATATCGGTTTGATAAGGTAGCGGCCGCTACTATGGCCGAGTCCTTGATGCGTACGCCATGATGAACCTCGTATTTTTCCTTAAGCCCGCGTAAGATAGATATGGTGTCTTCTTCGTTTGGTTCGGTGACCAGGACCGGCTGGAACCTGCGTTCCAGGGCCGCATCCTTCTCGATATGCTTTCTGTATTCATCGAGCGTGGTAGCCCCGATACAATGCAGTTCACCCCGGGCCAGGGCCGGTTTGAGCATGTTTGAGGCGTCAATGGCCCCCTCGGCTGCCCCGGCGCCGACCAGGGTATGCATCTCGTCGATAAACAGGATTATCTGGCCGTGTTTCTCCTGAATCTCTTTTAATACGGCCTTCAAACGATCTTCAAACTCACCCCGGTATTTAGCGCCGGCGACCAGGGCGCCCATGTCCAGGGCCACCACCTGTTTGTCTTTCAGGGTCTCCGGTATATCCCCGCTGAAAATGCGCTGGGCCAGGCCTTCTACAATAGCAGTCTTGCCGACCCCGGGTTCACCGATAAGGACCGGGTTGTTTTTGGTCCGTCTGGAAAGTACCTGGATAACGCGGCGGATCTCTTCGTCGCGGCCTATGACCGGATCCAGCTTACCGGCCCGGGCCAGGGCCGTAAGGTCCCGGCTGTAGCGCTCCAGGGCCTGATATTTTTCCTCCGGGTTCGGATCGGTCACCCTCTGACTGCCCCGGATACTGAGAAGGGCCTGCATCACCGTTTCGCGGTTGATGCCTTTTTGCTGGAGGATATCCGCTACCGCTGAGCCTTTTGTCTCCAGCATGGCCATGAGGAGATGTTCCTGACTGACGTAGTCGTCCCGCATCTCCTCGGCTATCTTAAGGGAGCGGTCCAGCATACTTTTTAGCAGGGGCGAGATATAGGCCCCCTGAAAGCCGGCGCCGGACACCTTGGGCAACCCTTCCAATCGTTGCTCCACCCCGGCCATAACCGCATTCGGATCAACACCCGTTTTTTTCAAGATGGCGTGGATAAGACCTTCCGGTTGCTCCAGAAGTGCGGCCAGCAGATGCTCTGGCTCTATCTGCTGATGCCCTTTGCTTTCCGCAAGTTGCTGGGCGCTTTGTATGGCTTCCTGGGATTTTATGGTTAATTTGTCGAATCGCATAATTCCTCCACAAAATCTGCGTTTCTCTACGCCCTAAATTAAATTAGGACGCAGATTTTCGCCGATATCCGCAGAAAATTGTTTTTTATATGAGGCTCCCGTAAAAGTCGTCACACCGGTGAAAACCGGTGTCCAGGAGTGTCTTAATCTGGTCGGAGTCACTGGATTCCGGCTTTCGCCGGAATGACGACAATCTGATCATAAGAATTTTGCAAGAGGCTCATATTTGAAATCTTGACAATCTGCATTTATCTGCGTCCCAAAAGGAATTTTCTATGCCACCAAGTTAAGCATCCGGTAAGGGCCTGTCAAGCTAGGATCAGGCCGGGCTTTCCCCATTTTTTTGGAATGAAATATCCTAATAAAAATCCACATATTAAGCAACATTCGTTAATATTTTTGGGGGAAGTCCGGACGGTCAGGACTTCAATATATCCTTTAGAATCTTTGCCTGGCGCATGCGGTTCAGTTCAGCATGGTTGGTGAGGTCGAAGTGCAGGGGCGTAATGGATATCAGGTTGCGGGAGAGGGCCCAGGTATCTATGTCTTTTCCCTCCCGGATGAAATGGGTTTCTCCTGCCTGCCAGTAATAAACATTATCTCTGGGATCCATACGTTTGTCAAACCGTTCCACGAAGCGGGAAATTCCCTGACGGGTTAATGCGATGCCGCGGATATCCTCCGGCGGGACGGCCGGTATGTTGACGTTAAGTAAGGTGGCCGAGTTCAGCTCCAGTTCAGTTACGCGCCTGATGAGCTTGCGGATAAAATGAGCGGCAAAGGAGAAGTCGGGGTCTTTAAAGGTATTTAAAGATACGGCTATAGAGGGGATGCCTAATATGGCCCCTTCGGTGGCCGCAGAGACCGTACCGGAATAAAGGACATTTATCCCCACGTTAGCCCCTAGGTTAATGCCGGAAAGCACGATATCCGGAGGCGTATCCAGGATTTCATTGATGGCGATCTTTACGCAATCGGCCGGTGTTCCGGAAACAGCCAGGCCCAGGAAATTTTTATTAAGATGTATTTCACGGACGCGAAGTGGATTTAAGAGTGTGATAGCGTGTCCAACCGCACTTTGCTCGCTTTCCGGGGCAACCACGGAGACCCTGTAGTGCGGAGCCAAGACGTCATAAAGGGCATGGAGTCCTTTGGCGTGTATTCCGTCATCATTGGTCAAAAGAATGTGCAAGGTAATATCCTCCAGGATTTGTGTATAATTTCAAATTCCAGAATCCAAAGTTCAAATAAAATCCAAATGACTAAATATCGTAACCCCTTAGGTGTTTGAAACCGTCCTACACTCAGAAAAGGCTATTAATCTTGAAATCAGGAAATCGGAAAAGATAGACCCTCTTTATTTGGGTTTGCACTTCCCTGAGTTCCTGATTTCCTGATTTGGTATGTTTCTTTGCACTTTTTATCATGCATTTTCAAAACGCTAAATTGTTACTAAATATCAAGCTTGAGCTTTCAGCTTCGATCTTGACTAAATAATAGGTGTTGAAAAAGAATCTTGTCAATGGTTATCTTTCTTGCTAAAAACTATAAGACAATTTTTTTGCCGCAGGTGGTTTCTAAAACTATGGAGAAGCAGGAAGTTAAAGGAGAACCTCTTTCCGCACTCTACTTTCCGTTTACATATATCCGGGAAGGACTGCTTAAGAGCGTCCTCTTCTTTTTTGATAGCCTGGTCCTTTATCAGCCATCCGAATGGCAATCATCGCCGCTTTATCCGGATCTGGTAAGGACCAATCTCCTTCGCCTGGAGGTGCCGATTCCGGCCGGTTCTGAGCTGCCGGCCCTGAAGCGAAGAGTGCGGGAGATTCTGTCCTGGGGCGATTTTGTCTTCAGCTCCGGCCAGCTTGGCTATTTGAAGTATATCAAGGAGTCAGGGATTGCTGTGGAGGGATATGGAGAGATACTGGCCGCACTCAGAGGTGAAGAGTCTATGCCGCCGGCCTTTGACGAACTTTCCGCAATCCAGCTCTTCCTGCACCTGGCGCAGGAACACGACCAGCGGGAAGACGAGACAGCGCGCTTAGACTTCAAGGTCAGCATGCAGGAGAGCAAGCTGTGGTCGGAGCTCCTGATAGATGAAGAAAAGCCTTCTCAGGCCGCACCCGCCTCCATACCCGATAGGGAGGATACCATCTCCATTGCCACCCGGCTTAAGGCCTGGTCACGCCTGTTTGAAAAAGGCTTTCACGGGGCCGGGATACCGTTCACAGACAGGTATCCGGTGCTGGGATTGTTACCGCCCAATGAACTCATTTTGACGATTCCACTCCCTGATCTGAGCGGCCGGGACTTTCCTGAGGTCTTAGAAGTCCGTGAGCAAGGCAGGGCGTTAGAGGCTGTAGCTTTGATCAAAACCTATGTACGGCAGGCAGTTAAACGCCTTGCTACGTCTTCCTGGACAAGGGAGAATATTAAAGACCTGGAGGATGCCCATCTAAAGGGTGCACTTCAGACACTGGGCGAAGAGAGTTTCCGCCTGAGTAACTTACCTCCGTATTACCTTTCTCTTTATATCTTCCCCGATACCCCCACAGCAGGTCTGTTTTCAGAAAGCATCTCTGACGAACGGAATGGATTCATTTTCCTGCTGACGAAAGGCAGTGCTCATGGAACCATCTAGCAGGTTGCAGGTCGAAAAATACGGGAATATCCTCGACCACATCGGGCGTACCCCTCTTGCACCCATCATACGCATAAATCCTTACCGGAACGTTACCATCCTGGCCAAGCTGGAGATGTTCAATCCGGGCGGGTCGATCAAAGACCGTGTGGCCCTGGCCATGATCGAGGCTGCGCAAGAGACCGGGGGGCTGAAAAAGGGGATGACCGTGCTCGAGGCCACGAGCGGTAATACCGGTATCGGCCTGGCCCTGGTAAGTGCGGTCAGGGGCTACCGCTGTATGCTGGTCATGTCTGAATCCGCCAGTATGGAACGGCGCAGGATCCTGGAGGCTTTGGGGGCGGAGATAATCCTTACGCCGGCTAATCTGGGCACAGACGGGGCCATTGAGGAGGCCTATGCCCTGGCCCGTGAATATCCGGAGCGTTATTTCATGACCGACCAGTTTAATAATGAAAATAACTGGAAGGCCCATTACACGGGCACCGGGCCGGAGATCTGGGAGCAGACCGGGGGGCAGGTCAGCGCCATTGTCATGGGTCTCGGGACGACCGGGACGGCTATGGGTGTTTCCCGTTATATCAAAGAGCAAAATCCGGCCGTGAAGATTATAGGCGTCGAGCCCTACTTAAAACACAGGATTCAGGGTCTGAAGAACATGAAGGAATCCTACAGGCCCGGCATCTTCGATAAAAACAGGCTGGATGAGATCATAAACATCCATGATGAAGAAGCCTTTGCCCTGACCCGCCGCTTAGCCAAAGAAGAGGGGCTTTTTGTCGGGATGAGTTCCGGAGCGGCTATGGCCGCGGCCCTGGAAATCGCCCGGCGCATGGCAAAGGGGATTGTGGTGACGATTTTCCCTGATGGCGGTGATCGGTATCTGAGTACCGATCTCTTTGCCAAAGAGATCAAGATACCCTCTAAGGAGACCGCTTCCCAACTGAAGTTCTACAATACCCTGACCCGGAAAAAAGAGGTCTTTGCATCGATCGGGCCGGGTAAGGCAGGCATGTACTCGTGCGGCCCGACCGCGCATGAACTCGCGCACCTGGGGAATTGCCGGCGCTTTATAGCCGCGGATTTAATCAGACGCTACCTGGAGTTCAAGGGTTACGCGGTTACTCATATCATGAACATCACGGATATAGATGACAAGACCATCCAGGGTTCCGAGCAGGCCGGACAGTCCTTAAAAGAGTTTACGGAAAAGTATATCCAGGAATTCATGCAGGATATAGATACGCTCGGTGTCTTACGGGCCACAGTTTATCCGCGGGCTACCGAGCACGTGGAAGACATGCTGGCCATGACCAGGACCCTTCTCGAGAAGGGCTATGCCTACGAAAAACACCACTCCATCTATTATGATCTTTCCAAGTTCCCGCACTATGGACGCCTGTCGCGCATAAAGCTGGATAAGATAAAGGTCGGGACTACAGTTGACCTCGATGAGTATGAAAAAGATAACCCCATGGATTTTACCCTCCTGAAACGTTCCAGCCTGTCTGAACTGAAAAAGGGTATTTTTTACAAGACTGAATGGGGGAATCTCAGGCCGGGCTGGCATATTGAATGCGCCGCCATGTCCCTCAAGTATCTCGGGCCGACCTTTGATATCCATACCAGCGGGAGTGATCTAATCTTTCCGCACCATGAAAATGAGATCGCCATCGCCGAGGCCTTTACCGGTAAGACTATGGCCAGATACTGGCTACACAGTGCCCTGGTGCTGGTAAATGGCAAGAAAATGTCCCGTTCGGCCGGTAATTTTATTACCTTACGTGACCTGCTGGAAAAAGGATATACCGGACGGGAAGTTCGTTTCCTCCTCCTCTCCACGCACTATCGCAAGCCCCTGCATTTTTCCTATAAGAGTCTGGATGCTGCGCAGAGTTCCCTTAGGCGGCTGGATGATTTTATACATTGCTTGAATCTCCTTACGCCGGGAGAGCCGCATCCGGAAGCGGCCACGTATGTATCGACCATGGAACGGGAATTCACCGTAGCCATGGACGACGATCTGAATGGGGCCGGGGCCCTGGCCGCTCTTTTCAACTTTATCAAAAAGATAACCCCCGTCATTAACGCTCGTAACCTGGATCGTGACCAGATCGCTTATACCCTGGCGGTCTTGAAAAAACTGGACACAGTGCTCGGGGTCATGGACTTCAAGGAAGAAAAACTGGAGCCGGAGATTGCGGCCTTGATTGAGAAAAGGGAAAGGGCCCGTAAGGAGAAAGATTGGATTATTGCCGATCAGATCCGGGAAGAACTCTCGTCGCGTGGTATAATGATCATAGATACATCGCGCGGCCCCATCTGGCGAAAGAAATAGGGGAAAAGATATTCACCGCTGAGTACGCAAAGAGCGCAAAGAGATATGTTTTTATATCCCTGTGTTCTTTAAAGTAGTTTCTGAGACGATTTTTGAGAAAATAAATCTTTTCTTAATTTATTGATATTCTTATTTTCTCTGTGTTCTCTGTGGTTAATCTTTTGACAATACGCGTGGTGAAAAAGGAGGAAATTATGGATATATTCGAAGCCATTCATAATCGCAGGAGCACCCGGGCCTTCCAGCCCAACCCGGTTCCCAAGACCGTGATTGAAAAGATATTGGATACTGCCCACTGGGCCCCCTCCTGGGCCAACACCCAGCCCTGGGAGTTTTTAGTGGTAGGGGGAGAGACCCTGAGAAAGATCGGTAAGGAATTTTCCCGCCGGGTAGCCGAGCATGTAAAGGACAACCCGGATATTCCTATGCCTCCTATTCCTCAGGAATGGGCTGAGCCGTATAGGAGCCGTTATATGGCAGTTGGTAAAGGGCTTTTTGATACGCTCGGTATGGCCCGCGATGATAAGGCGGCCCGGGTAGCACACTATCAGAGGATGTACAGTTTTTTTGAGGCACCGGCGGTAATTTATGTGCTTATGGGAAAAACGCTCGGGCAGTATGCCCTTTTTGATTGCGGTAGCGTCACGCAGACTATCTGCCTGCTGGCCGAGAGAGAAGGGCTGGGCACTTGCATCATGGCGGCGGCCGTCCGCCATCCGGATATTATCCGGGCGCACGTGCCCGTGCCTCCCGGCAAGAAGTTCGTTATCGGCATAGCCGTCGGCTATCCAGACCCTGACTCACCTTACAATAAATACCGAAGCAGCCGTGTGTCGCTGGAAGAAATTGTGAGCTGGGTGGATATGTAATAAATAAGGCTCTTTCTCATTTCAAGTGGGTAAGGTGTCAGCTCCTATAATTAACAATGTCATCCCCGAATGCCTTTATCGGGGATATGGTTTTAAAATAAACCAGATTCCCGAGGTTTTAATCGGGAATGACAAAATTGTCGGAGTAGTATTAGGTCATACGCTAAAAATATGAAAATTAACCCCGTAACCAGCATAAAATGTTTATGATTACAGGGCCTTACAAGATGTCAGGATGAACATTCGCCTGAAAACTATTCGATAACCTGTAAAGTCACGTTAGGGAAATTTAACAGGGTGAATCTGTGGTTAATTTTTGACAATACGGTATCGCTGAAAAGTAAAAAGATATGAAGAACAATAGCCTCGATTCTTCGATAAAGGAATGGAAAGAGTTGTATATGGCAGCGGAAGCTTTCCGGAAACTCCAGCCTTGGACCTGGATGTCAGATTCAGATTTGTTTGGGGTACAAAATCCACAAAACGGAGAAATTGGCTACTGTTGCATTATGGGTCAAATAGAGGAAGTGTTTGCATTGGCGGTCTATCTGGGATCAGAAGGTCTGGATGGTTATTTAAAAGTGCAATCTGGAGAAATTGCCGTGGACGACCCTGACGCGATGCACATTCAGAAATGTCTCATGGCATCGTTTGAAGACAGAGACTATCTGGAAAAAGAGGAGCTGCAAACCATAAAGAAGCTGGGTCTGAAATTCAGGGGAAGGCATGCCTGGCCGCAGTTCAGGAGTTATCTGCCTGGATACGTCCCATGGTATCTGGAGAAAGACCAGGCGATATTGCTGACGATAGCCTTGCATCAGGCCATGGACGTGGCCCAGCGTCTCAAAGAGGATAGAAATCTGCTCAGTCCGCCCAAAGATGGTCTACTGTTAGTGAGAGTCCCGTCAGTAAAGGGTGGGTGGAGAGATGTCTGGGTAATACCATCATCTCCCGAGAAAAAAGAATTACCGGTCGCTCCGGTGGATGAACTCTGCATCCAGAGGATTAAGAAGAATATTACTAAGGGGAAAGGAATCTGGGAGGTCGATTTTTTCTATTTCCCGGCCCCTATACGGGAGGGGAACAGGCCGTTTTTCCCGCGTACACTGGTTATTATGGACCACGCTAAGGGGATAGTTTTGCATAACTGGTTAGCCCCAGACGAGGAGTTCTTCTCCAAGTTTCAGGAAAGTCTGTTGGATTTTGTTGAAAAAGGCAAAATATTACCTAAGCAAATACTGATTAATAAATATGATACCTTGAGGATGTTAGAACCAATAACTTCCAGATTGAACATTGATGTGAAAATGGTTGAAATGCTTAAGGCAGTGGAAAGACTTAGAGAGGAGATGTACGGTCATTTTGCCAATAATCCAAGGGGCTTCATCTGATACAAAAGATATAAGCGTCCGACACTAGAAAGTGATTAAGGGGGGCGGGACAAAAATGAAAGGGAAGATCAACCAGAATAAGAACATTTCACAGGCTTCTTAGCAATAAATCACAAACGATATCAATGAACATGCATAGCGAGCGAATACGATGCATTTTACCTTGCATACGGAGATTCCCCGCAGCTTGCTGCGGGGAGCTTCAATGGAAAGCCGAATAATTTGTCAAGAGTGTAGATCTGACCCCTTGGCTGTGTAACAATATTCCTCCCACTTGTCCCTGGAGTATTGCCTGATCATGATCATTTTGGAAAGGTTAGTTACTGCCTGGTCGGACCATCCCCAAGCTATTCTTTTAAGGCGACGGCCTATTTCTCTAAAC
>DSAQ01000077.1 GCA_011046395.1 Pseudomonadota bacterium
CATAACATGTTGATGTTGCATATGTTTTCTATCACGGGACAACATGAAAGTCAAGACAAAAATGCAATAAAATAATATTATTTCAAATACTTAAGCTAAAAACGACTTTTTACGAAACCATCAGTATTCATCCGGAAACTACTGTTTCCGGCTTCACGCTTTCAACACTCAGCTATCAGCGTTCAGCTTAATATGTTGCTTGTCTTAGATTTTTGCTGACAGATGATCGCTGAAAGCTCATTCGGAATTTTTGGGCTACTGGATGAATACTAACAGGGGTAGGGATACAGAAGTGGCCATCTCAGCGGATATGGACCTGGTTAGAAGACGCGTCCAGGAAAAAAAGGGAGATTACGCGCGTTATAATTTTTCAGAGATACAAAGTAATGCCTTAAAGACCTTCTTTGACCTGGCCCAGGAATACGATACCCTGCAGAATCTCTACCGGGTCTGCGTGATAGTCCCGAAGGAATATTTTAACCTGGAAAGCAAGCTCTACCTGGTCAGTCCTGTAAATAACTTAAGGCTGGTCTGCGCCAGCGCCAAAGACCTCTATCTTGAAGAATCAGATACCAATACGGCCGTACGTATAGATAATCAGGCCTACCCGGCCGATAACTCTTACGTCTTTCCCATCAAAGGCAACCGCCTCCTGACAGAAAGACTGCCGTTTTATGCCAAAGATCAGCTCATCGGCATGCTTGAAGTTTATCCGGCAAGAGATATCGCCGATCAAGATAAATTTTTCTTCCAAAAATACGCAAACCGTATCGGATATAACATCAATGCCAAGATCGTCTGGCAACAAAATATCGACCACATCAAGTTTATAAACAACCTGGTGGCTGATATTGAACACAATGTAATTACACCCAACATTTACTACAAGGTGTTTTTTAAAAACCTCCAGAAAAAGATAGCGCAATGTCAGATACTTGAAAATAAATTGAGAGAGACTCTCTCCCGGGTTTTAGTTGAAAATAGAGATTACCCAGACGGCATCTTAGATCAACTGGATGAATTGACAAATAAAATGAAGCAGGACTATGAGCAGGTTTATCAGCATTACAGAAACACCAGCCTGTTCTTGGAGACCTTATTCCGTCGCGGGCATTTCGAGCGCGGGCAATGGATCCTGCGAAAAAGCCATATCAACTTTAACCGGGATATTATTACCCCTCAGTTGGAACGTTATCAAAAACAACTAGAGGATAGGGGCGTTGAGATTGATAACCGTATGGGCGGGATACCGGAAGAGGATATCGAGCTCACCGTCGATGCCGGTTTAATAGCACAGGTCTATGCCAATCTGTTCTCTAATGCCGTCAAGTACACGCAGGGCGTAATAGCCGCTGACGGCCGGCGTGTGAAGCGCCTGGCCTTTGGCCGGGAGCGGATCAGTGATTGTTTCGGCCAGGATAAGTGCGGGATTAAATTCAACGTATTTACGACCGGCCCTCACCTTGCACCGGAAGATGCGGCCCGTATTTTCGATGAAGGCTACCGCGGCGCCAATGCCACAAATCAACTAGGCACCGGACACGGCCTGCACTTTATAAAGAGCGTCATCGAGGTACACGGCGGCGTGGTGGGCTATGAACCGGTTTCGGAGGGAAACAATTTCTATTTCATCCTTCCCTGCTCCAATAACAATTAATGATCCCCCTAAGAGATAACATCCCCTCCCGTAGCTGGCCTCTGGCCAATGTCTCTATAATTATTCTCAACACCCTGGTCTTTATTTATGAACTTTCCCTGGGGCCATATATAGAAAAATTCATTTTGCATTATGGATTTACGCCGGCGGTATATCAATACCTTTCTGAGATTGCTCCGGCAAACATTCCCCTGCGGGTCTATCCCATCTTTACTTCCATGTTCATGCACGGCGGTTGGGTGCATCTTATCTCCAATATGTGGATCTTGTGGATATTTGGAGATAATGTCGAAGACCGCATGGGACATCTGCGTTACATCCTCTTCTATCTGGCCTGTGGGATAGCCGCGGCGCTGACTCAATTCTGGGTCAATCCCTACGCCAGAGTGCCGATGGTGGGGGCCAGTGGCGCCATCGCCGGTGTCATGGGCGCTTACTTCTTCCTATATCCTCATGCCCGTATTTTGACATTGATTCCCATCTTTTTCTTTTTTCAGATAATAGAGATTCCCGCCTTCTTTTTTCTCGCCTTTTGGTTTATTATGCAATTCTTCAGTGGCAGTTTGGCTATAACCACCCACGCGCTGGCGGGAGGCGTAGCCTGGTTCGCGCACATAGGAGGCTTTATCACCGGTGCGGCACTAATCTGGCTTTTTAAAAAGCGTTCCCGGGTAACCTAAGAAAGTGTGACTATTTACCGCAACGCACGCAGAGACCGCGGAATGAATAAAGGGAATGGAACTTTCACAGAACAATAAACTTTTCAGGGCCGGTGAGGATTCATCTCTTATTGACTACGAAAAAGCCCTGAATCCTCAACAGTTGGAAGCTGTATGTACGCTTACCGGCCCTGCTCTGGTTATAGCCGGTGCGGGCAGCGGCAAGACCCGTACCCTGGTCTATCGGGTAGCCAGGTTGGTTGAAAGGGGCATCCCGCCTCAGTCTATCTTGCTGCTGACCTTTACCTGCAGGGCGGCGCGGGAGATGCTGCAGCGGGCCAGCCTCATACTTTCAGACACCTGCCAGCGGGTGACGGGCGGTACGTTTCATTCCCTGGCCAACCAGATGCTCCGAAAATTCAGCCACCATATCGGCTTTTCCCCTTCTTTCACCATCCTGGATCGCTCCGACAGCGCAGACGCTATCAACTTGCTACGATTAAGCCTTGGCCTGAATGAAAAGGCCAAACGTTTCCCCAAAAAGGCTACCATCGCCGAGATATTCAGCAAAGCAGCCAATAAGTCTATAACTATAGAACAGGTCGTGGAGGAAGAGTTTTTCCATTTCATGGAACATAGTGAGGCCCTGAAAAAAATACATTTTCTTTATACAGAATATAAAAATAGCCATCAACTCATGGATTATGATGACCTTCTGGTTAAATGGAAAAATCTTCTGGAAGAGCGACCTGATATCCGTGATCTGGTTTCCCGGCGTTTCCAGTATATCATGGTGGACGAATATCAGGATACCAATAGGCTCCAGGCCGGTATTATCAGGCTTATGGCGGCAACCCACGACAATGTCATGGTGGTAGGCGATGACTCTCAGTCTATCTATTCCTTTCGCGGGGCTAATTTTAAAAATATCATGGATTTTCCAAACCACTTCCCCGGGACGCGTATCATAAAACTAGAAGAAAACTATCGTAGTACTCAACAAATATTGTCTCTGGCCAATTCCCTTATTGCTCACGCCAGGGAAAAATATACGAAATGTCTTTTCACACGCCGGCCAGGCGGAGTCAGGGCCCGTCTGGTACCGGTCCCGGATGAAAATGCCCAATCACGTTTTATACGCGAAAGAATACTATCCCTAAGAAGAAGCGGCGTCCCTCTATCCGGGATAGCGGTTCTTTTCAGGGCCGGCTTTCATTCTTTTAATTTAGAGCTTGAACTTACTAAGGCGGGGATTTCTTTTGTTAAATATGGAGGCCTTAAGCTTATGGAAGCCGCTCACATCAAAGACGTGCTGGCGCACCTCCGTGTGGTGGTGAATCCCTGTGATCTTTTAAGCTGGCATCGTATTCTGCTTTTAATAAATAACATCGGTCACAAAACGTGCCAGCGCATAATGGATTGGTTAAGGGATACGGGGTTTTCACTTTCCCGCCTTGGAGAATATCCCATCGGCCCCCGGATTGAAGAAGGTCTTGCGGATCTTTGTAAGGCGCTGGAAGCTATCAGTACCCCGGGATTGAAACCCCAGGCGCGCCTGGAGCGATTAATGGCTTACTACGAACCGATTTTAAGGCGCATATATTATGACGACTACCCTAAAAGGTTAAAGGATTTAGAACAATTGGCCGTTATTACAAATAATTATGAATCACTGGAGACCTTATTGACCGATATGGTCCTGGAAGCTCCGGAGGCCGGTGCAGCCGATGTCGCTATGAGTGATAGAGATACAGAGAGATTGACCCTGTCCACCATACATTCGGCCAAGGGGCTGGAATGGCACACTGTCTTTATTATATCCCTCGCCGAGGGGCGATTCCCTTCCAGTTATGCCTGCGAGTCCGATGAGGCTATAGAAGAAGAAAGAAGATTAATGTATGTAGCCGTGACCAGGGCTAAAGAAAACCTCTTCCTTTGCTATCCGGTTTCTACCTATACCCCGAAAGACGGTCGTATTATGGCCCGGCCATCCCGTTTTATAAATGATATCCCGCGATCTATGTTCGAAGCCCGGGAAGAAACAGGCGCACCATTCGCCCCGGGTGGAACTCCTTACATAAGGGCCGAACAAATACCGTCTCAACCAGGAAGAGATGAAGACTACGGGGTTGGATTAAAGACAAAAGATGAAATGCTACAGGTAGGGGCGCGTGTACACCATACTATATTTGGGGCAGGCTGGGTAAGACAGGTCTTGAACGGACAAAAGGTGGTTGTACACTTTGACGGAACCGGGCTTAAAACCCTCCATCTTGGATATACGACTTTATCTGTAGTGAGGTAGGTATCAGTTCACCGTTATCAGTTCACCGTTGTCCGTGAAAAGCACGAAAAACTTCTTTTTCGGTGAACGGTAAACGGTAAACGGTAAACGGTTACTAAGGTAGGGATAACGCTTTCGTAAAAATCCAGTTCAGCCGGCACGGTGAGCAATGGAAATAAAAGTCCTGGGATGCTATGGCTCTGAACTACCCGGTTTTCGGCCTACTTCTTTTTTGATCAACAAGAGTTTACTACTGGATGCCGGGGCTATAACCTCCGTACTTAGTCTCGAAGAGCAATTACAGATAACCCATATCCTCATCACCCATTCCCATCTCGATCACATTAAAGACATCCTCTTCCTGGCTGACAACATTATCGAACAAAATCACCACCCTATATGTATCGCCAGCTTACCCGCGATTATTGAACAGATTAAGGTACATATACTTAATAATTCAATCTGGCCTGACTTTACGGTCATACCGGAGAGAGGCCCGGTTTTAAATTATCTCCACCTGGATGAGGAAAAGGACATTCAGCTAAATGAAATCACCTGTAAGGCGGTGAGGGTGGACCACACGGTAGAAGCGGTGGGCTATATAGTCAGAGACTGCAATGGCGCCCTAATTTATACCGGGGACACCGGCACCACGCAGCGCATCTGGGATCTGGCGCGAGCCCTTAAAGACCTCCGTGCGGTTATCGTGGAAGTATCGTTCCCCGACGATTTGCAAAAGTTAGCGGTGCTCAGCGGTCACCTTACCCCCGCCCTGTTACACAAGGAACTAGCTAAAATGAATCGCCCGGACGTACCTGTCTATGTCTTTCATATGAAACCCATGCATCTGGAACGTATTCAAGAGGAGCTAAAATATCTTTCCCCCTTCCTGGTAAAGCCCTTGACACAGGGTGACCTTATCATTATATAATTTGTGGTTCTATTATGAAGAATTATCAAGAAGCCGTTGATTACGTAACCAGTCTGGAATTCTTCGGCATCAAGCTAGGACTGAAGAATATCACTACCCTGCTTGCTGCCCTGGGTAACCCCCACCGTCAGTTTAAATCTGTACATATTGCCGGAACCAATGGCAAGGGTTCTGTCGGTGCCATGATTTCGGCTGTCTTTACCGAAGCAGGATATAAGGTCGGCCTTTATACCTCTCCTCACCTGGTCAGTATCCGGGAAAGATTTCGTATTAATGAGCGGATCATCCCGGAAGAGCGTTTTTACCGGCTGACCACGGAGGTCAAGGCCGCTCTGGCCGCGGACATTCCGGTAACCTATTTTGAATTTACCACGGCCACGGCCTTTTTACTCTTTGCCCAGGAAAAGGTGGATTTAGCTATTGTGGAGACGGGCATGGGGGGGCGGCTAGATGCCACCAATGTTCTCACTCCGGAGTTAGCGGTCATCACCAATATTGGCCGTGACCATGAGGCCCATCTGGGCAGATCTCTGTTCTCTATAACCAGAGAGAAGGCCGGGATCATCAAACCAGGGCTCAGCCTGGTTACCGGCGTTCACCAGCCTAAATTGCTTGGTCTTATTCAACAAGACTGCCTGGCCTTTGATAACCCCATTTATGTCTTCGGGCAGCACTTTCGCATCCGCCGGGTTGGAATGAACGGATTCTCCTATCAAGGAATGTGGCTCAAATTAAACGGTCTTGAAGTCAAATTACAGGGACAGCACCAGCTTGGCAACGCTGCTTTAGCCCTGGCTGTCATAGAACTCATGGGCAGCACAGGGTTATCTGTGGATAAGAAAGTGATAGGTGAAGGGTTAAAGAAGGTTAACTGGCCCGGACGGCAAGAGGTATTTGCTGGGAGCCCTACCATATTGATTGATGGGGCCCATAATCCATCTGGAGTAAAGACCCTGTGCCGGGCCCTTTCCAGGGATTTTGTCTATAATCGGTTAATCTTGATCTGGGGAGGGATGGCGGATAAAGATCACCGGGCCATGTTAAACCAACTTGCGCCTATGGCCCGGGCCATCATCTTTACCAAACCCCGGAATAGAAGGGCTGCGGATCCAGACATGCTTTCAGCCCAACTGGGACTCCTTGATGGAGCGGTTTATCTGACCAATCAGGTCTCTGAGGCCATTAACAAAGCCAAAATGCTGGCCGAAGAAAACGACCTCATCTGCATTGCGGGTTCTCTATATCTGGTCGGCGAAGCCCGTGAGATAATACAACCCTCATTTCTTCATTGAAAGAAAATCCCTGATATGCTAGTAACCTCTTACTACTAGGTGTAGAGGTCTGTCACAATTGCTCATCAGGTTTCTCTTAACTCCGATTATTTTATCCCTGTGCCTGCTCTATGTTACCGCCCTGCCGACAAGTGCTATAGCCATTGAAGGAAGCGCAAACCCTGATAACCAGCCGTGGCTTATGTATGCCGACAAGGTTACTACATTAGAAGACGGAAAGATAATTATAGCTGAGGGCGATGTTATTCTTTCCCGCGGCGATATGGAGATAAAAGCCGACTACATACGTTATAATCGCATGGATAACCTGGCCTGGGCCAAAGGGCATCTGAATATCACCATGGGAGAAGATACCCTCTCCGGGGAGGAGGGCGAGATAAATTTAGAGAGCCAGGGCGGTACGGTTAAGCCCGGAAGATTATTCTTGAAGAAAAACAATGTACACCTGAAGGCGGCAGAGATAGTACGCGTGGCTGAGGATCAATATAATCTCAAGGAAGCCATCATTACTACCTGTGACGGGGACCATCCCCCCTGGAGATTTTCCTGTAGCCAGCTGGACGTAACCGTAGAGGGTTATGCAAAGGCTCGACATTCCACCTTCTGGGTCAAGTCTCTGCCCGTTGCGTACAGCCCATATCTTATATTACCGGCAAAGACGAAGAGACAGTCCGGCGTATTATTCCCGGAGTTTTCTTACGGTGAAAGGGATGGGATAAGTTTCAATCTACCCCTTTATTGGGCGATAGACCCTTGTTCTGATGCCACATTTTACCAGCATTACCTGTCCAACCGGGGATGGATGGAAGGGGTTGAGTATCGATATGCCGGTGATCAAAATTCCAAAGGCATCCTGCTGGCCGACTATCTCTACGATCGCCTGGAAGACGACGACTACAACAAAGACGGGGTCTTTCGCGCCAGCAGAAACCGCTGGTGGGTACGGGGCAAGATAGAGCAACACCTTCCGCTGGATATCATGACCATGCTGGATTTAGACCTGGTAAGTGATCGTGATTATCTCCGTGAGTTTGACGATGGACTCACTGGTTTTGCCAAGACCCACCAGACATTTTTTGATAACTTCGGCCGGGGTCTGGCGGATAAAACCTCTCTAATCAGAGAATCAACCGCCCAGGTAAACCGGCGGTGGACCAATTTTTACTTGTCCGGACAGTGTAGGTACTATGATAACCTTAACCGCAGTGAGCGTGAAAATACAGTACAGATCCTGCCCTCGATTAATTTCCTGGCAGCCAGGCAGATCGTACCGGGTACCCCCCTCTTTTATGAAGGAAATGTCGATTACATACACTACTGGCGTAAGCAGGGCATTGGTATGCATCGCCTGGATATCTACCCTAAGGTTTCCTGGCCGTTGAGGATCGGGTCTTATCTCGATTTCCAAGGTCTTTTGGGCGTCAGGGAGACGGTCTATGATGTGAAAAACTATGGCGATGAATCTTATGCCGCGCAGATAAAAAAAGATCGGCCTACACGTACCCTCCATAACTTCCAGGCCAACCTTTCCACCGAAATAGGCCGAGTCTTCAAGCTGGCCGGTAAATCGAATACCAAGATCAAACATACCATCAGACCATCGGTGGTTTATGGTTATCTGCCGGCCAAAAACCAGAACGACCTGCCCAATCTGGACGGCGTTGATCATATAAGCTCCCAAAATATCGTTATCTATTCGCTGACAAACTACCTGACCACCAAGCAGGTCCTGGAAGATGGCGGGTCTGTCTATAAAGATATTTTCCGTCTTAAACTGAGTCAGGGTTACGATATTAGAGAGGAACGCCGGCTGCTTACGGCCGGGGAAAGGCGGCGGCCATTTTCCAATGTGTCTTTGGAGGCCGAGCTTGCCCCCACAGACAGGATATATGCCCGGTATGACACGTCTTATGATACATACGATAGTACCTGTAAAAGTTACAATGGATTATTGAGGCTTTCAGACAAACGCGGGGACAGCCTTTCCGCTGACTACCGTTACACAAAGGGGAGCATACATGAACTCAACGTCGGCCTCTCCGTGCCCGTGACCCCGTCCATTACCCTTACTTATGAAAACAGACGTTCTCTGGATTTAGATAAGAATTTGGAATCAAAGGCCGGCCTTAATTACCAGGCCCAGTGCTGGGGTGTCAATGTCCAGTTTAGTAAGACACAAGAAGATCGCCGCTTCTTTGTTCTCTTCTCCCTTTACGGAGTAGGTCAGTTTGGCCCGCTGTCATTCTCAGGTGCCCTCTAGAAGCCTGCGGTCGTTTGTGCAACGAGATCAGCAGGGGCCTGATCCTTAAAGCATGAATATTGTTCGAGGAAGGTCAGCTTGACCAGGCCGGTAGGACCATTGCGCTGCTTACCGATAATAACTTCTGCGGTCATATCATCGCTATTCTTGTTATAGACCTTGTCCCGGTAAATGAACATGATGACATCAGCGTCCTGCTCGATGGCGCCGGACTCCCTCAGGTCTGACAGTTGAGGCCGCTTGTTCGGCCTGTCTTCCACCCGCCTGTTGAGCTGGGAAAGGGCAACCACAGGCACATGGAGTTCTTTGGCCATTGCTTTTAGTGAGCGGGAAATTTCGGATATTTCTTGTTCCCGCCGTTCAGCGTACCCTTTGCTCCGCATCAGTTGCAGATAGTCGATTATAACCAATCCCAACCCATGCTCCGATTTCAGCCTCCTGGCCTTGGCGCGCATCTCCAGTATGGAAATCGCCGGGGTATCATCGATGAAAATAGGTGCGGTCGAAAGGTGACCAGCCGCCTGCGTCAACTTCTGCCAATCTTTTTCAGTCAAAAATCCGGTTCGCACATTCCCGGCATCTACCTTGGCCTCGGCACAGAGCATGCGCAAGGCCAACTGTTCATTAGACATCTCCAGTGAAAAGATGGCCACCGGGATGTTTGCCTTAATAGCGGCATGTTGCGCAATATTCAGGGCCAGGGAGGTCTTGCCCATACTGGGACGGCCGGCGATAATTATAAGCTCCGAAGGCTGAAACCCGGCTGTGAGCTTATTGATATGATCAAATCCAGTGGGGACACCAGTTATAAGCTCCTTGCGCTCATAAAGCTGTTCGATTTTTTTAAAGCTGTCCTTTATAATATGTCTTAGCGGATAAAAAGATTGATTGATCTTGGCCTGTGAAATTTCAAAGATGGCCTGCTCGGCCTCATCGAGGATATTGTCCACATCATCTTGCTTTTCATAGCAGCGGTAGCTGATCTCTGAGGTTTTCTGGATCAGGGCGCGTAAGATGAATTTTTCCCTTATGATCTTTGCATAATGGACGATGTTTGCTGCGGTGGGTACGGCATCAGCTAACGTGGCTAAGTAGGACATACCCCCTACGTCTTCCAACTCGTTTCGGTTGCGCAGGAAGTCGGATACGGTGATAATGTCCTGGGGCTCATTTTTTTCATAGAGACCCAGCATGGCGGCAAATATCTTGCGGTGTGCCTCCCGGTAAAACTCTTCTCCCAGAATTACTTCTAAGACCCGGAAGAGCGCTCCGTTTTCGATTAAGATGCCGCCCAGTACCCACTGCTCAGCCTCGATGTTCTGCGGCGGGACCCTCGCCGGAGGGGTTATGGTTTCTCTTGTCTTTCTAGCCATAAACTGCCCATAGTGCCCTTGACTCTACTCTTTTTTCCTATAGGGTTTCTTTATTCTTATGGAAACCGTTGTTCCTGAGCGAAACTTGCTGAAGCAGTGGGGCACCCTTCGAGGACGAGCAGGTAGGGGAAAACCCGCCCTTTAGAGGCGGGAAGGGGGAAGTGTTCCCCACCTGCGAGTCCCGAAAGGGTCACTGCGCAAGTCGTGAAGCGAAGGCATGACGGTTTCCATCTCTACTCATTCGTCCTTGACAATCTGTACCCTGGCTGTAGCCATAATCCCCGGATAGAGCTTTATAGATACGGAAAACTCTCCCAGACTCTTTATGGGTTCGGCCAGCTGTATCTTTTTACGATCTATGTTAATACCCTGCGTCGCAAGACAATCGGCTATATCGGATGTAGTTACCGAGCCATAGAGTTTGTCATTTTTACCTACCTTGTGTTTAACGGTACATAAGCCGGACTCTATTTTTTTAGATAGTTCAACGGCCTTCGCCTTTTCCCTCTCCAGTCTGGCTCGTATCTCGGCCTTCTTTTTTTCCCAGAGGGTTATATTTTTTGGTGTGGCTTCTAATGCCTTGCTTTGAGGCAAAAGAAAGTTCCGGGCATAGCCATCGGCAACCTTTATTATTTGCCCTTCTTTGCCCAGGGCCTTTATATCTTCCATTAGTATAACCTGCATAAGATACCCCCTTTATTAATTTTACCGCAGAGCTTGCTATATTGCAGTAAGCCTTGCGGATAAATGAAAAAGGCTATACTCATTTTGATTTGAGCCAATAGCAAGTTGGTTAACGCAAATCAAAAGAGGAGCATAGC
>DSAQ01000075.1 GCA_011046395.1 Pseudomonadota bacterium
CCTCTTTGGTTAGCGTTACTCGATATCTCGGTGACATGGCGGCCTCCTTTGTTGGATTGCCACCAATTATGCCACATATTGCCAAAAAACGAAATATTAAATGTTACATGGTACTAGTGCCACTATTTTAATTTAAACTCGTATCTTTGATAACTAATGGAAATTACGGCGGATTAATTTATACGCAAATATGTATCATGTGACTGAGGCAGGCATGTGTGAAAAAAAATTCCATTATTAAGGCCATACGGATAGACTAATAATATTCCAAACAGGTTTTAGATATAGTTGTCATGTAATCTGTTAATACAATATATAGTTATAGCCAATAGAAAAATTAATTAATTCCCGTCCGAAAGCTAATTATTATTTAGAAAATAGGGAAAAAAATTTCACACATCCAGACGTGGAAATATTTTTCACCATGCTGTTCCCGTAACATCAGCTATTATAACTAATATTATAACTAAAACCCATCAAAAATAGACAATACATCGGCATTTCCTATTTGACTGCATGACCGTTTTTGTGGATATTAGCCACAAGGCGCAAGGCTATAAATCCAAAATCCTAATATCTAAATCCGAAACAAATCCAAAATCAAAATGCTCAAATGACCAAAACATATTTGTTTAGAATTTTGGATTCGGGTCATTTGGTATTGTTTGGGATTTAGTGCTTCGAATTTCGAATTTTTCCCTATTGCGTGCTCCGTGGTCCCCCTGTTAAATTTTCCTAAGGGAACCTTATGTAACAGGGTGAATCTGCGCTGAAACAGGAGGAGATTTAGTGCAATCCATTGACTGTCGCGGTCTGGCCTGTCCGCAGCCTGTTCTCCGCACCAAGCAGGCCCTGGAAGAAATCGCCGCCGGAATAATCATAGTTATAGTTGACAATGAAGCCGCTAAAGGAAATGTCACCCGCTTTGCGGAAAGCCAGGGATGTAAGGTCTCTGTTGAAGAAAAGGGAGGAGATTTCTATCTTGCCATCGAAAAAAAAGAAGAGAGTAAAGCAACCGCTATAACGTCCCCTGAACTTATTACCTGCCGGCCGGGCCAACAGAAGATGCTCTCGAAAAAGGAGGCCATCCTTGTCTTTAAATCGGATCGGATGGGCACCGGAGAAGCAGCCCTGGGCAAGATACTCATTCAGGCCCTGTTTAAGACATTACCGGGTGTGGACGAAAAGCCCGGTAAACTGATTTTCTATAACCGTGGTGTTTACTTGACCGCAGAAGGTTCAGAGGTTATTCCTGTGCTGAAGGAATTAGCTGCGAACGGCATGGAGATATTGGTCTGTGGCACCTGCCTGGATTATTATCACCTGAAAGAAAAACTGGCTGTTGGCACTATTTCCAACATGTTTTCCATCCTGGGAACAATGCTCAAGGCCGATAATGTCATTTTCCCGTAAGCTATGACACCTATTTACTGTGATCAGGCCGCCACCTCTTTCCCCAAACCCAGGGCAGTAATCGAGGCCATTTCTTCATTCCTTACCAATACCTCAGGAAGTCCGGGACGTTCGGCACACGGATACGCTATAGAGGCGGGAAGGGCAGTCTTCGAGGCCCGCGAGACAGTAGCGGATTTCTTCAATTGTCCTTCTTCCGAACAGGTTATCTTTACGGCTAATGTCACTGAATCCCTGAACCTCGTACTTTTGGGCCTCCTCCAAAGCGGCGACCACGTGGTTACCACCTCTATGGAGCATAATTCTGTTATGCGCCCCCTGCAATATCTCAAGGAGTCCGGCAATGTAGATTTCACCGTAGTTTCTTGTGACGATCAGGGACGGCTTGACCCGGAGAATATCCAAAGGGCCCTGCGGCCGGAGACAAGACTCGTTGCGGTCAACCATGCCTCTAACGTGACGGGGACTATACTTCCGATTGAAGCGGTGGGTGAAATCAAGGGGAACGCCTTTTTTCTTGTAGATACGGCGCAGAGCGCCGGCGTAATACCTATTGATATGCAGGAGGCTAGAGTCGATTTTCTGGCCTTTACCGGTCATAAATCACTTCTGGGTCCCACGGGCATCGGCGGACTCTGTCTGTCAAAGGATATTCGTCTAAACCCCCTTAAGAGGGGTGGAACCGGAAGCCGTTCTGAGTCTTGGGCGCATCCTGATTTTCTTCCGGACCGTTATGAAAGCGGCACGCCCAATACCTTGGGCATCGTCGGATTGAATGCTGGGATAAGATTCATCCAGGAGCAAGGGCTCGAACGCATCCGGGCACACGAATTGCGGCTCATCCGGCAGATGATGGAGGGGCTAAGCGGTATCAAGGGCGTAAAAATTTATGGCCCCCGGGCTGCCGATAAAAAGACGGGTATTGTCTCTTTGAATATTGAGGATAAAAGTCCCTCTGAAGTGTGTCTTATTCTCGACAGGAAATATGGTATAATGACCCGCGGTGGGTTGCAGTGCGCTCCTATAGCCCACAAGACCATCGGTACGTTCCCGGGCGGCACTGTCCGTCTTTCCCTCGGTTATTTCAATACGTTGGAGGAAGTTGACCAGGTCATAAGGGCGATATATGAGATCAGTAAGATGTAAAGTAGCTATCAGCATTCAGCGATCAGCTATCAGATTTAGAGTTATTTATGAAATCAGCGGAATGTAAGACTATCTTTATCTTTGACTCCGTCCACTATGTCCTCAAGGCGGAGAAAGTACTCAAAAAAGAGAATATCCCCTGTGAACTCATACCCGTCCCGCGTGAAATCAGTTCAGACTGCGGCATGGCCCTGGCTATAGATGAAAGCGCCGGCGGTGTCGCCAGGGAGAAGCTGGCAGAACACCATCTGGAATTTTATATCTTCCGAAAGGCGGGAAAAGGCTATTTCAAGGCCCCCGTATAAAACCTTTCCCAGAGATTCTACCTAGTGTTCATCCGAAAACCCCTATATTCCCTCCCCCTTTGACGGGGGAGGGTTAGGGTGGGGGTGAAAAAGTGGGCAATTTCAAGTTCTTCCCCCTCCCCTTAATCCCCTCCCGCCAGGGGAGGGGAAAGTTTTGGAGGACTTTTTTGATGGAGGCCAACCTGCATCCCCGAAGAACAAAAATCTTGCCAATCAGGTAGAACTGCGCTACCCTAATCTGACAAAAAAACAGGCTCATGGTGCGTAGCTCATAGCTATGGCGCTGGTTAATGACTAATGACCAGTGACTAATGACCAGTGACTGATGACTAGTGACAAACCATGGGTTAGAAAGCGAAGCACATGGATCCCGAAGAAATATTATTCACCTGTCAGATGTGTAATGACTGCTGTCATGGCGAGAATACTATATGCCTGACTCCGGCTGATATTCGCCGTATCGCCTCCGGCCTGGGTCTTCCTGAAAGCGAATTTCTGGAAAGATATTGCGTCTCCAAAGGCTCATACGTCCAGATGAAAGTAGTGGATAACCACTGCATATTCTGGGATGGGAAATGTTCCATACATGCGTTTAAGCCCGGACGTTGCCGTGAATGGCCTTTTGTCCCCAGCCTCCTTGATCAGGCCAGTTTTCTGATAATTCAACAAAATTGTCCCGGGTTTAATAAGGACATCACTTTTGAGGATGCCCTGCCCTATGTTGAGGCAGTCCTTGGCGGAGAACCGGCGGCAAAGGAATGAAACCGGTGGTAGAAATCCAGGATGAAGGGAGACCGCTTCATGGACAAAAAAATACTCGTGGCCACTGATGGTTCCATACATTCGGAAAGATCTATAGCCTATATCGGGCATCTCTTCGGTAAGGATTCCGGTGTCCGGGCAACCCTTTTTTACATCCTCCCCCCATTGCCGCCTGTTCTCACTGAGAAAGGAGAAGGGTACGGCGACTGGCAGGTGTTAAGCCAGAAGGCCCAGCAATTGATGGATATTCACAGACGCAAGGCCCGGAGCGTCATGGATAAAGGAAGGGCCATTCTTATGAAGGCGGGTCTTGGCGAAGAAGTCATTAATACTCAAATCGTGGAGAAAAAAATAGGACTAGCCAGAGATATTATCTTTGAGGCCGAAAAAGGAAATTACGACGCTGTGGTCGTTGGACGCCGCGGTCTATCCAAGTTGGAATCGGCTATCATGGGGAGTATATCCACAAAGGTTGTACAGGCATTGCAAACACGGCCTGTCTGGGTGATAGACGGGAAGATAACCTCCAATAAGATCCTGCTGCCGATGGACACCTCGGATGCATCTCTGAAAGCCGTCGATCACCTGGGTTTCATGATCGATGGCCTGCCCGGCATAGAAATCACGCTCTATCATGTCCTGCCCGGGCTTGGTTTTTTCAGCGCTGAAGAGGAAGAGGTTGATCTTTCGGATGTAGAAGACCTGTGGATGGAAAAGGAGGCCGAAGAGATATACGCAGTCTTCGGCCAGGCGAAAAAGATGTTGCAGGATGCAGGCCTCCCGGAAAAACAAGTCAAATGTAAAATTAAAAAGGGGCCAACCAACGTAGCCAGAGAGATTCTTCGTGAAGCGCAGCGGCGGGATTTTGGCACGATCGTTATGGCCAGGAGAGGGTTATCTAAGACCCGGGAATTTTTTATGGGTAGCGTTTCCAGCAAGATTCTGGCCTCGGCTGAGAACCTGGCCGTCTGGATAGTCTCGTGAAGATTAAATGCCCGGTCTGTCATAAATTAACTTCATGGGAAGGGAATCCCTACCGTCCCTTTTGTTCCGAGCGCTGCAAACTGATCGATCTTGGTAAATGGATTGACGAAGGCTATCGTATCCCGGGGGAACCGGAGATTGCAACGGCTGATACGGAAAAGGAAGACAGAAAGTAGCTATTCACCGCAAAGGCGCAAAGAACGCAAAGGAAAAGCATATTAGTCAATTGGTTGAGTAGATGAGTGGTAAAATCAGCTGAGTCGTTGGGTAACTACTCAACCACTCAACTACTAACTACTCAACTGATTTTACCAGCTCTGCGCCTTTGCGGTGAAAAAATTGTCAGGGAGGATGCGTGTGACACCGCTCAATTATGATATTGTTATCCTGGGAACAGGCCCGGCCGGACTGCAAGCGGCTATCCATGCGGCAAGGCGTAAGGTCTCTGTGTTGGTCATGGGAAGGTTGGACAAAAGCAGTCTTTTTGCGGCTGCCCATATTGAAAACTATTGCTCAGTTCTTAAGACCAGCGGCACTGAGTTGCTCGAGACAGGGAGAAAGCAGGCGGAGGCCTTTGGCGCCCATCTCCTGGAAGAAGACGCCCTGGAGTTGGAAAAGGCCGATCGGTCCTTTGTTGTCAAAAGTGAAAGCGGCAAAGAGATACAGGCCCAGGTCCTTATTGTGGCCACGGGCGCGGCGCGCAAGAAGTTAGGACTCAAGGGGGAAAAAGAATGGTTAGGCCGTGGGCTAAGCTACTGCGTCGATTGCGACGCCAACTTCTTCCGCAACCAGGTGGTGGCCGTTATTGGAAACGGTTCGGCGGCCGCTACCGGCGCCCTTACGCTCCTTAAGTATGCGTCAAAGGTCTATCTGATTTGTAAACAACTCTCTGTCGTCCCGTCTCTGGAACGCCAGATTAGAGAAAGCGCAGTTGAACTCCTGGAAGGGAATTGGATTAAGGAACTTAGGGGAGAAGATGAGCTTAAAGAAGTTGTATTAACAGACACCCGCACCCTCCCTTTAAACGGCCTTTTTGTCGAATTGGGTGCTAAGGGGATCATGGAACTAACACTTAATCTCGATATAGCACTCGATCCCGAATCCTTCCGATTCATAGTAACGGATAAAAAGCAGGCGACAAACGTGCCCGGCATATTTGCGGCCGGAGATATCTGTGGACCTCCCTTCCAGATGGCTAAGGCGGTGGGCGAAGGTTGTGTGGCCGGCATAAGCGCCGCCACCTATGTAAAAGGACAGGGCAAGGAAGGCGCTGAAGGTCAGGAGCCCGGGCATGATCATTAAACAGATGATAGTCGGTCACATGGAGGTCTGTTGTTACATGGTTGGCTGTCCTAAGACGAAAAAGGCACTTTTCATCGATCCGGCCGGGGATGAAGATGAAGTTGTACAGGCCGCAAATGGCCTTGGGCTCGAAGTTCAATATGTGGTCAATACGCATGGCCATCCTGACCATACCTGCGGCAACAGACGGATAAAGGAATTAACCGGGGCACAGATAGTCATGCACGAGCTGGATGACGATCTCTTTTCCGAACCGAAAATTCAGATGTTTTACCGCCAGATGGGATTTGATCCGGCTCCCCCTGCCGACATCCGTGTCAAAGACGAAGATATAATAACCGTGGGTAACATTTCGCTCAAAGTTATCCATACACCCGGTCATACACCCGGGGCTATCTGTCTTTACGGCGGAGGGAATCTCTTTACGGGAGATACCCTCTTTGTTGGAGCGGTGGGGCGAACCGATCTACCCGACGGCTCACTTGAAACCCTGCTAAGATCTCTAAAAGAGCGAATCCTGTCATTACCCGATGATACAATCGTCTGGCCGGGACATAATTACGGAGACTCACCTACCTCGACCCTGGGAGAGGAAAGAGAGACGAACCCTTACATTACGGACTTCATCAAGTAATAGTCATGCGTATCATAGCCTTCGGCGATATCCACGAACGCACGGAAAATATAGAAAAAATTAAAGACCTTTCTCGTGCTGACTGTGTCATCATTACGGGCGACTTAACAAATGTGGGTGGAATAGACAAGGCTAAGCTGGTTTTAGAAAACGTGCGGAGACATAACTCCAACCTCCATGCCCAGGCCGGAAATTTTGATCAGAAGAAAGTACAGGATTACCTGACTGAACTCCATATAAACCTCCACGCCAATGGATTTTTGATAGAGAATGCAGGCATTTTTGGCGTGGGCGGTTCCAATTATACGCCGTTTAACACCCCAATCGAATATAGCGAAGAAGAGATTAATAACTTCATTTACCAGGGGTTTACAAAGGTAAAAAATGCAGCCTTGAAAATCTTCGTTACCCACGCTCCTCCCTTTGATACCAGCGTGGATGTGGTTTCCGGTGGCCACCATGTAGGAAGCAAGGCCGTGCGCTCCTTTATCGAGGAACACCAGCCGCAGGTATGTATCACCGGCCACATTCACGAGGCCACAGGCAGAGATACCATAGGCCAGACTATTGTCATAAATCCCGGGATGCTGAAAAATGGCGGATATGTAGAGATCTTAATCGATGCCAAGGATATCAAAGCGGAGCTTAAGAGGATTTAAGCGGGCAAAAGGGGCGGGGATAACAAAACTGATAACAATTAGCCCTTGCGTTGTAAGATACCCCGTGTTAATAATTCATCCGGATGTTTTTAGAATTCGGGGCGTGGCGCAGCCCGGTAGCGCACCTGCTTTGGGAGCAGGGGGTCGGAGGTTCAAATCCTCTCGCCCCGACCATTCATATTCAAAAGATTAACCACAGAGCACACAAAGAAAATATTTATTGATACCTGTAATATTAATGCCCTATCTTCATGTATTATTGTCATTCCGGGCTTGACCCGGAATCCAGTCTTTTTTCTCTGGATTCCCGCTTTCGCGGGAATGACGATAAGCGGACATTTATTATGCAGCATTCAATAATTTTCACCTGTTCCCAGACATTGTGCGTTAGTATCCAGAATACAGCTTCCTGACTTCTATTTTCTACGAACGCAGAATAGCCAGAAATTCCTCGATCTGATAGAGGTTTTGGTCTGTCTTTTGTATTAAGACCTTTACATCTTCTAAGGAAAGGGAAAGTTCCCGCCAGGCGGCCGGGCTGACATCAGGGACAAAGTCATCACCACCGCACCCGAGATCCATCCCCCGGCAGATTATATCCGCCAGATGAATGATCGAGGCCAGAAGAAATTCCTCATCCTTGCCGTTTGGGGCATGATGAAGGCCTATAGCAGAACAGAGTACAGGGGGAAAGTGCCAGTTTTTGGCCATGACATAACCTATCCAGGCGTGATCCGTATCTAATACTCTTTCCTCGGCCTCCCGCATAAGCATATCTTCTTTAGTCATAAGATCGATGATTTTTTCCATCTCCGGCCGCAGAAACTGGACTATGAAGACCCGGCCTATGTCATGCAACAGACCGCCAATAAAGGCATCTTCAGGCTCTTTAAACTTGATATGTTCGGCCAGATTTTTGGCAACAAAGGCCGTACCTACAGAATGTCCCCAGAACCTGCCTGCGTCAAAGACCTTACATCCCTTATCACCGGAAAATGCCTTGAGGACGGAAACCGAAAGGATAACATTCCGCACTGTCTTGAAACCCAAAAGGACCACAGCCTGTGAAAGAGAACTGATCCGTCCCTGAAAGCCGTAAAACGATGAGTTGACAAGCCGTAGTATCTTTGCAGTTAATGACTGATCGAGGCTGACGATCTCCGTAATCTTAGTGACGGGCACGTTGGGATTTTTAAGGAGCTGTGCGGTCTGTAAGGCCACGGCCGAGATCGTGGCGACCTCGGCAGTCTCTTTTATCTTCGTTCTGATCTCTTCACGATCCACTGGTGATCTTCCCTTTCAGAAATTCCCTGAAAATATCTTTTAATCCCATCATCACCCGGTTATCGGGAGAGGCCCGGCGGAACTTCCGCTCAACTAACAGGTCAACCCTTTGTATTTTTTCTTCCATGGCCTTTGGGTCAACATAGGCCACATCCTCTTCCGTCTCAATGGGAATACTGCTGACACCTAACCGCTTGAGTCTATCTATGAGGTCCGGGGTCAGTCTGGAACCCTTCGCCAGGATCATCTGTCCCTGGGGATTTAGTATGTCTTTACCTGTTACCGATCCCGGCCGGACGTCGTCTATTTTTACACCCTTGATAATTTTTCGTTTAGACATAATCAATCCCTAAATCCGAAATTGTATCTAAATCTGACGAATCCGTAAAAAAGCTTTTTCACCGCTGAGCACGCAGAGTCCGCAGAGAAAAACTGTAAACTATTCAATATGTTATCTCAGCGTTCTCAGCGATCTCTGCGGTAAAATTTTACTTTTTACGAAGCCGTCAATGTTGGATTTTTGTCATTTGCCATCAGCTATCAGCCATGAGCTATGAACTTTCTATCTGTACACATAAATCCATCCCACTATAGGGTCTATCTCATGAAACCTCTTGATTTTTTCCAGGTATGCTTCTTTAAGAACGGCATCCTTGGGCATAAGCAGCCGGCCGGTATGCGTCTTTAACTCCCGGGCCAGAACCATATCCGGTCGCAGATCCGCAAGAGTAACTGCCACCTCTGCCCTGTCTGCCGTCTTGATCGCTGAAAATACTTCTATGGCCGCAGAAACTACAGAGGGATCCAGTTCCGCCCCGGCTAATTTATGTAAGCGATGCAGCACATCCTCTCTCGATATATCCCTGCGGACCGAAAGATGATCATAGACATCGGCCACGGCTATGATACGCGCCCCGAGAGGAATCTCTTCTTTCTTCAGCCTGTCCGGATACCCAGCGCCATCAAACCACTCGTGATGTGATTTGACTAATATACTGACCTGATCCAATTTAGGCACGGAATTAAGTATCGCATAGCCTAAGGCCGGGTGCTGTCTGTAAAGGGCCTCTTCCGCCGCAGTCCGCCCCGAACCCTTCTTTCTGATTATCTCTCGCGGGATACCGATCAGGCCTATGTCATGGAGGGAGCCCGCAGCCTCTACTACGTCCAATTCCTCCCCCTGTAACTCACACTTTTCGGCTAAGAGCCTGGAAAGGACAGCTACCCTTTTGGCATGGCCCCCCAGGGCAGGGTCATACATCTGCATGAGATCCATGAAGATGCGAATGGTCTTGAAATAACTCGACTGAAGCTCTTTATAGAGACGGGCTATCTCCTGGGTCCGCTCCTCCACCTTTCTTTCCAGGTTTTCGTTTAGCTCTTTAAGCTCGGTGTTTTGCTGGACCGTTAACTCGAAGAGCCTCTGATTTTCCTTACGCAGGTGGTAAAAATCAATAGCCTGCTTGATGTTTGCCTTAAGATCAAGATCATTCCAGGGCTTGGTTATAAAGCGATAGACCTGTCCCTGGTTTATGGCAGCCATGGCCGCGCTGATGTCCGCATATCCGGTCAATATAATGCGTATGGCCTCTGGCTGGATCTGTCTGGCCTTTTCCAGAAATTCAGTCCCATCCATCTCCGGCATTCTCTGGTCAGATATGATGAGAGAGACAGGTTCGTGTTTGAGGATCTCAAGAGCCTTCTCAGGACTGGCGTTCGTTATGACATTATAATTTTCCCGCCGTAAAAGGCGCTGCAGGGAAGAGAGGATATTCTCTTCATCATCTACCATGAGGATGGTCCTGGTTGTGTCTTCCATCGTGAAACCTTACCTTTTTAAATTTTCAAGTAGTTATCTAGCCACTAAGACACAAAGGCCCTAAGACTATAGATAGTTTTCATCTGGAGCCCCCTATATTCCCTCCCCCTTTGATGGGGGAGGGTTCGGGTGGGGGTGAAAAAGTGAGCAATTTCAATTTATTCCCCCTCCCCTCAATCCCCTCCCGCCAAGGGAGGGGAAGTTTTCGGATAGAAACTAAATAAATTCATATTCATCTTTCGTGCCTTAGTGGCTTCGTGGCCGATTTAAAAACGAAATCACCATTCCAGAGCGGGGCACTTCAAAATTACCTCTGGAAAGCGGGATACAGTACACGTCAAAGCTGCTACCATCTGTATGGTTATATTGCCCCTCTTTCTGCTCTTCGGAATTTATGGTATCAGTAATAATTTCTATTAACTCCTCGGCAAAATGATGCCTTAAGTTTGAACCAAGAAGCGCCAGACCTTCCGGCTCAAAGTAACCCCGGGCCAGACTATTTACCAGGGCTATAGACCCCTCGTTATCCGTACCGAGCACCGCTATAGGGAGACTTTCCAGGATGTCCCGTGCCAGTTTCAGGGCCTCATTCTGCAATTTAATTTCGGCTATCCTGTTTTCCACTTCTTTCCCCAGATTCTTATTAAGATACTTAAGCTCCTCGTTCTGTTTCTTGATGGTTTCGGTCAGCGCCTTGTTTTCCCTTTGCAGACGCGCAATATCCAGGGATTCCCTAATAGTGGTTCTCAGGGCCTCATCTTCCCATGGCTTTAAAATGAACTTATAAACATTGCCAACATTGATGGCCTCGGTAATGGAATTAACATCTGTATATCCACTTAAAAGGTTCTTTCTCATTTCAAGTGGGTAACCCAACTTTGCTGTAGTCCAATTTCCCTGTAAGCATATAGATTATTGTCCTGAGGTTTTTGAATGTCCTATAGCCTCTTGCTTTTGCTTTAGCTGC
>DSAQ01000072.1 GCA_011046395.1 Pseudomonadota bacterium
GTTGATGTTGCATATGTTTTCTATCACGGGACAACATGAAAGTCAAGACAAAAATGCAATAAAATAATATTATTTCAAATACTTAAGCTAAAAACGACTTTTTACGAAACCATCATTATTGATTAAACTGCCTTCATTGTTTGTTACCGGCACGGATACCGGGGTGGGAAAGACGGTTATCACCGCCCTTCTGGCCCTACTCTACCAGGAGGCGGGCGTAAGGGTCGGTCTGGAAAAACCGGTCATAACCGGCGTGAAAGCAGGTGAGGATGCGGCCTTGGCAGGTGACCTGGCCCTCCTGCGGAGGGTGCTTTCTACTGGAGAGGGGCCGGTCTATTCCTATGCCTTTACTCCGGCTGTTTCCCCGCACCTGGCCGCGGCAAGGGCGGGTGTCACGATAGATCTGGCAAGGATTGAGTCCGATCATGCCGCAGTGCGTTCAAAATACGATGCGGTCCTGGTAGAGGGTGCGGGGGGACTCCTGGCGCCTCTGAACGATGACTCCTTTATGGCCGACCTAGCGGCCAGGCTCAGGCTTCCTCTCGTCATCGTCAGCCGACCTTCCCTTGGGACGATTAATCACACCCTTTTAACGGTATCTTGTGCGCAGGCCAGGAGTCTTGAAGTAGCCGGTATAATAATAAATAATTTCCCGGCCAGGCCGGGCCCGGCTGAAGCGGATAATCCCGGCGCCATCGAAAAATTTGCCGGAGTGCCGGTTCTGGCTATTGTACCGCATATCACCGGACTTTCCGTGGAAGAGGCAGAAGAAGGGGATATTCAAAGGGTAGCCCGGGCCGTGGATAAAAAGTTTAAACTGCTGGAACGGCTTTCTCGCTGGAGGGAAGAGCATGTCCAATAATAATTCTTTGCGCGCCGATGACCTGCGTTACGTCTGGCATCCCTTTACCCAGGCCAAAGAGTATGAAGCAGAAGAAGCGCCGATTATCGATGCGGGAGAGGGCAGTTATCTCATTGACACCGAGGGGAGACGTTATCTGGATGGTGTGTCTTCCCTGTGGGTGAACGTGCACGGACATAGCTGTCCCGAGATCGACAGGGCCATTATGGCTCAGCTTGGCCAAATAGCACACTCTACGCTCTTGGGATTAGGTAATGTGCCTTCGATTGAACTGGCCCGGGAGCTTATAACACGTGCGCCGTCCGGTCTTAAACGGGTATTTTATTCAGATAATGGCTCCACAGCGGTAGAAGTGGCCTTAAAGATCGCCTTTCAATACGCACAGCAGACCGGGCGCAGACAAAAGACCAGGTTTCTTTCCTTTATAAATGCCTATCACGGCGACACCCTGGGTGCAGTCGGGGTAGGGGGGATCGATCTCTTCCACCGTATTTACGGACCGTTGACGGTAAAATCCATGCGTGTCCCGGCTGCCTACTGTTACCGGTGTCATCTGGGGCTTGATTATCCCGGTTGTGAGCTGGCCTGCTTTAAGGAACTGGAAGATACCGTGGCCGGAAACGCCCATGAACTGGCCGCCATTATTATCGAGCCCGGTGTGCAGGGTGCGGCCGGAATGCTGATCTGGCCGGAAGGTTATCTCAGACGCCTGCGCCGGCTTACAGAGCGATACGGGATACTGCTTATTGCCGATGAGGTGGCCACGGGATTTGGCCGCACCGGGACCCTTTTTGCCTGTGAACAGGAAGGGGTCAGTCCGGATCTGATGGCCCTGGCCAAAGGTATCACCGGAGGTTATCTACCCCTGGCCGCGACCTTGACTACGGAAGAGATATTCGCCGCCTTTTATGGCGATTATGAAGAAGAGAAGACCTTCTTTCACGGCCATACCTATACCGGGAACCCCCTGGCCTGCGCGGCCGCCCTGGCTAACCTGCGCCTGTTTGAGACCAACCAGACGCTTTTATCTCTTCAACCAAAAATCAAATACTTAGAAGATAAACTGAAAGAATTTAATGAACTATCTCATGTCGGCGAGGTCCGCCAGCGAGGGTTTATGGTGGGTATGGAGCTGGTCGAAGACAAGGCGACCAAGAGACCCTATCCTGCATCCATGCGGATGGGGAGGCAGGTCATTCTGGAGGCACGCAGGCATGGACTCATAATCCGGCCTCTGGGGGATGTGGTTGTCCTTATGCCGCCCCTTTCGGTGAGCCTGGAAGAGCTGGATGCCATAGTCTCCATCACCTATAGGTCTATAAAGAAAGTTACGGAAGAAGGCTGATGGGGAGGTAATAAGTCACCGCAAAGGCGCAAAGGGCGCAAAGAACCCCATTTTTTTTCTCTGCGTTCTCCGCGTCCTCAGCGGTAAATAGGATGTGGTGAACGATTACATGAAGGACATTGAAATTCGTATCAGGCCGGTTAGAGGGGGAGAATTTACCGGTTTAGAGGTTGAGCCGGAGAATGCGTCACCGGCATGGTTATTTGTCTTGCACGGCTATGGCGGCTGTAAGGAAGAGATGCTTCCGCTATCTATATTTCTGGCCGGGAAAGGGATTTCAGTTTTAGCCGCAGACTTACCCGGCCACGGGGAAAGCGGCGGTTTGTTTGATTATGAGAGTGCGATGAGATGCCTGACTTACTGGCAGGAACGCAGGAGAAATAATTTTGTGGCGGCCATAGGCCACAGCATCGGCGGCCGTCTGGTCTTGTCGCTTGACTTTTCCTGGAATGTGGTCATATCGCCGCCCCTTTCCGCCAGTTTTGCAGGCGGGAAAAAGGAGATGATACGCATTCTGAGGCCCCGGCGGGTCAGGGAGGCAACCCCTTTTGCCGGCCTGATAGAGACACTAAACAGATTGGGCGAAGATCTATCGACTGATCCTGATAAAAAGGGCCTGCTATTGTTCGGGCAATATGACCTTCCGGAGGTAAAGAAGACGGCTGAGGCAGCACCTCCGGATAATTACACCGTCAAAGAGATAAAAGACAGCGACCATCACGACATACTTACCTCGCGCGAGACGTGGGGTGTGATCTGGTCGTGGCTGGCCGGGCAGGTGGTTCATGGCTGAGGCATTTCTCCATTATGACCATGTGGCCTCTTCCTACGATCAGCCCCGGCATCACTTTTTTTACGGTCATCTGGCGGAAAAACTATGTATCCTGGCGAAAGAACACGTTCAGCCGGAGTCAATCCTGGACGTAGGTTGCGGCACGGGCATCTCTACAGTGGAAATCATTAAACATTTTCCCGGGGCCGGGGTCACGGCGCTGGACCGATCCCCTTCCATGCTGAAGCTGGCCAGAAAGAAAGAGGATATAAGAACCGTCACATTCTGTTACGGACAGACCAAAGACCTTCCGGTCTCCGAAACAAGATTCGATCTCATTATAGCCAACATGTCTTACCACTGGTTGTCCCCGGGAGACCGGCTGGTCCTGAGAAATGCCCTAAAGGAAGACGGCGTCCTGGTAATGTCCTTTCCTTTGATTATGCCTTTTCCCAAAAAAGAGGGGAACAGCCTGCTTTTGACCATCTTTCGGAGATTAAAAGAGATACAGCCGGCCTGGCATCCGTTTCGGGGTACGCGCGGGCTAAACTGGAACGAGGTGGTAAGGGGCTTGCCGGGCCTGGTACCCATCCGCTTTGAACGATATTGTATGGAGGAGAGATTCCGCAGGGCAAGCGACTTCCTGGAAGTGCTCCGGGTGCGGGGTGTTTTCTTTGGTTTCTTTGGGAACAAGGCCGCTGCGGCTGAAAATGTTGCCAGGGCCTTGCTCCGGGAAGGCGAGTCTATCTCTTATACCTGGCCTATAGGCATAGCCATTTTCCGCCGTGAAGGTCCGCAGAAAGAGTAAAAGACGGGATAGAAACAACCGGGTGGATTGGGAATTAACCCCAATCCACCGTCTAATTTGGCTATCAAGTTTAAAATCAGCAGGTTATGGAGTATTCCTGATCACCAGCAAGATATTAGATGCAAGGCGCCGAGGAGTGACGACAAGGCGTATGGAGCAATACGCCGCAAGGAGGAGCGATCGAAGGCAACGCCGCAGATGATGTCTTGCTGGCGGATCAGGGTTAAAGTAAGTCCTTCCTTAATTGAAGGGAGACCTCCCGGGTCAGATGCAGGACGCGTTCAGAGAGGGGCTGGGGGAGGGCGCCGGTGCCGCAACTGGGGGTAATAAGTGACTGCCTGAACAGCGCCGCCAGGGTAATCCCATCTTCTTTCAGTTCCTGTGCCTCCTCTTTCCAGCGTGCCGCCAGTGACGATACGCTTTCCTTTTCGATATCAGCAGGGTTGGCGGTAGGCACTATACCCCAGGCGATAACCTTTCCCTGGGCCAGGAAGGAGAGGATAGCCGGCCGGTAGAGTATAAACCGGTCGAAATAATTATAGGCATCAAAGCTGATAATATCTATATCGCTTTCCATGAGCAGGGACCAATCTGTATTGGCGCAGACATGCACTGCGGCCAGTCCGCCGGCCTTGTGTATAGCCTGGGCCATTTCTCTGAGCATGTTTGTTACATCCTGGCGATTTATACTGACAAAGGCCGAAGATCCGTAAGCGGCGAGGCCGGGCTCGTCAATAGAGACAAAAACCGGCACCTTAAATTGCCGCAGCACTTCTACCTGCCAGGCGGCCTTCAGTGATAGGGCCTTAACTGCAACATCACGCAGGCGTTCGTCGTAGAAGGCACATCTTTTTTCCTGATCAGTAATCCCGGTCAGGAAAGTAAAAGGTCCGGTGATCTGTCCCTTAATGGCGTGAGGAGGTTTGGCTAACTTGCCCATGCGTTTGATAAACGCTGCCAGACCTTTTCCGGTGCGTGGCCCCAGGGCAAAACGGGACTTTAAAAGGGGTGCGTTGCCTTCAGAGACCGGGATGTAATCCTCATAAAAAGCAAGTAGTTCATCCTCAAAACCCGGTGAGGCCGTGTCAAAATGTACCCGGTCACCTTCCATGACTATTCCCGGCAGTTCCTCGGCAAATTGTGTGAGAAGCCGTTCTTCCGGATAGACCGGCAGTTGTATCCATAGCGGGATCTCCGGGACATAAGTTAACATCATGTCCAGGGCCTGCTCATGGTCTTTGACGGGCAGGCTGCCGATCAAGGACGCCAGTCCATTGGCCGTGAATGATGGGATAGTGTCTAAAGTCATGACAGTAAATTTAAATGCCGCCCATCCATAACACGGGGGCAGTCCTTCTGTCAATTTGTATTTGCCTTATTTAACAAATAGTGTTAAATTCAACCATATTAGAATCCTTCTTTCAAATCGGGGGGTTGGGACGAATGTTTAAGACAGGGGAATTAGCTGTGTACCCGGCCCACGGCGTAGGTGTGATAGAGTCTATTGAGCGCCGAGAGTTTAATGGGGAAAAGCAGAACTTTTACATCATGAGAATCATTGATACCGACATGGTAATCATGATTCCTACCCACAATGTACAATCAGTAGGCATTAGAAACATTGTAAACAAAAAAGATATTCCCAGGGTATTGGATATCTTGAAAGATCGAAGTATTGAGATCGTGACCCAGACATGGAATAAACGGTACCGGGAGTACATGGATAAGATAAAGACGGGTTCAGTATTTGAAGTGGCCTCGGTTTTGCGGGATTTGTACATATTGAAAGATGAAAAACCCCTTTCATTTGGTGAAAAAAAGATGCTGGACACAGCCATGAATCTGCTGGTAAAGGAGCTTTCCATAGCCCGTAATGTGAAAGAAGGCAAGGTCAGGCGAGATATTGAAGCGCTTTTTGATGCCTCATGACGGCCGGGCCACATCTCAATTTCGAAATTCGAAATTCGAATTTGTAAATCCCGTAATATCATGCCGGAGTTATTGCGTGCGGAACCTGCGGACAAAGATCAACGGATCGACGTCTATTTGACGAAAAAGTTTGCTTCTCTTAGCCGTTCGCAGATCAACCGTCTTATCCATGAGGGCCGGGTCAAGATTAACGGAAAGACGGTTAAAGCCAGCCACAAGATTGACCCCTATGATTCGATAAGCATAGAAATCCCACCGCCACGTCCATTAGGTATTCAACCGGAGAAAGTCCCCTTTACCATCCTCTATGAAGATGGAGACATCCTGGTCTTGTCCAAACCGCCGGGTATTGTAGTCCATCCTGCGGCCGGGCACAATACCGGGACACTGGTGCACGGTCTCCTCTATCATTGTTCGGATCTTTCCGGCATCGGCGGCATTCTGCGGCCGGGTATTGTTCACCGTCTGGACAAAGACACATCCGGTCTGATGGTGGTCGCCAAAAATGATCTGGCCCATCAGGAACTGGCCAGACAGTTTAAGGCCGGAGAGGTTTATAAGAAGTACGTAGCGCTCGTGTACGGCGGTTTTCGGGAAAAGAGCGGGATTATTCAGGCGCCTATCGGCAGACACCCCACCCAGCGAAAGAAGATGTCGGTAAGAAGCGCAAGTGGTAGGGAAGCGATTACTATATGGCAGGTTATTCAGTCTTTTAACGGATTGACCTTCCTGGAACTGACCCTTAAGACGGGCCGCACCCATCAGATTCGTGTCCACCTCTCCTCAATGCAGCATCCGGTGGTAGGAGATCCGGTTTATGGCGGTAAACAGAAGTGGGCGGATATCCGTAATATAACCGTGAGAAACATTATAAAAAGTGTCTCCCGTCAGTTACTGCATGCCAGGGAGCTTGGGTTTGTACATCCCCGAACCGGCCAGTTTATGGAATTTCATTCCCGAATGCCCCCTGATATGCAAGAGATAATTGAGGCCCTTTCATGATAAAAATCGGTCTTACAGGCGGCCTGGCTACCGGGAAGAGCGTTGTTCTCAAGATACTTCGGGCCTCGGGGGTGACCGTCATCGACGCCGATCGCCTCTGTAACGAGATAGCCCAACCCTATCAGGAGGCCTGGTGGGAAATATATAAACATTTTGGCCGGGGTTATTTTGCTCCGGATATGAGCCTTAAACGCAGCCGGTTGAAGCGGTTTATCTTTTCCGACCAGAAGGCGCGCCTGGCTTTGAACAAAATTATCCATCCCCGGGTAAAGGAGATTATTTTAAAGGACTTAGGGAAGATTGAGGAAAGTGGGACGGCAGACCTGGCGGTGGCTGAGATCCCGCTACTTTTCGAGGCCGGATGGAAAGACTGTTTTGATAAGACCGTCCTGGTTTACGCCCGGCCCGAGGTACAGATAGATCGCCTGATAAGAAGAGACGGTATATCACCTGCCGAAGCCCAAAAGTGGCTCGCTGCCCAGATGCCTATTGACGAAAAGAAAAAACTAGCCGATTATGTGGTGGATAATAACGGCCCGCTTGAAGAAACTCGGAAACAGATATTGTCTTTAATAACCATCTTGGGTGGCTATCCTGCATAAGGAGCATTCTTTGCTGAAGATATTAGATAATAAGGTGTTGGTATTAAATAAATATTATCAGGCGGTTCATGTGACCACCGTACAGAGGGCTATCTGTCACCTCTACAAGGGAGCGGCCAGGGTGATTACATTGGACTGGACTACCCATTCCTTTGCCGAATGGGTGAAAGTATCACAATTCCATAACAACGGACGTTTGATTCACAGCCCCAGATTTTCTATTGTGGCCCCGGACGCCGTCATTCTCTCCCGCTTTGATCAGCTTCCCAAGACAGATATTATCTTCACCAGGGCCAACTTGTTTGTGAGGGACGCCCACGCCTGTCAATATTGCGGAAAAAGTGTTCGGGTCTCCAAGGAGAGAAGTGTTGACCATATTATACCCCGTTCCAGGGGCGGAAAGACCGTCTGGTCAAACGTTGTCCTCTGCTGCAAGAAGTGCAACCTGAAAAAGGGGAACAAGACCCCCGGGGAAGCCGGTATGACCTTATTAAAGAAGCCCCGTGCTCCGCGGTGGGAACAGTTGCTGATGGAGGAATTTCCCTCCAGTAAGAAAAAGGAATGGAAAAAGTTCCTGGAATTTGCGGGGCTGTTCTAAGACCTGTTGCTTCCTTTCGCTTTTTGTTGCTTTTCTCGCGCTTATTATTCTGATTTTATTTTTTCTTACAAAAACACGGTGGGGGTCAACACTGGGAGAGGGACGCGAGATATTAATTGATCTTAAGGTTGGAGGGCAGCGCTATTGGGGTGTGTCGCATGGCAGCTTCGTGGAGAATAGCTAAAGTGTGATGCAAGGCTCCCTCCGCTGAGGGAGCCTTGCCCCGTTGATTAGATTTTTACGACATTGATTGCCTTGGGGCCTTTCGGGCCCTTTTCAGTATCAAAGCTGACCTTGTCACCTTCGGCAAGGGATTTAAATCCGTCGCCTTGGATGGACGTGTGGTGGACGAAAGCTTCACTTCCATCATCGCTAGCAATAAAACCAAAACCTTTGCTGTCGTTAAACCATTTCACAGTTCCTTGTGCCATTTCTTTTACCTCCTTTTCTATAAATTGAAATTTCAGAAGGCCTCAACAAAAAAAGCCACAAAGTGAAAAGTCTTTGTGGCCTCTGTAAACGCAAAAACTTCCAAAATCCCTGAGTGACAATACGATGTTCTGGAACAGTTGTCAAGGGAAAAGATAGAAGGGAAGATTATATTTAAAAAGTCGTCCCGCAATTCTTCCTTGTCTATAGACCCTTTTCTATTCTCAGCCGCCGGAGCGTTTCGGTGTGTAGCCCATCTTCTCCAACGCTATTATGATCGCGTCACGGTGGTCGCCCTGGATTTCGAGGGAGGTATCCTTAACCGTGCCGCCTGTGCCGAGTCTCGCCTTCAATTGCTTGAGGAGCGCCTCGCTTTCCTTCTGCGGCATCTGTAAGCCCTCGATGACCGTGACGGACTTCCCGCCCCTGCCTTTCCGGTCAAGCCGGACAGTAACCTTCTGCTGCGCAGGACGCAAGCCTGCCTGGAGATTCTTTGCAACGGGCTTCTCCTTCCGGGGGATCGCCTGTTCTGTGGAATACACTAACTTCGATTTTTCGTCGGGCATAGTTTAATTTTAGTACGCGTGGGGTATTTATCCTCCCCCTTTCGCGGGGCGCTTACCCTCTCGACAAATGCCTGTATTTGATGCGGTGGGGCTGGTCTGCGGCAACGCCGAGACGGACCTTTCTGTCCGCCTCATATTCGGAGTAGTTCCCCTCGAACCAGACCACCTTGCTGTCGCCCTCAAAGGCGAGTATGTGGGTGGCGATACGATCGAGAAACCATCGGTCATGGCTGATGACCATGGCACAGCCCGCAAAATTCTCCAATGCCTCTTCCAGGGCACGCATGCTGTTTACGTCCAGATCATTGGTAGGCTCATCAAGCAGAAGGACGTTGGCCTCTTCCTTCAGCATGCGGGCCAGATGGACACGATTTCTTTCTCCGCCGGACAGCATGGAAACCTTCTTCTGCTGATCACTCCCAGAGAAATTAAAGCGCCCCACATAGGCACGTGAGTTGACCTGCCGTTTGCCGAGATGAATAACATCCTCTCCGCCGGAGATTGCCTCCCAGATGGTCTTGTTCGGATCGAGGTCGTCGCGGCTCTGGTCGACATAGGCCAGCTTTACGGTTTCTCCTGTCCTGAGGGTGCCTGAATCAGGCCTTTCCTGGCCGGTGATCATCCGGAAAAGGGTAGTTTTTCCCGCTCCGTTAGCTCCAATGACCCCCACAATCCCGCCCGGAGGAAGGGAAAAGGTCAGGCCTTCCATAAGAATGTTATTGCCGTATGCCTTGCTAACGTTTTCGGCATTAATGACGACATTACCCAGACGGGGTCCGGGGGGGATATAGATTTCGAGATCTTTTGACCTCTTTTCGATATCCTGAGTGAGAAGTTCCTCATAAGAACTGATGCGCGCCTTCGATTTTGCATGGCGTCCCTTGGGAGACATCCGTATCCACTCAAGCTCGCGCTGCAGGGTCTTCTGCCTTTCGCTCTCGGTTTTCTCCTCCTGCTGCAGGCGGTTTTTCTTCTGTTCCAGCCAGGAGGAGTAATTCCCTTTCCATGGGATACCCTGTCCCCGGTCCAGCTCCAGAATCCACCCGGCGACATTATCAAGGAAATAGCGGTCGTGAGTCACTGCGATGACGGTGCCCGGATAGCCTTGCAGATGGCGCTCCAGCCAGGCCACGGTCTCGGCGTCGAGGTGGTTTGTGGGCTCGTCCAGGAGCAGAATGTCCGGTTTCTGCAGGAGGAGTCTGCAAAGGGCTACGCGACGCCTTTCCCCTCCAGAGAGGATCTTAACCGGTGTATCGCCTGGTGGACAGCGCAGGGCATCCATGGCCATCTCCAGACGTGAATCCAGGTCCCATGCGTCCAGTGCGTCCAGCCTTTCCTGCACCTCTCCCTGACGCTCGATAAGCTTGCTCATCTCATCATCCGACATCGGCTCAGCGAATTTTTCATTAATGAGATTGTATTCGTTAAGGGTATTTACTATCTCCTGCACCCCTTTCTCCACAATCTCCCGTATGGTCTTTTTGTCATCCAATTCCGGTTCCTGCGCGAGGAAACCTACGGTGTGGCCGGGGGAGAGGGCCGTCTCTCCGTTGAACTCTTTGTCCACTCCTGCAAGGATACGGAGAAGGGAGCTTTTTCCTGACCCGTTGAGACCAAGGACTCCGATCTTTGCCCCGTAGAAATAGGAGAGATAGATGTTTTTCAAGACCGGCTTTTTATCATAATACTTGCTTACCCCGATCATGGAATAAATAACCTTATTCGGTTCATTGCTCATCTGATTCCAAATCCTTTCTTTACAAACCTTGTAATGCTTCCAGTACGTCGAAACCTATGGAATTTGTAAATATACCATACCGCCCGGACAATGCCTATTATTTCAGTATGGAGGGGCATCAGAACCCCTGACAGGGGACGCCGTTTGTTCGTTGAGTTGTTTGTTCCGACCCAACTTGCCTACTTGACATGCAAGCAACGTTGCCAGGTGCACAGAAAAAACGACCCAGCTAACGCGGTCTGCTCGGCACAGAGGAGGGAAATATGTGTGTGAAATATGGGACGGTCATGCTTTTATGCAATTTGTCATTCGATCAGATTTAATTGACTGGGTACGGAATACGGGGCGTCCAAAAAACGCCGGTCAAAATCCGGCATAGTGTAGGAGGGGAAAGCCTTCTGCGCAGTAAGGCATATTACACTCTTTTTCAAATCAAAAGAAAGGCAATGTAAGAAACAAGATCCCTCTTTGCTCCCCTAATAATTTAGTATCGTTCAAAAGGTGAGGCAAAAAGGTTTTGATTAAAACACGATCTCTTTCTAAGGTTAAAGTCGGCAGACCGAAACCAGGAGAAAGAGATCGTGATGGAACAAGAGATACATATA
>DSAQ01000110.1 GCA_011046395.1 Pseudomonadota bacterium
CAAAGATCGGGTGATCGCAACCTTAAAACGTAAAGCAAAAAACCTTGGCTATAAACTTATAACTATCAAAGAACATGAACAAATTATACCAGCTACGTCAACCTGAGTTCGTTGGAAGTCAAATTTGGGACGGCACAGTAAAAAGCTCCAGTTGCAAGGCGCGCAAATCCTATTATCCGTTGACCGTTATCCGTTGTCCATTCACCGATAATGCGTGGACATATTCCAGTCTGCTCTTTGCTGTCGGTGCACGGCGAACTGTGAACGGTGAACTATTTCCATAGCTACTCCGCAGTGATTTACCCTGTTAAATCGGCTTCGCCGTCTCGCATAGCGAGAATTTAACAGGGCAGGGGATGCCGCGCAACGCAGCAAATGGACTTTTTACGAACCCGTCTTATAAGGAAAACTTGATAAGTCTGCCGGAATGAGTGTAAATGGTAAAATGATCTTCCCGGGCAAAGCCAATCAACGTCAGGCCGACTTTATCGGCCAGGGCAATGCCCCGGTCGGTAGTTGCTGCGCGTGAAATAACAACGGGGATACCTGCCCTGGCGATCTTGGCCACCATATCCTCCGGTTGTCGGCCGCTGCACAATAAAAAACATTCCGAAAGGTTATAGCCGTTTTTAAAGGCATAGCCCACCACTTTGTCCACCGCGTTATGACGCCCGACATCTTCCGCTGCCCGGATTAGCTCGCTATGGCGGTTAAATAAGACCGCGATGTGCAATCCCCCCGTCCTCTGCCAATGGCTTGCAAAAGAAGATAAAGAACCGGCACAGGACAGGACTTGTCTTTCCGAAATCTGTAGCGCCGAATCTATGGGTGGAATATGCCTTGACGGTCTGTCGCCAACGGCTACACCGGTCTTGCTGTGTACATGGATTTCAGATTCGTCAATATTGACCCCGGCAATCTCCTTAAAGGCCAAAAACCCATCCGTCACCACATGGCCAATGGCATAATCCTCCAGGTCCGCAGGTGAAACACTAACCGTAGCAACCAGGTTTCGGTCTATAAAAAAACGGCAAGCCGCCTCACATGCCACCTCGTCTGAGACCATTTGGCGGCCATTTTTATTGACTTGAATGACCGGAAATGATTTAATGAGCCCGGAAGACATGATGGATAACCCCTTTAAAATTTGAACTTCGAAATTTTTATCTCTGTGCCCCCTGAGGCGCTTGCAAAACTGTTTGTCATCCCCGAATGCCTCTATCGGGGATATGGTTTTTCAAGCAGTTAGAACCAGATTCCCGCTCAGAATCGCTGCGGGAATGACAGAATGGAGGATTTTGCAAGAGGCTCCCTTGTAAGGCAGATGTTATAAGATACTCTATTATGAGACAAAAATGAAAGAATTCTTTAAGGTCAAGACATCCGACGAGGTATTCGCCATTATCAACGAGTTCCCGGTTGGACCTACAGAAGAAATCTCTCTGACAGAAGGTACCGGGCGCATTTTGGCCGAACCCATTATCTCACCGGAAGATATGCCGCCCTTTAGTCGTTCTACTATGGATGGATACGCGGTTCGGGCCAGAGATACCTTCGGTTCCTCTGAGAGTATGCCCGCCTTGCTGACTGTAGCTGGCAGCGTAGAGATGGGCGAACTTCCTTCCCAGGCGCTTTCGGGCGGGCAGGCCTATAGGATTCTGACCGGCGGGATGCTTCCCCCAGAGGCTAATGCCGTAGTCATGCAGGAATATACACAACAAGTGGACGAGACGACTATTGAAGTCATGAAAACGGTTGCTCCCGGCGAACATGTTATTTTGCGTGGAGAAGACTTGAAAAAACGCGAAGAAATCCTATCCAGGGGCCAAAGGCTACGCCCCCAGGATATTGGGGCATTGGCCGCAATCGGCCGGCAAAAAATCGTTGTTCATCAAAAACCACGGGTGGCTATTATCTCCACAGGGGACGAGATAGTCCCGATTGAAGAGATGCCGCCACCCGGTAAAATCAGAGATATTAACGCCTATACGCTTTGGGCCGCAATACTTGAAAACGGCGGAATACCTATTTACCTAGGCATCGTGCCGGATAAATTTGACGACCTCCATAGCAAATGTGCCGAGGGAACAGAAAAGGCAGACGTTATCCTTGTATCCGGCGGGAGTTCGGTAGGCAGCCGTGATTTCACAGCCGCGGTGTTCGAGTCCCTTCCTGAAAGCCAGATACTGGTGCACGGCATATCAGTAAGTCCGGGAAAACCCACCATCCTGGCCCGGGCCGGGAAGAAGGCCCTCTGGGGATTGCCCGGCCATCCGGCCTCTTCCATGATTGTCTTTTGGCTCTTTGTCCGTCCTTTACTTCAAAGAATCGGAGGTCTCGAGCCACAAATAATAACTCACTCACAACTCATAAAAGCCAGGCTGTCACGCAATGTACCGTCTGCGCAAGGCCGTGAGGACTATGTCCGTATAAGGATTTTCCGTGATGAAACGGGTTATAGAGCCGACCCCGTCTTCGGCAAATCAGGGCTTATTTCTACCATGACCAAGGCCCAGGGCATAATCAAGATCGATATGAACACGGAAGGGCTCGATGAGAACTCCCTGGTCGACGTTTATTTATTTTGAAAATAGCTCACCGCAAGGGCGCGTAGAGAAAAAAGTGTGCCTTTCTCTGCGTCCTTTGCGTCTTGGCGGTGAAAAATTGAATAGTTACTTTTGAATAATCAGGAGGTCACGGCTTTGCGGAAAATCTATCTGGAGATGAAGACCCTGGCCGAGGCACGGGAAATATTCTTTAACGCCCTGGACTACGCTTATATGCTTGGCAGCGAAAATATCTCCACCACCGGGGCCCTGAGCAGAATTACCGCCGAAGCTGTATATGCGCGTTTTTCTTCCCCGGCCTTTCACTCCGCAGCCATGGATGGTATAGCCGTTCTGGCTGAAGATACCTACGGCGCCTCCGAAGGAAACCCCAAACAACTGACCATCGGCAAAAACACCTTCTTTGTCAACACCGGCCACATGCTGCCACCCGGGACCAATGCAGTTATCATGATTGAAGAGGTCCACCAGACAGACCACAAAACGGTGGAGATACAGGCCCCGGCCCATCCCTGGAAATATGTGCGCAAAGTAGGCGAGGACATCGTAGCCACTGAACTGATATTGCCTCAAAACCATCGTATAACACTGTTTGACATCGGCGCGCTCCTGGCCGGCGGAATATTTAAGATTTCGGTAAAGAAAAAACCGCGCGTAGCTATCATCCCTACCGGCAGCGAGCTCATAGCCGCCGGGGAGATTACCGGTGATGCCCCCCCGCAGGGAAAGGTTGTCGAGTATAATTCGCATATCCTGGCCGGTCTGGTGAAAGAATGCGGGGCCATCCCCATCCAACACGAGATAATAGCCGATGATTATGATCGCATCAAAGGCGCTGTACAAAAGGCCTGCGCCGCCGATTATGACTGCATAATAATTAATGCCGGCTCCTCGGCCGGCTCAGAAGACTATACCTATACAGTCATAAAAGAATTGGGACAGGTTCTGGTCCACGGAGTAACTATTATGCCCGGGAAGCCTACGATACTGGGCATCATCGCCGGCAAACCGGTCATAGGAAATCCAGGCTACCCGGTATCGGCGGTCATCTCCTTCGACCAGTTTGTCCGTCCCATTCTTTATAAAATGCCGGGTATCCCACCACCGGAACGCCCCCGTATTACGGCCAGACCGGCACGCAAGATCCCTTCTAAACTAGGCATGGAGGAATTTCTCAGGGTCAATGTAGGTCGCGTAGGCGATACAACCATTGCCACTCCCCTGCCCCGCGGCGCCGGATCAATTACTACCCTAACCAGGGCCGACGGCATACTGCGCATACCACATCTTTCCGAGGGGATAAACGCTGATGAAAAAGTGGAGATAGAACTTCTAAGAGAAGCCCGTGAAATCGCAAATACCCTGGTCATCATCGGAAGCCACGACCTCACCATAGACGTGTTAGCCAACGAGATCAAAAAAAGGACGCCCCGGTTAAGCCTGTCCTCCAGCCATGTAGGCAGCACCGGCGGGCTGCTGGCCATCGGCAAGGGCATGGCCCACCTGGCCGGCTCACACCTTTTTGACCCGGAAACCGGCGAGTATAATATTCCCTATATTAAAAAAATACTTCCGGGGACCCCGGTAAAACTGGTAAACTTGGTCTATCGGGAGCAGGGGCTAATGGTGCGCAGAGGCAACCCGCAGAAAATCCACGCCATGCACGATCTCAAACGGCCGGATATCAGCTTTATCAACCGGCAGGCAGGCTCCGGCACCCGCATCCTGCTTGATTTCCAGCTCAAGAAGCTGGGTATCTCTCCTGCGGAAATAAATGGCTATGAAAGGGAAGAATATACCCACATGTCGGTAGCCGTGGACGTCTTAAGCGGCAGCGCTGATGTAGGCCTGGGCATATATGCTGCGGCCAGGGCGCTAGGGTTAGATTTTATTTCGGTAGTTAAGGAGCGTTACGATCTGGTCATACCGGCTATGTTTTGGGATGATGAAAGGATCCGGGTACTCCTGGCGGTTATCATGTCACCTGAGTTTAAGGAAATCGTTGAACAGTTGGGCGGTTATGATACGAGCCAAACCGGTAAACTTATCTGGGCGTCATCATAAATAACCCCAACTGGTTGACACAGGAGGACTTTCCGCCGGCGGGGACGGATTCCTGTACGCCTGCCTGTGCGTTCGCACGCAGACAAGCCGCCCCGCACTTTTGGATTGGACTACCTTTAGCAAATACGCATCCTCATCGCAGACAATCGATTTGTATCTATTCTGGAAAAGATGACCTGTTCTGTGATGCCGCCGGTTACGGTTATAATTGACAGCGTAACCGGTCAAGAGCCGACGCATAAAACTTGAGATCCCCTGGTGACCGCTGAAAAGCAGGATATGGACATGATTACTCATTAAGGCCCAGGCCGTGGTTCCAGGAGCCTGTCAGACTTAGGGGATCATCCCTTATGTTGCGACTGGCTTGACAATTTACGACTGGTAGCTTATAAGTTCATCAGCATATTGACCCGCTGCTGGAGGTTGGGGGTAGTCTAACGGCAGCACTGTAGACTCTGGCTTTGGCTGTCGGGGGTTAAGCCCTGTTCCCCAGCCGTTTCTCGCTTCGACCATTTCTGATTTTTCGGCGGTTTCCCCTTCACGAAGCTCGAATACTCGCCAGCCACACACAATAAGTAGCGCGCCCGCCGCAGGCGGCTGCAAGGGCACAAACCCATACAGGAAGGTAAAAATGATCAACGCATCCAATGTCGCCCTCTCCTACGGAAAGAGGGCCATTTTCCGGGACGTAAATATTAAATTCACCCACGGCAACTGTTACGGCCTCATCGGCGCCAACGGCGCCGGAAAATCCACCTTTCTGAAGATCCTCGCCGGCGAAATGGAACCGGACAAGGGAGAAATCACGGTAGGCGTCGGCGAGCGGATCGCAGTACTGCAGCAGGACCATTTCGCCTTTGACGAAGAAACGGTCTTCCATACGGTCATCATGGGGCACCGGAGTCTCTACAGGCTGATGGCCGAGCGGGAAGCGCTCTATGCCAGGACCGATCTCTCGGAAGCGGACGGCCTCCGCTGCGGCGAGGTCGAGATCGAATTCGCCGAGATGAACGGCTATGATGCTGAATCCGAGGTAGCGGTGCTGCTCAACGGTCTCGGCATTCATGAGGAGCTGCGCCAGAAGAAGATGAAGGAGCTCGACGGCGGCGACAAAGTGCGAGTGCTGCTCGCGCAGGCCCTGTTCGGTAACCCGGACATCCTTCTGCTTGACGAGCCGACAAACAATCTGGACCAGCAATCCATCACCTGGCTGGAGAATTTCCTCTTCCGATTTCAGAACACGACCATTATCGTTTCCCATGACCGCCATTTCCTGAATCAGGTCTGCACCCATATGGCGGATATCGACTTCGGCCGCATCCAGGTGTATGTTGGGAACTACGACTTCTGGTACCAGGCCAGCCAGTTGATTCTCAAGCAGAGGCAGAATGAGAACAAAAAGGCCACTGCCCGGGCCGAGGAGCTCAAGGCGTTCATCCAGCGTTTCAGCTCCAACGCCTCCAAGGCGAAGCAGGCCACCTCGCGCAAAAAGCTGCTGGAAAAGCTCACTATTGACGATATGCCGATCTCCTCGCGCAAATACCCTTATGTGGTGTTCAAGCCCGGGCGGCCCTGCGGCGACATCATCCTCGAGATCAACAACCTGTCCAAGAATGTGGACGGTGTGGTGGCCTTGCACAATTTAACTCTCACCGTCAACAAGGGGGACAAAATCGCCTTTGTCGGCGGCAACAGCCTGGCCAAGACGACCCTTTTCCAGATCCTGACCGGAGAAATGTCGCCGGACAGCGGCAGCTTCCGCTGGGGCCAGACCATCTCCACCGCCTATTTTCCCAGGGAGAACAGCGACTACTTCGCCCATGACCTGAACCTGATCGAATGGCTCCGCCAGTTTGCGCCCATCACCGAGGGCGAGAACTTCGTCCGCGGGTTTCTCGGCCGGATGCTCTTCTCCGGCGAAGAGGCTCTCAAGCAGGTCGGCGTCCTTTCCGGCGGCGAGAGGGTCCGCTGTATGCTGGCGCGGATGATGCTGGCCGACGCCAACGCTCTCATCTTCGATGAGCCGACCAATCACCTGGACCTAGAATCGATCACCGCCCTCAACAACGGCCTTATCGCCTTCCCTGAGGTGGTGCTTTTCGCTTCCCATGATCACCAGTCCGTCGGCACCGTGGCGAACCGGATCATCGAGATTACCCCGACCGGAATCATTGATCGGATCACAAACTATGACGATTATCTGGAGGACGCGGAGGTCACCCGGCTCCGAGGCGAGATATTTCAGGAAATGGCCTGCTGAGTCTCTAACGGACGATCACTGCCGCCAAAGGAGATCGAATGGCAGGAAGACCGAACTATGGCTACGAATAACGTCAGGAGGAGCCGGCACGGCAGGCGGACAAATCGCTCCAGCCCGAGGAAGAGTCCGGCCGCTCCGGCAACGGGACCGAGGATTAACCCCTCTTTCTTGCTGTTTTTCCAAACCGGCGCTGCCGGGGGATTGTGCCGGAGCTCAGACCAGGTCGGGGCCACTCCCTTGGCCCCTGAGTTTAATCAAAGGAATATTGAAGCTCCCCGCAGCAAGCTGCGGGGAATCTCCGTATGTAAGGTAAAAAGCATAGTATTCGCTCGCTAACCCCGCCGCAAGCAGCGGGGAATGCGCTCGCTATGCATGTTCAATTACCCAGGAGAATAAGGAATGTCCGGAAAAGAGGCCGGCAACGGCCGAAGATTGCCCCGGCGGCTGTCCAAAAATGAGATCAATGCCTGCCCTATAACCAAATGGCAGGGACCGGTGCACGTCATCCGCACTGCCGGGGAGATGGCCGATGCGGTCCGGCATTTGGCAAAGGAAACCCTGCTCGGGTTCGACACGGAAACCAGGCCTGCCTTCAAAAAGGGAGAGAGTTACCCGCCGTCGCTGCTGCAGCTGGCAGGCGGACAGGGGGTTTTCATTTTCCAGCTGCAGCACCTCGGCCTGCCCAAACCGCTCCGCAGCCTCCTGGCGCAACCCGAGATAACCAAGGCCGGCGTCGCTCTGACGTATGATCTCAGGGAATTACAGCAATTGGCTCCCTTCCATCCGGCGCGGTGTGTGGACCTCGGCAGGATGGCCAAAGAAGCGGGCCTTCAGAATCAGGGCTTGCGGGGACTTGCCGCCGTTCTGCTGGGGCTCCGCATCTCCAAGGCAGCCCAGACTTCCAATTGGGCACGGAGCACCCTGACCCCGCCGCAAATTCGATATGCGGCCACCGATGCCTGGCTGGGCCGGGCACTCTATCAAAAACTCCTGCAGGTCAGGGATTCAGGAGATTCGGCAGGTTACGATATCCGGAACTCCTAGCGTTTTTTCTCATCCTTCTTGGCTTTTTTCGCGGCCTTCTTTTCCTTCAGGGTTTTGGCCGGTTCCTTCTTGGTTTTCTTTTTGCTGTCCATTCCTTTGCTCATGTTTTTCACCTCGTAGAAAATCAGAAAATGATAGACTTCCTTGGCCTCCCGGGCCCACGTAATTGAAGCTCCCCGCAGCAAGCTGCGGGGAATCTCCGTATGCAAGGTAAAATGCATCGTATTCGCTCGCTAACCCCGCTGCAAGCAGCGGGGAATGTGCTCGCTATGCATGTTCAATCCGGCGACTCAGCTTTTCAGAAATCTCTCGCGCAAACTTCCTATCCGCTGTTAATTGACCGCGTTGCTACCATACAGTTCAGTGGCTTCCTGGAGGTTCCTCCGCGCTTCCTCGATGGATGCACCTCAAGGTCAAACTATTTACTAACTCTTCGTAACAATTCAATTGAAGCATCGACTTTAACTTTCCTAATCGCAACACTTTCAATATTGCATCCAATAGGAATTCCTTTTTCATCCGCAAAACTCTTTAATTCCAGCCAACTTTGTTCGGAGAAACTAACGGACTTTTGGAGAATGTCACTTGAGTGGATCAGTTCATTCTCCAACCATTTGGGAATACTAATTCCTAACCACTTCATAAATTGAAGAGTTTTAAGGGAACCACAAGGCGTCAGGGTAAACACTATTGGAACAAGTGGAATATCATGTTCCTGTCCATAGTAATAGTATTCAGATAAAAAGTTCTTTGACGCATTTACATCATAGACGCCTTGTGAAACAAAAAAAGTGCAGCCCTGAGCAATTTTATTAAATACTCTAATATGTTCATCGCCCTTACTTTGATGTCGTTCTGGAATTGTGACGCCACCTAAAAGAAGGTCACTGTTTGTTTCCGCTTTTAATTTGTAGGCATCATTCATTGACAAAGTAACTGCTTGAGACTTCGAAGATGCCCCGACAAATACAGTCAAATAATCCTTTGAAGATGCGTTCACAAGGAATTGGGATAACTCTGACTTAGTATATTTTCCAACAGATCTGTAAATAATCTTGGGAATAGGCAAAGAATATAGATATTCTTTACTATAGGAGAATGAATCTAAAGTCTCCATGAAAGGGAATGGACGCTCTTCCGATATTCGAGATTTTTCATCTTGAATATCATAAAGGATCAAACCATCAACCTTAAGAGATTGGAGTCTTTGTATTTGCCGAGAAGAAATTTCCTCTATTTCCTCTGAACTCGTTCCCTTTTTAGGTGGGGTAATTCCGTAGAGAATAATTCCACTTTCTCTGTTTTTTATTTTATCAACAAGCATTGCATCTCTCTCTCTATTTTATTCGCGAATCGTTTTCAGAATATAATCGGGATAGGGAGAAACCTCACGACTTTCCCCCTCCCACACCACCGGGCATACGAATCACGTACCAACTCGTCCCGTCCGACGCAGGCGGATCAAATCCGGTTCCTGTTTCCCGGATCATGTCCGGGGCAGGCGCTTGCCCTTCTCCTGGCCTTCGGCTCCGCTAAAACCTGGCTCGGGGACTTTCACCCCGATAGTCCTATGCCATGCCCGGCACACACGACCAAGCTCACCTGCCGCTATGGAGCGCAGCGGAATAGCGGTCAGGTGGGGCGCATTGTTGGGCGTTCATAATTTTTTCAATCAAATTGTTACTCCATTGAATTGCCGTTTCTTCATCAATCTTGGCAAGATCAATCACTTTTTCAGCATCTTCATCATCAATCATTTCAAATTGTTTTTGGCTTGGACACAAACTATCGTTTAGGTCACCGGGTTCAAACTTATCTAATCCATCGCCATAGCTTCGTTTATTGGTTTTTATTATCTTTTGCCCTATGTCGCTTAGTAAATACACAAACAACTTGTTTACAAGTTGTTGTCCAAACATATTTGGATAAAAAGAATGGAAGCATGTAAAATTTATTGCTGTTGTAAGATTTCGTATTACTTTTAAGCGGCCCCTATTAAACACACCGAATAAAATTGGAGCAGGTTTTCTGTTTTCAATTTTATACCAAGTATTCCTTGTTTTTGTAAGATACCTCTCGTGATATCCGAGTTTTTCACCTTCGTTTATATATTTTCGTATTTGTTGATTCTCGTGATCTCTTACATCTAAACAATGTACTGGCTTATTTGCGTTGTACAGTCTATTAAAATCATGCTCAGTAAATACCGCTTTGCGTATTTGAGAGCTTTTTGTAATGCACTTACAAATATTATTGTCGTCCAATTTCCACTTTTCAATTTTTGATTTTGTTAGCGCAAAAAAATCATTTGCGCCAGTAGCAATACCCCTCGTAAACATACCATAAAGAGATACTTTGCAGAAACCATTTGGAGATTTTTGTTCAGAGAATAATGATAATATAAGAGGTGTCCACTTTTTATTGTATGGCAAATCCGAAGGGATGATTTCCCGCTGATAGAAATTGCTCACATCAGATATTTTGTCAATTTCTTCATTTGCTTTGATAACCGTTATTTTTATAGCCTCATCTTTTCCGTCATTTTTACAAAGAAGCACACAGACCGTTGTCGTTGCATCTGGAAAAATTTCTTTTTCATTTGAAAAGATTATTATTTGTTTTAACAAATGATTCTCAAGGAGACATTTCTTAATTTCTTTTCCATAACCAGTATTAAAAAACTCGAATGGCATAATATATGCTAAATTGCCATTAACTTTAAGCTCTTTTAAGGACTTAACAAGGAATACAGAAGAGATGTTAGCGTAGCCAATAAGTTTTTTGCCTATTTTCTCTTCGATTTTCGGTAATACATCATGGCGTTTAAGAAATTTCTGGAATCTCATATATGGAGGATTGCAAATGATACCGTCAAAAGAACCAACTTCAGCTTCGAGGTAGTCATTATTTTTAACTCTAAGATTCGGGCTTCTTCCGTTATGATTAAGATAAGCCATAATATGATTGTCAATCTCGTATCCCGTGAACATAATTTGATTATTTGGATTTATCTTTATTATTTCATCGTAAAAAACACCCAAACCAAATGCAGGGTCTAATATTGTTTTCGGATCACCTTTCATAACCCATTTTGCCATGAGTCGTGCGACAGGGATTGGCGTAAAAAACTGGCCGTAATTTTTCCTGTGATTAAGCGGGGTTTCATCTATGTATTTTGATTCACGCATTAATGTGTTAGCGGCCTCATGAAAATGTAGCAAAATGGGCAAGTTGAAAATGCATGTTGTGCTGCTCGGTTTTTTGGGCCGGCAGCAAGGGTAATCTTGCTGCCGGCGAAGTCAACGGGCATGGGTC
>DSAQ01000201.1 GCA_011046395.1 Pseudomonadota bacterium
CAATACTCCAGGGACAAGTGGGAGGAATATTGGAAAGAGAAATTGGGCATCAAAGGTTACTTCAATATCCATATCCAATCGGTCGAAATACATTGATGCCTCACCTTTTGAACGTTACCAAAAGATTATTTAGTTCCCAACCGGAAAAATTTGTAAGGCGGCCCGTATTACTCGACTTCCGCCCGTTCTATCTTTGGAAGTTCCGTATATCTGTAGGGCAAGGATTCTCTTATATTCTCGGGAATATTGCCGTACTTTCCTTCAAATTCTTCCAGGTACTCCTCACGCCCTTTTAAAAAATGCCTGAGCTTCTTCTCAAGCAGGGCCTTATCCTCAAATAACCTGTAGGCATTCATCTGATCCAGATTGGCACGGTCGCACTTTATCGGAAAATAATAACCCAGATAGTCCGGCTCAAAACTGAAACGCAGTTGCATGCGCAGTAGGTCATTATAAGCTGCCAAGGATTGCCGCAGGGTCACCTTTTGCTCGTGGGGGCCAATGGTCCCGGTATTGGCCAGATAACATTTGATGCGGTTGCGCTTGATAATATCATTAAAAATCATGGCATGCTCAAGCCGGTTACCCGCTATAAACGGATCCAGAAAGCACACCCGTTTAAACTTTCCCGCCTGCTCCGGATCCCCACCGGTGCTCTCTATCGATTCCCCATAAATAAATTGCATGGCGGCCTGCTCCGGTGTCAGCTTACAAATAGTGTTCACTAGTGGATTCCGTGTCAGGATAATTATATAATCGATTTTGTCGGCCCTTAGAGTTTTACTGGCTATCTCCAGGTTCTCACGGGTAACTACTGCCCGTCCATTACCCGTCTTGGAAATATCTTTGAAGTCAGGCATATATGGATACTTGCTGATGGCCACATTCTCCAGAAAGGCATCTTTGGATTGCGCCGCCCGTAATATCTCCGGCTGGCTTTCATCCAGCCCCTCGGTCTTGACATAGAGCCCGCCTACCTCAAAGGCGGCATAACTGGCATCAAAGCCCATTGTGCCCCCATCATCACCGATCATCTCGGAACGTTCTCTGGGTAGTTTCCCGAACTTCCGGCATAGCGTAGTGGTCTTGCCGGTGGCCGTGAGACCGGAAACGGCGGTGACCACCTCTTGTAATTCCGGCCGCTCGCTCTCCAGGTCATATATCCATAAGAAGTCCCGCCTGGCTCCGGTATGCAGGAAAATCCCTGTCTTGTCGATCGCCTTGACCCGCCAGTTTTCAAGCTGAAAAATCCCTTTTTTGCCTTCGCCAAGATAGATGGTGTTGCGGCATATCTTGACCTGGTCACCCCTCTTTTCACCCATCATGAGGCGAACCATGATATCCTTTTCTACCAGCTTCTTTGATTTGTTGGATTCAAAGGCCTCGTCGGTAAAGTATATAATGGTATAGGTCGGCTCTTCCACCACCCGGGCCGGGGGATAATCCAAAAGCAATTTAAGGCCATAAGCAAGCTGGGCATATTGTTCCGGCACTATAAAACGGGCGGTGACACCGTCGCGACCATCGCCAACAATGGTATCAAGAGAAATAACCCTATCCTTACTCAATACCTCCATGGCCTTGCGGGCCAGGGCATCTTCCTCCTCGCCAAACTGGTGATCGACACTGTTCCGGGTATGGGGCGCGGATCTGGACATCGGTTCAGAATCTCCGGCTACCGACCCGATCTGTGTCTGTATGACCCCCTCCTGCCGTAAGGCCAGTTGCTTTAGTTCCTCTAAAGAGCGTCCCTCTATCAGGCGCCCCTCCGCTTTAGACTTTTGGTATATTTGCCCCGCTGCTAATTTGAAGGAATTCATTTTTATTCTCCCTTTCTGCCTAACCGTATTGTCACCCATTAAAGGACACTTAGCAGTCTAATGTTTTTTTCCTGTTTTTCATATTAAGCTACACGCCCTCATAACTCAACATCATAATTACATAAGGATAATGCAAACCAAAGCGCCGACGATGACCGCATAATTATTGAGGATAAAAACCGCCTGGATTTTTCTATTGACAAGATACCGAAAATTTAGCATTAAACCACTGTCGAGTTCTTTACATTGGCGGCGTAGCTCAGTTGGTCAGAGCACGCGGCTCATATCCGCGGAGTCCGGGGTTCAAATCCCTGCGCCGCCACCAATGATCGTTATTTTCACATCCGTGCATCCACATATACATTTCCCAGGTAACCTATATCCCTTCGCTGCCTAATGGACAGACTGTGTCAAAAACCACACTTTTTTCGTGGTTATTTATCATAGAAGTAGGCCATTCGAGGCCAAAAAGATAAACTTATACGCAAAAATAGGCCGAAACTAGCCGATCAAACTATGGTATGTTATTTGCATTATCCTTAGATTAAGGAGGCAAATACTATGATAAATTATATATGTGAACACTGGAAGCGGGTTGCAAGTCTATCTGCCTTTGTACTGTTGTTCTATTTTTCGGTATGCGGTGTTCTCCACCTGCAGGCTGAAACGAACACGAAGTACAAAAGATGCTTTGTCTCAGAGCGCTACGCCTTAGACTAATTATTTGGTGTCACGTTCTTTTCTTCCGGCTCATAATGAATAGTTGATCTTTTGGCATAGCGTCCCTCCATGGTGTAAGTCTGCGAGGCCGTTCGTTTAAGATTTTCTTCATTCCGCATTTAACTCACTTTTTTTGCCTTTTCTATAATCTATTTGCTATAATTATAAACAATAATAGACTCTCCCGCTGCCATTTTATGCTTTTTGTGGCTGACAAGCCAGGTTGCCTGGCAGGAAAAAATTTTTGCGCCTAAGCCGGGGAATTATAAAGCCTATTTAATTTTCAGTAGTATTTAGGACACCTGTAAGGAGGAATTATATGAAGGCCGTGTTGGTGGTAATCCTTTCAATGGCAGTTGTTATTGGTATAGGCTTTTTTAGTTTGCCAATCTTGATAGATAAAGAGACCCGTGGACTCAGGTCCGAGGTCCAGGCTTTGGAGCAAAGACTAGAAAAAATAGAGGAATTCATTAAAAGCGAAGAGGCGGCGAGTAAGGCTGCCCAGCTGCCGCCTGATGCTAATGTCCAGAAGATAATTAAAACTGTAAATACTGTTTCTTCTAGGGTGACCGCCCTTGAGGATTCTTTTAAAAAAAGTATCTCTGCAACAGAGGAGGTAATAAAAAAGCAGAAGTCAACAACTGAAGAAGCCTTAAAAAAACAGACTGAAACCATTGACAAAATCGGTAAAGATGTCGGGACCAAAATCCAGAGCTTTATGTTCAACGCCTTGATGGCAGGCATCAGAGGGCATGTCCTGAAGGTAAAAGTAGAGCTTGTATCAAAGAATATTGGCACTGCAAAAAATGAGCTTGAACTCATATCTGAAGCATTTGAAAAGGCAAGAACTTCGGCTACTGATGAAGACAAAAAGGTCATCGAAGAACTTCAAGGACTCCTTAAAAAAGCAAGGGCAGAAATAGATACGGATTTACCTTCTGCAACCAATAGAGTTGACCTCTTATGGCATGAGCTTGGTAAATTATTAAGGAAGGTCTGACGGACATATCATTCGTCTTTCTTATCGCAGGCACAAGAACCCCTGCGGGGTTTTCTTATATGTCTTTATAGTGGTCTTTCTGTAGCTTCTTTAATCAAATGGGGTTATGGTTGCCCTCTCGCGTCAGGTATTATCTTTATCCACAGCTTCCAGGAGCAGATCAAAAAAATCCGGCAGGGCGGAAACAACCCGGCTCCAGTTAGGAATCAGGGGAATACCCAGCGGATCCTCCAGGGTCTGCTCTCCCGCTATCTTGATACTATCTGCAAAGGCCTCCACGGCCACCGCCTCCTCGTGGCGGTCAAAAAACAGGGAGTTGATAGTAGCATCATCATGGTAGCGCTTGACGGCATCCTGGGCCTGTCGCACATAAACAGTGCGAAGAGACTTGAAAAAGCCCTCGGAAAACACCACCCCTTCACCAGCCAGGGTCCGGAAAAGGCTCTTGGCAATGTCGGCGGTCATCTTCATCAGGCCCTTAGAGACGTCTTCGGCGGAAAGCTCCTGATGCTTATGCTCGTAATTATCAGCCAGATCCGCCTGGCAGATGCCGTTGAGCGTACAGTTCCGGTAAACCTCGGCCAACACGCCCACTTCCAGACCCCAATCGCTGGGGATGCGGTTCCGCCAGGCCAAGTCAGCCACCATGGCAAATTCCCCGGCCAGAGGATAGCGAAAACTATCTAGATAGACCAGGAAGGCCGTAGAACCCAGCATCTGTATAAGGGCACGAATGAGGGGGGTGACAAAAAGGCGGGTCACTCGCCCATGCAGCCGGTCGGTCACCCGGCTATAGTGGCCCTTACAGAATTCATAGTTGAGCCTGGTGCTGGCAATAGGAAAACAGAGGCGGGCCAGCATCTCTGTATCGTAGGTCAGGATGTCGCAATCATGTAAGGCAATGACTTGTGACTTACGCGAGGCCAGCACATAGCCGTAGGCCATCCAGGCGGAAAGACCCTTGCCTTTATCGAAGTGGCCGAATTCTTCTTTTATAGCTTTATAAAGGGATGTAAGGCGTGGGCCATCATTCCAAATAATTACCTTCTCCTGGGGAAGCTGGGAGAAAAACTCCCTGGCATACTCAAATTGTTTGGCGTCTGTTTGACCCATGGTAATTACGATCTGCCTTAGATAGGGTACAGCGCTCAATGCCTCTACAATTTTGGGCAGAGCCTCTCCCTCCAACTCCGAAAACAGGGCCGGCAGTACCAGGGCAATCGGCCTGGCCCTGGCATAGCGCATCAATTCCTGTTCCAGGGTCGCCTTGTTTTCGCGATTCAATCGATGCAGTGTGGTAATAACCCCATTTTGAAAAAAATCACTCACGAGACGATACCTCCTTAGCTTCTTCTTCCTGCCTTACAACCGCCCCCGGAATCTTCATCCACTGCTGTACAACCTATTACAGACGGGTAAAGATGTCAAGGTGAGATGGAACCCCAAATTCACCGTCTATTTTCGTACGAGTTAGCTCCTGACCGTAAACACACCATGGTTGCTGTGCAGCGTTATTTCAAATCCGAAATCCGAAGCACGAATCTCGAAACAATATCGAATCACCAAAATTCAAATCCAAAATAATCAGCGCTGCTGTCGTTTGGAACGTTGGGAATTTGGACATTTGAATTTGTTTCGGATTTCGATATTCGATATTCGGATTTGAACCCGGCTGCCTGGTAATCGGAGATCACCCATTGCTCTCTGTCAACAGTTTGATGGTGAATCGAGGGAACTATACCGGTACGGAATGCGTCTGGATTTTATTAACCGCCCTCTTATCCATTTATCTATCTCAACAGCAATTATGATTGTCATAGTAACCATGCCTATTTCCAGCCATTCTATAGGTGCAAGCGGTACCGTCCTGAAAACCCACTGAAGGGCCGGCACATAAAGCACAGCAAGGTGGGCGAAAAAGGCCGCCACCATACTAAAGAAGAGAAAAGGATTGCCCCTCGGACTCATCCTGAAAATGGATTGGGTCTCTGAACGGCAGTTGAATGCCTGATAAAACTGAAAGAAAACCATGGTGGTGAGGGCTATTGTGCGTGACCTCTCCAGAGGCACTCCTGATTTGAGATGTGATATAAACATAAACAGTGTGCCTGCGGCCAGAATGATCCCCATTAAAAAAGTCCTCTGTATCATGAGGCCTGACAGGATACCTTCTTTAGGACTCCTTGGCGGCCTGCCCAGGATTCCTTTTTCCGCTGGTTCAAAGGCGAGGGCAACATCCTGCAGACCATTTGTCACAAGATTAAGCCATAGAATCTGTGCAGGGATATACGGTATAGGGTATCCCATCACTATCGTGGCAATGATAGCAAGCAGTTCTCCAAGGCCGCAGGATACAAGAAAGAGAGCGACCTTTTTGATATTGTCATATACGACCCTTCCCTCCTCCACCGCTGCAAAAATGCTTGCAAAATTGTCGTCCGCAAGGACCATATCAGATGCCTCCCTTGCCACATCGGTCCCTGTCCTTCCCATGGCAACTCCAATATGTGCCGCCTTAAGGGCCGGGGCATCGTTAACACCATCACCGGTTACGGCTACAATATCGCCGTGTTTCAATAATTGTTGAGTTATCCTTAGCTTGTGCTGTGGTGAAACCCGCGCATATACAGAAACCTCTTCCACCTTATTAAATAGCTCCTCATCACTCATTATCTCTATTTCTTTACCTGTGAGCACTTCGGGCTCATCCCCGCCGATACCGAGCTTATTTGCTATTGCCTTCGCTGTGACTGCATGGTCCCCCGTTATCATCACAACCCTTATACCGGCCTTTTTACAGCCATTCACGGCCTCAATAGCCTCTGGTCTCGGGGGATCCATCATACCCTGAAGGCCGGCAAATATGAGCTTACCCTCGACATCGTGGTGAGCAAGCTCTTCTGTATCATGCGACGCCTCCTTGTAGGCCATAGCAAGGACACGCAAACCGTCTTTGGCAAGGTTATTGGCAACACGTAAAAGGTCTCTTCTCTTTAAATCCTCCCCGGCCATACACTCGGTGCACAAATCAAACACCCTCTCCGGGGCGCCTTTAATAAAGACAATTTTCTTCCCCCTATGCCTGTGCAGGGTCGCCATGTAGCCACGTTCAGATTCAAAAGGTATTATGGCTATCTGTGGGTAATGTTCCTTTTCCTCTTCAGGGCTTAATCCCGCCTTCATGGCAGAAACGATAAGGGCGCCCTCAGTGGGGTTGCCATCGACTTTATCCCGGCCGTCTTCCTCATAGATATTGGACTCATTACAAAGAAGCCCTATCCTCAGAACATACAAAAGATTCTTTAGATCCCTGGCCTCAACGGGCATACCCTCTCGGAGTATCTCGCCCCTTGGTTCATACCCGCTTCCTGTGACTTCATATACATGCTGTCCGTCATAAATCAGCCTGACGGTCATCTCATTTTTGGTCAGGGTTCCTGTCTTGTCAGAACCTATTACGGTAGTGCTGCCAAGCGTCTCTACCGCAGGAAGTTTTCTAATAACGGCATTCCGCCTTGCCATTCTCGCTACCCCAATGGCCATTGCTATGGTTACGGCTACTGGAAGACCTTCGGGTATCGCTGAAACTGCTGTAGCTACAGCAGTCATAAACATCTCAGATGCCTTTGCCCCGAGCATTATGCCCGCTCCAAAGACCACCACCGAAAATCCTGTGACAACAAGCCCTATTAACTTGGCAAATCGCTCAAGTTTTTCCTGAAGAGGGGTCTTAATCTCCGAAACTTCCCGCATTTCTTTAGCAATCTGCCCAAGATTTGTCCCTTGTCCTGTCTCGACAACAATGCCCTTTGCCCGGCCGTTTACCACTACTGTCCCCATAAAGGCCATATTTCTCTGTTCACCTGGGGTCAAATTATCTTCTTTTATAGTCGATGCTATCTTCTCAACAGGGATTGATTCTCCTGTAAGCATAGCCTCTTCAATCCTCAACTCCATTGTTTTAAACAATCTCAGGTCGGCCGGCACCTTGGCACCGGATGCAAGCAGGACAATATCCCCGGGTACAAGCTCCTCGCTGTCTATCTCCTTTTCTTTGCTACGTCGGATAACCCTTGCCTTTGGAACCACCATTTTCTTTAGTGCCCTTACGCTCTCCTCTGCCTTGAACTCCTGAATATAACCAATAACTGCGTTGAGGATCACAACGGCCATAATTACGCCTGTATCTATGTATTCCTTCAAAAGAGCTGTTACAATAGCGGCCACGAGGAGGATATAAATCAGGGGACTTGTGAACTGATGTAAGAGAATTCTAAGTTTGCTTATCCTCTCTTCCTCGGCGAGTTTATTGGGTCCATGCTGTATAAGACGCTCCCCGGCCTCTGCATCGGTCAACCCTTCCTCTGAGCTTCTGAGCGTCTGGAATATTTCTTTTACTCCAAGCTGATACCAGTGCATTTGTCACCCCCATGAAAGATATTAAATAGTGTTCATCCGGAAACCCAAGGATCCCGGATGGAGTGGTCAGCTATCAGCATTCAGCTTAATATGTTGTTTATCTTGTTTTTTTGCTGACAGCTAATCGCTGACTGCTGAAAGCGCGAAGCCGGACACCACCGTTTCCGGATGAACACTAAATAGGACGAAAACGGTGGTGTCGGGTAACAACAGGAGCTGTGGCTTGTATAATCCGGCTAAGCATCAGCGCTGGTGTCTATTCTTTTGAATATCTCAATAACGGATACAAAGGTGGCCAGCACCATCGGCCCCATGATAAACCCTATTAAGCCGAACAGTTTTATCCCGCCTAGGACGCTGAAAAAAAGGGGAAGAAAGGGCATTTTCGTCCTTTTACCGATGATAAGGGGTTTTAATATATTATCGACCAGGCTGATCCCGAAGACCCCGATAAAGGCCAGGACTATTCCTTTCCATATCAGGCCTTCAATAAATAGATAAACGGCGGCTGGGACCCATATAGCAAAAGGACCAACCAAAGGAACGAAGGAGGCAATAGCCATGGCAAATCCCCACATAACCGGGGAGGATATACCCAGGATAGCAAAGGCAATGCCGCCCATAGTTCCCTGGACCATAGCCACGATGACCCCTCCATACATGGTGGATATCAGAATATCCTTTATTTGTTTGACCAGCCCGTCTTTCTGTTCCTCGGAAAAAGGAATATAATCACGGACTTTCTCAAGAAAGCCTGGGCCGTCCCTCAAGAGGAAAAATATAGAGATAGCCATCAAGATAAGGTCCAGGGTTCCGGTTACAATGCTGCCGGCTCCCTTTGTAATGCCGCCGACCAGTTCCCTTCCCAGCCGCGAGATATTCTCCATAATAGCCTTATTTAATTCATCCGCCGTGATATTAAATAAGGAGGTAATCTTATTCATTACGATCTTAATAATCGGAAGCTCGGTTATATCTTTGATGGCTTCAATCTTTCCGCCTTCGGCATACTCCGTCCATGCTCCCAGTTCCTTTACCAGCAAAAAAAATAGATATGAGAAGGGACCGATAATTATTAACAGGATGACAACGAGGACGATGAGGGATGTAATGGACTTCCATTTTATATATCTGAGGATAAAGGCATAAGCCGGGTAAAACAAAACGGAAAACACAACCGCCCAGGCTATGGGAAACAGAAACGGCTTTAACACTTGGTAGCTTAGATATCCGAGTAATAAGACAAAAAAAGTCAGTGTAATAAAGTAAAATCTGTTAACCATTATAGCCTCATAACAGTCCGTTTATCTCTGAAGAGCTATCGGTGACAAATCAGAAATAAGCCTTAAGCACGTATTGCTGCATCATCCTCTGGGTATTAAAAAATGATCCGTTAAGGGTAATGGAATAACGCATTACATCGATAAAGTGATCTCGTTTATGATAAAATGTGGGGATAATGGTCTTCTCCAATTTTTCGTAAAGAGATGCGGCGTCTTGGGAGGGGTCATGGCTCTTTTCGCCTTCTTTTATTTTCTCCCCGATGGACCATCCGGTCACTCCCTCAATATGTCCCTCTATCCACCAACCGTCCAGGATGCTCAGGCTGGGCACCCCGTTAAGAGCAGCCTTCATCCCGCTTGTCCCGGAGGCTTCTAAGGGTGGCTTTGGAGTATTAAGCCACACATCAACCCCTGAGATAATCATCTTAGCAAGTTCCATGTCGTAATTCTCAAGATAAACCATCTTAATCTCCTTCTTGAGAGATTTTTTGACCTCGAAGATTCGTTTAATAAGCGCTTTGCCGCCTTGATCTTGTGGATGTGCTTTTCCTGCATAGATTACCTGAAGGCTGCCAACTTCCAGTGATATCCTTCTAAGCCTCTCGGTATCCTGAAAAAGAAGGTCGCCCCTTTTGTACGTGGTGGCGCGTCTTGCAAAGCCGAGGGTAAAAGTATCTGTATCCATCTCAGCATCCGTTCGACTATTTACATACCTCATCAACGGTTTCTTTGCCTGAATATGTGCCTGCCACACTTCCTGCCTTGGAATGCTTATGGCATATCGCAGGCTGAAGTTGTCCTCTCTCCAACCCGGTATATATCGGTCATATAGCCCTTGAAGGGACTTTGTCACCCAGGTAGCAGCATGGACCCCATTGGTTATGGCATCAATAGAATAACCGGCGAACATCAGCCTTGAAACTTCACTATGTTTTTTAGCCACTCCGTTTATATAGCGGCTCAGGTTAAGAGCCAGGTAGGTCATGTTGAGTGTGCCCTCGCTGCGGAGGAGGTCCTTCATATCAAAGAAATTCTCGCGGTTTCTAAGGACACGCTTGATCAAATTCTGAGTAGAACTATCCGTCATGTCAAAAAAGTCTTCCCGGGGTCCAATGACGCTCCTCACCAAATCAAGGGGAAACTGATCATGTCCGGCAGGAACCGGGGTATGGGTAGTGAATATGCACTTTTCTCTGACCGCTTCGATATCATCACTGGTGATCGATCCTCTACCGGCGCTCTTTGCCTCCTCGTCCAGGAGCGCCAATGTAAGAAGGCCGGCGTGTCCTTCATTCATGTGAAAACGCCTGATGTTGTACCCAAGGGCACGCAGCATCCTTACACCGCCAATGCCCAGGATTACCTCCTGACAAAGACGGTAATGCTGGTCGCCTCCATAAAGAAAATGGGACAGCGCCCTGTCCCATTCAGAATTTTCCTCAAGATCAGCATCCAAAAAATAAACCGGCACCACAAAACCTCCGATGCCGTTGACTTCATATTTCCAGGAGCGGAGATGAACAACCCTTTCTTCTATGGTAACAGAGGCTCGCTGCGGCATCTCTTCCAGAAAATCCTCAACGGCCCATTCCACAGGTTCTTCTCTCTGCCATCCACTCGAGTCAATGCTCTGGTGAAAGAAACCCTTGCGATGTAGAAGTGTTATGGCAACCATCGGCACTTTGAGATCGGCCGCAGACCGGATCGTGTCTCCCGCCAGTACACCCAGGCCGCCACTATAGTTTGGCATCCCGCTCTCAAGCCCTATTTCCATGGAAAAATATGCTATGGTGCGCCGATCATCCATATTGTCCTCCTCAGCCGTGCCTCTACCTTAACCCAAGTTTACCACAAAAATTGATTTTTACCTCAAAATTATCCTAGATTTGACCCGATTGGTTTGATAACCTATTGATATTATTGGATGCGAGTTTTGGAAAGTCATTTGTAGTGA
>DSAQ01000052.1 GCA_011046395.1 Pseudomonadota bacterium
AAAAACGGTGGCTTCCATGTAGCTCCCCTTTCTCTTGGGGAACTATTACAACAAAGCTTTAAGTGACGCCAGCACTTTTTGAAAAAAAATGCATTTTTTCTTTCATAAACCTAAAATGATACCAAAAAGCACGTTACCGGCACGTTTTTGTAATTTGCTTTTCTCGGCCACTCTGATCATGTCAGGTGAGAAATCATATGCGTATACCTGGTCAAAATGGCTGGAGAGCAGAAAGCTGTCCCTGCCCGTACCACAGCCGATATCTATAGCCAATGAGAAAGATGGAGCCATGGTCACAAATCTTGCAATGGTTTCCATCTCGTATCGCATATAACTGCCGGTGGCAAAATTTGCATTCTCATACAGTTCGTCATACTTATCAGCCGCTGCAGCTGAGAGTGCAAGGTGTTCTTGTTTCCTTTTGCTCCAATCGGCGTTCATAGGCTGCTCCATACTGACAGGGGTCAGCAAAGGACATGCCAAGGTAAGGATGCCGGATTTTCGGAGTCGGAAAACGGAGGGATGGAGCTTTGTTGTAAACTCATAACAATATGCATCATGAAACCATCACAAATTCTTACAAGATGCCTGCGGTAAGTCTGTGTTTCCGCAGAACAGCTAAGGAGTGCCGGATACGCCTTATATGATGGAACTCAGATTGTCTTCTTTAGCTTGGATAGTCCGGCTGGTACTTCGATATCATTTTAGATCCCTTGTCAACTCCAATTTGCGCTACTTTCCTAGCTGCTGGCCCGAACTTGAATTGGTCTGATGCATGTGAGGTGCAATTGTTTGTGAGGGTTGCAGAGAAAGAATCAGCGATCCTGTCCCTGCTTGTCCACATTATAGTCGAGCCATGGACGAAAGCAAAGAAAAGATATTCGCAGAATTTCTACACAAAATGGAGGAGTTACGACAAGCTAAGCAAGAGCTTGGTAATCGTGGTGGCAGCACCTTTACATACGGGTTTTGAAACGAAATAGTAGACTTAAAAAGAAGCTGTGGAGCGAGAAATCTGTATCTAATCTAAACATGTTGTTTCGAAAAAGTTGCCGAGATGACCCCAAATGATCTTATTGCTACCGCCGTAAGATAATTATACTGGGATCGAGAACCTTGCTTTGTTCGATCTACATACGAAATTTGAGGTTGCTTTTTGAACAAGAAAGGTTAACGTATTTTATACGTGGGTTTTACCAGGGTTCAAGGCTTGAGGAATGAATTATAGACGGCTATTGTTATCAATTTGTAACAAAGAAGTTAGGCAGTCATAACAGACTGCCTGTAATGGCATAGAGGGCCTTTCGCATGACCCTGATTTCCTATAGATATTGGTGGGTGCTACAAGGTTATTCGTTTGTCCTCCATATTGGCACCATAGTTGCATTAAAGATTTCTCGCAGGCTGACAAGAAGTACCAAAAAATGTAGTGAAAAAATCGGAGACGGCTACCGATCTCTACGCTGATAGATAGCGCAACAAGTTAGAGCTGTAGAGCTTGACATTATTGGCTATTCTTCCTAGATTGGCCTGAAGCTCTTCCCACGCTGGTTAAGGAGTTCGCGACAGACTAGGCTGTGATATGATGGTCACTTTGGCTGGAAAGGCAAGCAACCTTAGAGGAACATACTGAAAAAACAAGATTTTCTTGGTATGAATGCTAACAATTTTCACAAGTGCACCTATAGATAAATCACCTACAGAAAAATATGGAAATGAGTATGACTATAAATGAACTTATCAAATCTGCAATTAAGGATAAAACACTGAGGACCAAGCTTCTGAATGATCCAATTCGAACCTGTAAGGATCTTGATATCACAGTTGCGGCTGGTACCTTTGGTAATTTGGATCTGCCGCTTTTTACGGATTCAAGCGTAATGCAGGGCGGATACCGTCCATAGGAAGTGGCATATCCTGGAGCAGCACGGAAAAGGAGAGTCCTCGATGAGAAGTTATCTTGGTAAGCGGCGGATCGGGTTTTACCTCGCGACTGCGGTGTTTCTTGCATTCACTGTATTGATCTGGAACGCCTGCAGCAAATCGGAGGGGAAAGGCATACGGTTTGGCTTTATCGGCCCCTTGACTGGGCCAGCCGCATCCTATGGTGTCGCCCAAAGAAACGGCATTATGTTGGCTGTTGAGGAAATCAATGGCGCAGGTGGCTTGAATGGCAAGAAAATAGACGTGATTTATGAAGACTCACAAATGGATCCCAATAAGGCCATAAGTGCTGTCAAGAAGCTGATCGATCTTGACAAAGTGTGTGCCGTCATTGGCGAAACGACCACGGCTGGTACCTTGGCTATCGCGGATACCGCTAATCGGAGCAAGATCGTTTTGTTATCCCCTTCGGCCTCCGGAGCCAAAGTAACGGATGCTGGCGATTATGTATTCCGGGCATCCCCTTCCGATGCCTTTCAAGCGATTGTGGCTGCCAAGTTCATTTTTGAAAAAGGTTTCAGAAAAGGCGCTGTAGTCTACACAAATGACGATTGGGGCACAGGTCTTCAGAAGGCCTTCGAGAAAAGCTTCTCAGGTCTTGGAGGCAAGATTCTTACCTCAGAGGCATGCACGCCGGGAACACAGGATTTCCGAACACAACTGGTCAAGATCAAGAGTTTCAGTCCAGATTTCATTTATATTCCTTTATATCCCGATGAGTCGCCGGTTTTCTTACGACAGGTTAGAGAACTGAAGATATCTGGTCAGATTCTCGGTGCTGACAATTTCAGCGAAAAGGCCATTCTGAAAACTGCCGGAACATCAGCGAATGGCGTAGTATTTACTATGCCTGCTGAACCTACCGGGAAGGCATACGAGAGTTTTTCTAAGAAATTCAAGAGCAAATTCAAGGAAGACGCTAGTTATAGCTCTGCAGTGGCCTACGACTGCGTCTATCTCTTGGCTGAGGCTATCAAAAACTCCAATCTTTCAGGAGAGCATACTAAGAGTGCACTATACAAGATTCGAAATTACCAGGGGGCTTCAGGGGTCATAGGTTTTGATGCAAACGGGGATGTGACAACAAAGGAGTTCACGATCATTAAGATCGATAATGGTGAATATATGCCTGTAAAGAATTAATAGTGGATCTGCTTAGGTTTGATAAAAAGGGGGGTAACACGAAATGTACATAACGGTTATCCCCCTACTTTTTTGGACTATTACATGTTGGCGCAATTCATAACTAATGGCCTTATCTCTGGTGGCGCGTACAGTCTGATTGCCATTGGGTACACGATGATATACGGCATCGGCAAACTCATCAACTTTGCCCATGGTGAGCTCTATATGGGCGGAGCCTATTGTTTTTACTTGTTTTACATCGTCCTGGGTTGGGACATATATTCCTCCACTCTTCTCGCTGTCATAGCCGGCGGGGTTTTGGGGATGGGTTTGGAGAGAGTGGCTTATCGGCCGTTCAAAGGATCGTCCCGTTTGGTTCCTTTGATTACGACTATCGGCGCGTCGACCTTCCTCAGGGCTGCCGTCACCTTACTCTTTGACCTGAACACAAAGAGCCTGCTCAAGAATGCGAGCTTCCAGGAGCCTTTCAGTATCCTCGGTATCAACATTACACCCGTTCAGGGACTTACAATAGTCGTTTCCCTTGGCCTCATGTCACTTCTTACTGTCGTGCTGAAGAAGACAAGAGTTGGTAAAGCTATTCGGGCTACAGCAGAGGACAGAGCTTCAGCAAGCTATGTCGGAATAGATACCGACCGGATAACGTCAATAACCTTTGCCATTGGTGGTCTAATGGCCGCCGTTGCGGGCATTCTTGTAGGGTACGACCAAAACATCAGCCCCAATATGGGCATACTGGCTGGGTTCAAAGGATTCACAGCGGCAGTTTTGGGCGGCATCGGGAGTATTCCCGGCGCGGCTCTGGGAGGAATTTGCATAGGACTGGCCGAAAACTTGGGAGCTGCGTATATCTCCAGTGCTTATAAGGACAGCATAAGCTTTGCCATGCTGGTGCTCGTCTTGCTGTATAAACCCCGAGGTATTCTGGGAGAAAAACAATAGTGAGCTACCTTCTTCATATAATCATCCTTGTAGGATTTTTTAGTATTCTATCGGTTTCTTTGAATATTGCCTGTGGGTACGCTGGTATTCTCTCCCTTGCTCATGCTGCTTTCTATGGCATAGGCGCCTATGCGGTCGGTCTGCTGACCGCCAAAGCAGGGGTGCCTTTCTGGCCGGCATTTCTTCTTGGGAGCATTATTTCTTGTCTGTTCGGCCTGCTGGTTGCCATTCCAACTCTTCGACTGAAAGGAGACTATCTCCTTATCGCCACGCTGGGTTTTGGCGAGATATTCAGGAATTCTCTTATCAACTGGGATGCACTTACAGAAGGACCAAGAGGGATAACAGCTATTCCCCCGGCAACTCTATTTGGCTTCCGGTTGGCTACGGATCAGTCTTTCTTTTTGCTGTTATTTGCCTGTATTGTGCTTTGCGTGGGGACGAGTTATCTCTTGAAAAGCTCACCTTTTGGTCAGGTCCTCTTTGCAATTGCGGAAGATGAAGACGGTGTAACCGCTCTGGGGCGAAATCCTGTCCGTTTCAAGGTGCTCACCATGGGGATTAGTGCATTTTGGGCTGGAGTGGCTGGGGGCCTGTATGCAGTTTATGTGGGTTATATCAGTCCAAACATCTTCTCCATTAATGAATCCATTCTGATCTTCACCATGGTATTGTTAGGAGGTCTGAGAAGCATCAGAGGCTCTATTCTGGGAGCCTTCGTCCTGATCGCCCTGCCGGAGATCATGCGCTTTGTCGGTCTCCCCAATAATATAGCGGCTGTGGTCAGACAGATGATATATGGGGCTTTACTTGTCTTGATTATGTATTTCAGGCCACAGGGATTTCTGGGAACAATAAGGCTGCGGTAATGCTGCAAATCCGTGAATTGAGCAAATCCTTTGATGGCATCGAAGCCGTAAAGGAATTCGATCTGGACCTCGCGCCCGGAAAAATCACTGCCCTAATCGGCCCAAATGGTGCCGGGAAAACGACACTGTTTAATCTTGTAACGGGTTTCGTTTCTCCCACAAGGGGCCGGATTCTTTGGAAAGAGCAAAATACTACCGGTATGCCTTCACACGTGATAGCACGTTTGGGCATATCCAGGACTTTTCAGGAAGTCAAACTGTTTCGGTCTCTGACGGTTGCTGAAAACTTACTCATGGCAAAACGTAAGGGAACATATGAAGGGCTTTGGGCAGCACTTGTTAGGCGTGCGGCATTCAAGAACCAAGCCCGCCAGCACCGTCGGGACTGCGAAAAAAGCCTGCAAGCTGTGATGTTGTCTGATAAGGCTGATCTACCAGCCTCAGCCCTTTCTTATGGCCAGGGAAAACTTTTGGAAATCCTCAAAGCTGTAGCGACAGACCCGCAGTTACTTCTTCTGGATGAGCCGGTTGCGGGCCTGAATCCTATTATGATCAACACCATCAGGACGTTCGTTACGGACCTTGCAAAACGGAACGGGATTACAGTTCTGCTTATAGAGCATAATATACCCTTTGTTCTGGAAATCGCCGACTGGGTCGTTGTGATGGATCACGGCATTAAGATTGCTGAGGGTATTCCCGAAGATATCAAGAAAAACTCCAAAGTGGTCAAAGCGTATCTTGGATAGTAACGTCATTCTAAGTATTCGAAATCTGCAGGCTTTCTACACGGGACCTGACAATCCAGCCCTCGGGGGTGTAAGTATTTCAGTGAACCGGAAGGAGATCGTTGCGCTGATAGGACCAAACGGGGCGGGAAAGTCCACAGTGCTCAAAGCCATCTTCAAGGAAGCCAAGGTCAATAAGGGAGAAATCTTATTCGAAGAGGCCGACATTACCCGGCTTCCGGCGGGTAGCCTTGCGGAACTCGGGATCGGGTTCATTCCTGAAGGACGAAGGCTTTTCGGTTCGTTAACGGTAGAAGAGAACCTGGATATGGGTGGGTTTATTTTCAAGGATAAAGAAAAACTCAGGAGCAATAAAGAAAGAGTGTTTGAGCTGTTTCCTTTTCTCTTCGAAAATCGGCATAAACTGGCCAAGGAACTCAGCGGTGGCGAACAACAGATGGTGGCCTTTGGTCGGGCATTAATGCTCAAGCCCAAATTACTTCTCATGGATGAGCCTTCTCTGGGGTTGGCACCGCAAATGACGGATAGGGTTTTTGACATGATAAAGACCATTGTCGGTACCTTTGGTGTGTCTGTTCTTCTTGTTGAACAGAATGTCAAGAAGGCTATGGAAATAGCTCACAGGGTCTACGTCCTCAACCTGGGTCGAGTTGCCTTTGAAGGGACACCGAAAGCCTTGCTGGAAACCGGCGACCTTAGAGGAACGTACCTGGGGTAGTAGCTATGTCGGATTCATCAGATTTCATGTCGGAGTATTACAGAAACCAGGCAGCATCAAAGAAGTACCTGGATGCCCTGCTAACACTGGCTACTCCCACTGTCCATGATGTTGTCCTGGATGTTGGAACTGGATCAGGTACGGTCTGCTTTTTCCTGGGTGAGAGGATAAACAGAATTTATGGGATTGATCCGAATAGGGATCTTATTGTAAAGAGGAGAAAAGAGGCCCAGGAACTGATTGATAAGCGTGAGGTTTTGCCTCATTTCAATGTAACTTTTCTGGAACTTGCTGCGGAGGATGTCAAGGAACAATTTAAACAATCCTATTTTGATACAGTAGTGTGCTGGGGTTATGTCCATCATTTCAGGGACTTGGATAAAGCTATGGAGAGTATCCGGCACGTATGCAAGCCGGAAGGCAAGCTCATTGTTTTTGACGCTTTCTTTCCCGAACCCATTCGAGATTTTTGGGAATTAGCTTCTACAATCCACGATCCGAGTACAGTTCGACATCACACCTATTTTGAGTATATGGAAATGCTCCGTAAGAATAGCTTTATGCCCAAGCTCATCTATCCATTCCGGCATTCTATGGATCTTGATAAGTGGCTGGATACCATAAAAGGAGAAGATGAGGTAGTTGCCAATGACATACGGTCCCGCTTACCCGGCAAATATGATGCGTGGTTAGAACAAGCCCAACAAAAGGGTCTGAGGCAAACGCTGAGAGAAGAAATCCTGAATCTGGACGAGGAGAAAAAAGTCTTCATAACACTCCGGGATCTTGGTAGCAATAGATACGAGTTTACGTATGATACCTTTGTTCTTCTGGCAACAAGGAACGAATGACTATGGGATCAGCAGGTAAGGAGCCCAGTTCCGTAATCAAGGCCTATGATCATTTTGCCGAATGGTTTGAGGCAATTGAAGCTGTTCACTACGACCATTCTTGGACGAAAGGACTCGCGTGCTTTATTCGGGACCTTAAGCCGGATACTACGTCTGTCCTGGATTGTGCCTGTGGGCTTGGCTCTATGGGCTTCGATTTGTTTCGAATGGGATTTGACGTTACTTGCAGTGATGCCAGCAGCAGGATGGTCGAAATCGGAAAGAAAAATATCAAAAAGGGGCAAAGAATTGAATTTCTTCAATCCACATGGGAAGATCTAGATGCAGATGTCCCGGGAACCTTCGATTGTGTTATCAATCTTGGTATAAGCATTTATCATGTACACGGAGGCAACCTGCTTGCTGCTTTGCGCGGCATGAAAGCAAAACTAAAGCCTGGCGGTCTCTTGCTTCTGGATAATAAGAATTGGCTGGAAGTATGCCGCGTGGGCGGAGGGCGTCGGCAATTATGCCTCGTGGAAAAGAGACAAATTGTCAGAGTCTTTAATGATACACCTCTGCCCGGTGTAGATGGACAGGCGTTCTATTTTCTCGATATTGCATGGTCGGAAGGCCGGAAATGGATGGTGAGCGTATTTAGACTTCCTGCCCAAGAGGTAAATGGACTATTAGAAAAGAAGAACAGTATCTTCCTAAATATTGACGGCCATACCGTTTCCATAGGAATCACGGGCGGTGCGCTGCATGCAGAGTATCGTCGCAAAGCACAGAATGCCGGTTTTGATAGGATACGCCATGAAAGAATTCTCTTGCCCGGATGGCCGGTCTTATCATCTCATCTGGCGTCTTTGCTGGAAGAAATAGGTTTAATGGATACAAAGATATATGACAAATATCTGGCGATACCCGGCAAGAGTTCTTCAAGGGTCGGTCTCTATCACATGATAGCGGCCTTCAATCCAAAGCAGAATGCCTATGACTAGAACCCTTCTTGTACGCCCACCCGAACTGCACGGGGTGTCATTCGCCCAGTTTTACACTCTGCACGAAAGCCTGGGAATCGGCTATTTGGCTGCCTACCTTCGTGCACATGGTCATGCTGTTGAAATCCTTGATGCCCATGTGGAGGGACTAAGTGTAAAAGAGACCATTGCCAGAATCGAAAAACGCGGCTCTGATTTGCTTGGCTTTTCCATTGTTTCTTCTTTGGTCATGCCTCAAACGGTCCAGATCATCCGAGAAATCAAAGCAAAGCAGACAAATTTGCATGTGACGATGGGCGGCCAGCATCCGACTTTCTTCTATGAGTCAATCTTGAAAAAGTCCCCCGGAGTTGACAGCGTCGTTCGATTTGAGGGAGAAGAAACCCTTCTTGCGCTGATCGAAAAAATCGATCAGCCAGACGACTGGAAATCGATTCAAGGGATTGCCTTCCGGGAAAACGGCTCGATAAGAGCCACACCGCCCCGCCCACTTATTAAGGACCTGGATTCGTTGCCTTTTCCAGCCAGAGATACATTGCCGCTCCTCATGGGAAAAGGGGGGCTGCCTCTCCTCTCAACCAGTCGCGGATGTACTTCCCGATGCTCGTTTTGCAGTGTGCATTGCTTCTATAACACCCCCAAAGGAAGGAATTGGCGGGCAAGGAGTTCTGAAAACGTACTACAAGAGATCGAGATTCTTAACCGAGAATTCGGATGTGATGAATTGTGGTTTGTTGATGACAATTTCTTAGGCCCCGGTAAACTCGGCCGAAGGCGCGTGCGATCTTTCTTCCCCCTCCTGGAGAAAAGCGGCATAAAGCTGAAAAGGATAGACTTTTCCTGTAGAGCGGACAGTGTTGTGCAGGAGCCTGACCTTATAGATCTGGCTGCTAAGCACGGAGCCGGGCTGGTTTATTTGGGTGTGGAGGCCGGTGTTCAACGCATTCTCGATCTGTACAACAAAGGAACCACAGTCGAGCAAAATACGAAGGCCGTCCGGGTCATAAAAGACAGCGGCGCCGAGATCAAAATGGAATTCATCCTCTTCAATCCGTGGATAACGTTTGAAGAGGTGAAAGAGACCATATCATTTCTTGAAACCGTAGGAGTCTACGATCCGTATATCCTGACTTCCGTGTTGACCATCATGAAGCATACGCCCATGGCGAGGGAAATTGAAGCCGGCCGCCTGAAGGTAGTGTCTCCTCCGCCGGACGAACTTGCGAGATTCGATCTGGATGCCTTTGTTCCCTACCAGATATCCGATGAGCGCTGCAGGGCATTGTTTCAAATTGTCTCAATGGTCATTTCTCAGGTTGAACCGGCCTTGTGTGCCACGTACGATGTGTATAATCTGCTTCAAAAGAGGCGAAAAACCTTAAGAGCTGAGACTGTCAGTCAATACAAGGAAGCCATAGATGACTATCAGCAACTAATCAACGAGACTTCATTGGATTTGTTCAAGGATGCTGTCGCTGCAGTGGAAAAGATGGATTTGCCTGTAGACGCGGAGCTGTTGAGGTCCTACGGGGAAGACCTCACCCAGAAAACCCTCCGTTTTGCCGCTTTCTTAACTAATATCGTCAAGACTCAGGAAAAAGAACTGCAAGAATACCTCGATGAATCTGCCGAACACATCACAGTTTAGGAAGAGACGGAACCGACTGCGGGAAGTAGTCGGCAAGGGCTGGATTCTTCTCTACAAGGGCGGAGAATACTTTAACGAAAATCTCTATTATTTGACCGGCCTTGACAGCTTTTTCACCTTGGCGCTCATTTCTTTGGAAACGGAACAGGAATATGTACTGACCAACGGCATCGAGTTGCAGGATGCACAAGCCTCCACTGACATCCGTGATGTCCAGGCTTGCCAGCCGCGTGAGTTGATAAAAAAATTAACCTCGCTCATCGCGTTGCGCGGCATTTCTCTTCTCCATTGCGATTACGGCCTGAATTCCCGGACTCCGCTCCCTGCGGAGGTAATTGACCGGATGAGGGCAGCCTTTCCTAAGCTGATCGTTGAAGATCTGCCTCAAGAGTTACTGCACATGAGGATGATCAAAGAGTCTGGTGAGACCGAATTGATCAAGGAAAACATTGCCATTGTGGGGGAGATTTTTTCCTCCCTGCCGGAAGTTATCAGACCCGGCCTGGCAGAGGCGGAATTGGCTTCTCTGATTTACAAAGACCTTGTGGGGCACGGTTTTAACCGGTTTTACGATATCTTTGTCGCCTCAGGGCAGAACTCAGCCACTCCATATTACCGATCCAATAACTGTACACTCCCCTCCGACCATGTTGTTCTGGTTGATATCTGCGCAGCGCGTCGTAATTACGTTTGTGATCTAACAAGGACCTTCCCGACTTCCGGTAAATTTCCTTCACATTGGAAGGAGATTTATGCTATCATCTGCGAGGTTCAGCAACGGGCAAAAAATTCGGCCAAAAGTGGCAGAACATTGCATGAATTATCAGAAGAAGTTAAGAAATTATTCAAATCGTCCGGCCTTGATACGTTCTATTTGAATAAGCTGGGGCACTTTGTTGGTCTGGCGCCGGACGATCCGGGTGACCAAGATACTCCCTTGCAAAAAGGAATGGTTGTGACCATTGAACCGGGACTGTATTTGCAGGAAGCGGGGCTGAGGATAGAGGACACGGTCATTGTTGAAAATTGAATAGTTGACTTCTGCTTGGGACAGTAAGATGACAGACATTCAGAAACAGGGAAGAAAACAGAATTGTGAGGTGGAGCGTGCGCTTGATCGCCTCGAACGAAGGATTTATTCGCTCAACTTTGATGGTTTCGTAAAAAGTCGTTTTTAGCTTAAGTATTTGAAATAATATTATTTTATTGCATTTTTGTCTTGACTTTCATGTTGTCCCGTGATAGAAAACATATGCAACATCAACA
>DSAQ01000017.1 GCA_011046395.1 Pseudomonadota bacterium
ATAGTAGATAACGCCCTGGACGTAACGAAAGATGCGGCTATTGAATACACGGATTTAGAGTTAGATGAAGAAACAAAGGATGACTGTGCCAGAATTGCGGACATCAGTGCGAAGATGTGCGAGATGCTTTTAGCGGCCATTGAGACATTATCCGGACGTGCTGATTTGAGAGAAAAAAGCCTGGCTATTAGAATTTATGAAAAGAGGGTTGATGAGATAGAATTTGACCTGCTCAAAAGGCTCCGGACAAAAGAGATTAAAAACTTCTGGGAGGGCAAAGCACTCTCTGATTTTATACATGATCTTACCAGCATAAGCGATTTAATCGAAGATGCCAGTGATTATCTGCAGATAATAAATATAAGCCTACGATGAACTCGCCACCTGAATGCAGCCCATTCCAATTATAGCCTGTTTTCTCATTGCGCTTAGTGTCGGTTCCAACGACACAGCCAATGCCTTGGGGATATGCATAGGATGCCGGATAATATCCTTTAGAAGGGCTGTAATCCTGTTTGGGGTATTTGTTCTGATTGGAATACTGTTGCAAGGGCGAAAGGTGATGAAGACGGTTGGAAAAGATATCGTAGAAATGGATTTGCGTATTTTGGGCATATCTTTGCTTGTATCCGCCATTTTGATCATTATTTCCAACTGGAAGCGGCTGCCGGTTTCCACCCATCAGGTGATAATTGGAAGTTTAACCGGCTCTGGAACCGCCTTGGGGGCAGACGTGAACTACGGGTCACTTTTTGAGATTCTTCTTTCGTGGGTTATATCTCCCCTGGCGGCCTTTTTTGCGTCATTGATAATATACCGGGCCATGGAAAAGACCCTCTCCAAATTACCCTTCCTGCAAATTGAAAGGATTATCAGGGTGCTCTTGCTGGGAAGCGGGATTATCATAGCCTACACTACCGGGGCTAATGAGCTTGCTACCATCCTGGGACCGGTCATTCATGCCGGTTTGATCGATGAGACATGGGCATTCTTGGGAGGCTCTTTTTTGGTGTTTCTCGGTGCCGTTCTTTTAAGCAACCGGATAATAGAGACCATCGGCAAGGGGATAACGGCATTAGATCCTTATTCAGGATTTGCCGCGCAGTTTGGTGCCGGATGTTGCGTTTTTCTTTTTACCACCCTGGGGATGCCGATTTCAACAACCTATTGCATTATCGGTGGGATTACCGGTGTCGGGATGCTAAAAGGAACTGGCACGGTAAGTGTTAGTCTACTAAGAAAGATAGCCTTAAGCTGGATTCTGGCGCCTACTCTAGCGTTTTTAACTTGTTTCGCCATCGTCAGAACCCTGATTTGACCCGTCCATGGCTGGCTTCGTATCTTTAAAATTCTTGACATACTCACGATAACCATAATAGAGTCCTGGACATAGGCTGTAAATGACAAATTCCAACCCAAAGTTCAAAGGGGGATCAGGATTTAACTGAACAGGACGTTATGTTAGAACACTTTTTCAGCCCTGCTTCCGTAGCTGTAGTCGGCGCCTCACGTCAGCCGGGCAAGGTCGGGCATGATGTTTTAAAAAATATGATGAGTTATGGATACCAGGGGCAGATTTATCCCATTAATCCCGCTGCTACGGAGATACTGGGTATTAAGGTCTACCCGAACCTGACTTCCATACCCGGCCCGGTTGACCTGGCAGTAATTTGCGTGCCCGCGCCTTCTGTAATTCAGGTGGTCGAGGAATGTGCAGCCAGGAAAATCGACTCGATAGTGGTTATCACGGCGGGGTTCAAAGAGGTCGGGCCAGAGGGGGCCCGACTGGAGCGTGAATTAAAGGATGCTATCAGTAGATACGGCATACGCATGATTGGCCCCAATTGTGTCGGTCTGATCGATACAGCCTCCGGGGTTAATGCCTCTTTTGCGGCGGGCATGCCGCTTAAAGGCAACATCGGCTTTTTTTCCCAATCCGGGGCCTTGTGCGTGGCTATTTTAGACTGGTCTCTGGCCGAAGACATCGGCTTTTCCAAGTTCGTCAGCCTGGGAAATAAGACGGATATCTCCGAGATCGAGATGCTGCTGTCCCTGTCGGAAGACCCGGAGACCAAGGTTATTCTGGGGTATCTGGAGGGCATAAATGACGGGCTGGCCTTTATGGACGTGGCCAGGGAGGTTTCCAAAAAGAAGCCGGTTATTCTCATTAAGTCAGGCACCACGGCCTCCGGCGCCAAGGCGGCGTCCTCGCATACCGGCGCACTGGCCGGCTCAGATGCGGCGTTTCAGGCCGCCTTTCGACAGAGTGGCGTTATCCGCGCCCATTCTATCAACGACCTGTTCAATTACGCCCTGGCCTTTGCCTACCAGCCTCTGCCCAAAGGCCCCAATATAGCTATTATCACCAACTCTGGCGGGCCGGGGATAATAGCAGCGGATGCCTGTGACCGCTCCAATCTCATTCTGACTTCCTTAAACAAGGAGACCGTAGATAAGCTCAGAAAAATACTGCCGCCTATCGCCTCCTTTTATAACCCGGTGGATATTATCGGCGATGCGGGAGCGGAGCGTTACCTTAACACCCTGGCCATCATACAGGCAGACGATCAGGTGGATGCCATCCTGGTCTTGCTGACACCTACGGCTATGGTTGATGTGGCCGAAACGGCCAGGGCTGTTGCCGGACTTGCAAAACAATCGCCGAAACCTGTCTTTGCTTCCTTCCTGGGGAAGAAACGCGTGGAAGAAGGGAGAAAAATATTATTGCGAGAGGGCATCCCGCATTATAATTATCCTGAGGATGCCATCGCCGCCATGAACAGTATGTACCGCCAGCGTCGATGGGTGGATGAGCCCGCGCGCACGCATCTTTGTTACCTGGCGGACCGGGACAAGGTATGGCAGATATTTGACCGGGTGCGCGATGAAAACCGTAATCAACTTATAGAAGCCGAGGCGCGGGAAGTTCTTCAGGCCTATGGCTTTAAGGTTCCGGTCAATGTCCTGGCCCGCACCTCAAAGGAGGCGGTGGCTGCCGCTAATAGTATCGGGTATCCTGTAGTTATGAAGATTGTCTCGCCTCAGATCATTCACAAGAGTGACGTGGGTGGTGTTATACTAGGGGTTAAGACGGCAAAAGAGGTGGAGAAGGCCTTCTTTGAGATAACCTCACGGGCTAGGGCTAGGGCTCCGCAGGCCCCAATCCTCGGGGTGATGGTACAGGAGATGATAATGGGTGGCAAAGAGGTCATCCTGGGCCTGAGTAAGGACCCGCAGTTTGGGACGCTGATCATGTTTGGCCTGGGCGGTGTTTATGTAGAGGTGCTCAAGGACGTATCTTTTCGAGTCGTGCCCCTGGCCAGGGAAGACGCCCATGAGATGGTGAGGGAGATAAGGTCCTTTCCGCTTTTGCGCGGGGTGCGGGGAGAACAACCTGTAGATATTGAGGCCGTTGAAGAGACGTTGCTTATAATGTCTCAACTGGCCCAGGATTTCCCGGAGATTGTAGAAGCCGATGTAAATCCCCTGGTGGCCAGGCCCAGGGGCGAAGGGACCATAGCGGTCGATGCCAGGTTTACCCTGTCACGTTAAGTAACTAATTTTGGTCAACCCTGTTACATTAAGTGGGTAATTTTGATTATAAAGGATAATAAGTACATAATGTAACAGGGTCAATATGTTGAAGTTCTGGCAGGGACGTAACCACTACATCTTGATATATGAAGTGTGCCTAACGTAACAGGGTTTACCATAAGGGGGGCATGAGATGGTTACACTATATGTAAGTTCTACGGCCGGTTATTCCGGCAAGAGTATGGTTACTATGGGTATTGGCGCCCAATTGCAGAAAGACGGCTTTAGAGTTGGTTATCAAAAGCCTGTAGGTATCTTGCCGGTAGAAGTCGAGAACACCCTTACGGACAAGGATGCGTGGTTTATATATCGTTTTTTGAAACTTTCTGATCCGCTGGAGCTTATCTGTCCGGTGGTCATCACTCAAGATGTTTTAATAAATGCCCTGCGTGAGGATATGAAAGGCCTGGATCGTAAGATCGCCAGGGCCTTTAAAGGCCTTGCCCTTAACAAAGATGTTATGATAGTGGGTGGCTCGGGTAGTTTTCATACCGGCAGTTACATGGGCATACCGGCAACTAAACTAGTAAAGAGGCTTGAGGCGAAAATTCTCCTCATTGACCGGTATCAGGGGGAATTTTACGTCGACAGCATACTGGACGCCCAGGATAATTTCAAGGAACACCTTGTCGGTGTCATTTTGAATAACATAACGTCTGAATATATGAGCGACGTACAGGACTTAATAGTACCTTATCTGGAGAAAAAAGGGATAAGTGTCCTGGGGGTAGTACCGTATGACCCCCTTATGGGCTCGGTCAAGGTGGAGTATATAGCCGAACAACTCGGCGGGAAAGTCATTTGCTGTCATCATCGCCTTGATAATCTGGTGGAACAGTTCCTGATCGGAGGCATGCAGGTTAGGATGTTCCTGGAATATTTCAGAAAGTCTAAGAATGTGGGGGTCATTGTGGGAGGTGACCGGTCGGATATTCAGCTTGCTTCCATAGAAGGCGGGGCTAAATGTATTTTATTGACCGGTAACTTATATCCTAATGAGATAATTATCGGTCGAGCCGAGGAAAAGGAAATTCCCATCGTTGTCCTGTCTGGCGACACCTATACTGTGGCCAAGAATATGGAGAGGCTTTCTTTTCGTATAAGGCTGCGCGAGACAGAAAAGGTAGAAAGGGGTGTACAGCTTATTAAAGAGTACGTCGATTTTGATCGCCTGTATGCCAGACTTGGCCTGAAGAAAGAGTAACCGTTGGCTCACCGCAAAGGCGCAAAGGACGGAAAGAAAGACCTAAAGTGATAAAAGAAGAAGATAGATTTTCGCCTGAGAACACCTTTTATCTGTCATTCCGTGCTTGACACGGAATCCAGGGTTTCCCGTGAAAACGGGAACCCAGTTCATTTATATAGTTTCCTGCTTCCGCAGAGTCTGCCCCGTACTTGATACGGGGAACAGGTTCTGGATTCCTGCTTTCGCAGGAATGACACACGGGGCAGGAATGACGTTTTCATCGTTCTTTGTGCCGACCTGTCGGCATGTGTGTTTCATAGTAATAAAGAGAATTGTCAGCAGTCTTTAAAACTTTGCGCTCTTTGCGGCTTTGCGGTGAACTATTATAACTAGATGAGGTTATACGGATAATGTCCAAAGAAATAACATTGATGGATGAGAAAGAGATTAACCGTGTTTTGACCAGAATGGCTCACCAGATTCTGGAGAGGAACAAGGGGGTAGAGGGGCTGGCCCTCGTAGGCATTCGAACCGGTGGTGTTTTTCTGGCCCAGCGTTTGAAGGGGAAAATTATGCATACGGAACAGGCGGATGTGCCCATGGGCATACTGGATATAACCCTTTATCGTGATGACTGGAGTATGATTGGTCGCCAGCCATTGGTTCATAAAACAGAGATAGGTTTCCCTGTCGAGGATCAGAAGATTATCTTAGTGGATGATGTTCTTTTTACCGGGCGCACGATTAGAGCGGCGCTGGATGCCCTAATGGATTTTGGGCGTCCCAAAGGGGTGGAGTTGGCGGTACTCGTGGATCGCGGTCATCGGGAGTTGCCCATCGAGCCTCAATATGTAGGCAAAAAAATCAATACCGCCTTTTCCGAGAGGGTAAACGTCTTTTTAAAAGAGGTGGGTGGGGAAGATAAGGTTATCCTGGAGACAGGGACAGGGCTTGAGAAAAGGTGAACAACATCTGGAATTAATTCAAGAATTCTTGACACAGATAACCCAGTTGCATATATAGGGATGGTGCAAATCAAACCAGCTATAAGAGAGAAATTCGAAATTCGAAGCACTAAATCCTAAACAATACCAAATGACCAAAATCCAAAAATTGCTGATGGCCGACAGCTGATAGCTGACCGCTATCCTAATTTGTTTCAGATTTAGATATTAGAATTCAGCATCTTATAGCAGGGAAAAGGTCTAATGGGTGGCGATATGAACCTGGCGATTATTGAGAAAGAAGGGCTGCGTTTGTTTGTGGCGGAGATTTTGCGCCAGAAGAATACCGTGGTCGGCGTAAAGGACCAGTCGGCAGTTTCTTCCATACCCGGGGATAGCGGCTTTTACACTTATGCTCCTATTAATTCACCGGAGGAGCTGACCCTTTCTTTTGATGTTACGCTTATCCCTCCCAAAAAATATCTTTTGCCGGCCTATGAGCAGCTTTTGACCTTTAATCTGTCGCCGGGATCAATCAAGGCGGATGTGCCGAAAGAAGAATTGATTGTTTTTGGTGTACACCCGTATGACATTATAGCCATAAACCAGATGGATAAGGTGTTTTCCACTGTTCCTCAGGATAACCACTACCTTGAACGTCGTAAGCGGACCACGATTATCGGCATCGATCCGGTTAAGGTAGCGCCCAGGGCCTTCTGGAGCAGCATGGGGGCTGACACTGTGGCGAGTGGTTTCGATTTGATGTTGACCGATATTGGCCAATGTTATGTAGTGGACGTGGGCAGTAAAAAAGGGGCTTCGCTTCTCAAGATGGCCCCCCGGACCAGAGAAGCTGCGCCGGCTGAGGTGAAAGAAAGGGACAAGGTACGGGCGGGGGCGAGAAAACGCTGCGACGCCAACCGGTTGAGTTTTTCTTATCTTGAACTCCCTTCTCTTTTAGATGGCAAAGAGGAACACGTTATCTGGGAGGAAAAGTCCCATCTTTGTTTTAGTTGCGGGACCTGTAATTTAGTATGTCCAACCTGCTACTGTTTTGATGTTCGGGACGATGTCTCCATAGACCTTAAAAAAGGTAGCCGCTATCGTACCTGGGATGGGTGTCTTTTGAGCGACTTTGCCCAAGTAGCGGGCGGCGGTAATTTTCGCGGCCATCGGGCCGATCGCTATCGCCACCGTTTTTATCGTAAGGGGCAGTTTATATACAGGCGTTTTGGCGATATTGCCTGCGTGGGGTGTGGACGTTGTTCCGCACAATGCCCGTCTGATATAGCCGATCCCGTAGCGGTCTTTAATCGTTTGAAGGAGGGTATCTGATCATGGGCTCACCATCTCCCTACCTGCCCGGTCTCGCCACTATTATGAAGATCGAAGAGCAGACGGCTATGGAAAAGCTGTTTATGGTTCGTCCTAATGATGGAAAGCCTCTGGGGCATAAGCCGGGACAGTTTGTCGAGGTTTCTGTATTTGGCGTGGGCGAGTGTCCTATTTCTGTTTCTTCGGCGCCCAACAAAAAAGCAGATTTTGAGATATGTGTGCGCCGGGCCGGCAATGTTACCAACGCCTTGCATAACCTGAAAGCGGGAGATGTTATCGGCATACGCGGCCCTTATGGCACCCATTTCCCGGCCGAGGATCTCAGAGGTAAAGACCTTTTGTTTGTGGCCGGGGGGTTGGGAATCGTGCCTTTGAGGTCCTTTATCAACTATGTTCTGGAAAGGCGAAAGGATTACGGCAGAATAATCGTGCTCTTCGGGGCCCGAACACCGGCCGACCGTCTTTTCAAGGCAGAGCTTGCCTCCCTGGCAAGGCGCCCTGACCTTGAATACCTGGAGACCGTGGATGTAGGCGATGCCTCCTGGAAGGGCAATGTGGGGGTTATTACCACCCTTTTCCCGAAATTTGCCATTGATCCTAAAAAGACGTATGCCGTTATGGTCGGACCGCCGGTGATGTACCGCTTCGCCATAGCTGCGGCCAGGGCCAAGGGCCTGGCCGATGATCATATCATCGTTTCCTTCGAGAGGAAGATGAAATGCGGTTTAGGCAAGTGCGGCCACTGCCAGATGGGGCCGGTTTATGTCTGTCAGGAGGGGCCGGTGTTTAACTTTGCGGCGATAAAGAACCTGGAGGAGGCCTTGTCATGAGCAAGCCAAGGGTGGCCATCTTTGATTTTGCCGGCTGCGAGGGCGATCAGTTGCAGATCGTCAACCTGGAAGAGGTTGTGCTGGATGTCTTGGGACGGGTGGAGATAGTCACCTGGCGTGAGGCCATGAAGGAGCAGAGCGACCATTATGACATTGCCCTGGTAGAAGGTTCCATCACCCGAAAGAGTGACGAAGAACGGATAAAAGCCATCCGGGAAAAGGCCGGGATACTGGTGGCCATAGGGGCCTGTGCTACTATCGGCGGTATTAATTGCATGAAGAATTTTCAGGATGAAAAATTCGTGCGGCGTTATGTCTATGGCGATAAGGCCCATTGGTATAATACTTATGCGGCCCGGCCGGTTTCGGCGGTAGTTCCGGTAGATGCCAATGTCCACGGTTGCCCGATAAACCGTGAGGAGTTTGTCCAGGTACTCAAGGCCCTGTTGCAGGGCAAGAAGCCTTTTATCCCCAATTATCCGGTGTGTGTGGATTGTAAGAAGGCGGGGAATGTCTGTGTGCTTCTCAAGGGCCAGTTTTGTATGGGGCCGGTGACCAGGGCCGGCTGCGGGGCCTGTTGTGTTACCGAGGGGGCCTATTGCTGGGGCTGCCGCGGCCTGGTAGATGACCCGAATATGGATGCAGCCCGCGAGCTGTTGGGGCGTTTTGGCATCTCCGCCGGTGAAGCGATCGGGCAAATAAGGCTTTACGATGGGTATCGGGAGGAGGCCAGATGAGCAAGTCTGCTAAACGGGAACTTCATATCCGGGTGGATCATTTAACGCGGGTGGAAGGGCATGGCAATATAGTAGTCAATGTCTCCAACGGCAAGATCGAGGATTGCCGCTGGGAGGTAGTGGAGGCCCCCCGGTTTTTCGAGGCCATGGTCAGAGGCCGGAAATGGTATGAGATGCATCATATAACCTCCCGCATCTGCGGGATATGTTCCATCGGGCATACCTTAGCCTCGCTCCAGGCCACGGAAGCGGCCTTGGGTATTGAGGTCTCGGAGCAGACCGTGCTCCTTCGCAAGCTGGCTCTCCATGCGGAAAACCTGCAGAGCCATATTCTCCATGTGGGCTATCTTGTTTTGCCGGACCTTATGGGGGTGGGTAGCGTTGTACCACTGGCCGGATCGCATCCGGCTGAGTTGAAGACGGTTATTCGTATCCACCGCTTATCTAACGAGTTTAGTGATACGATTTGCGGCCGCACTACGCATCCGCAAAGGCTGGTTCCGGGTGGCTTTGTTAAGTATCCAAAGGTGGATGAGTTAAAGAAACTGCGTCAGGGGCTTACAGAGGCGCTTTCTGATCTGAAAGAAGTAGCCCGGTTAGTCTGTTCATTGGCGGAACGCTTTCCGGCATTTAGCCGGGAAACAGAGTATATCGCCCTCAAGTCAGACCAGGAATATGCCATGTACCACGGCCAGGTCGGTTCAAGCGATGGAGGGACATGGGCGCCGGGCCAGTATAAAGAGGTAACTAACGAGTTTTGCGTCCCGCACTCCACGGCCAAATATACAAAACATAACCGCGATTCTTACATGGTGGGGGCCTTGGCCCGGTTCAATCTGAACTCCGACAGGCTTACCCCGGAAGCCAGGGCCGTGGCCGGGCTCTTTAAACTTAAGCCGGTTTGTTATAACAGCTTCATGAATAACGTGGCCCAGATCGTGGAGTGTGTACATTCCGCAGAGGATTCCATAAACATTATAGATAGAGTCCTCGGCCGGGGTCTGGCGCTGGAGGATATTCCACCTATCAAGGTGTGCGCCGGCCGCGGGGTGTCTGCCGTGGAAGTCCCACGCGGGATACTCTTCCATGATTACCAATACGATGACGCCGGGACATGTACCGGGGCCAACCTGATCATTCCAACCAACCAGAATCACAATAACATCTATCACGACCTGCAGGCCCTTTTACCTTCATTGCTGGGTAAGCCGGAGAAAGAGATAGAATTGGGGTTGGAGATGCTGGTCCGGGCCTATGACCCGTGCATTTCGTGTTCAGTACATTACTTAAGAGTGAAATTTATATAACTATTTAGCCACGAATAAACACGAAGTTATACAAATAAGGCAAAATCAATTTCGTATGATAAATTCTTAGAGCCTCTTGCAAGGGTCTTGTAACTGGCATTTTTGTCATTCCGGCGAAAGCCGGAATCCAGTAATTTCAAGTAGATTAAGACACCTCTGGACACCGGTTTTCACCGGTGTGGCGATTTTTATAACAGTCTCTTTATACAGGATTTTCTCTTTATTTGAGTCCATTTGTGTCAATTCGTGGCTAAATGCTGCGTATCATTCATACCGCAAGGCATCGATCGGGTTGAGGTGAGCGGCCTTGCGGGCCGGATAGAACCCGAAAAAGATCCCGACCATCGCGGAAAACGCGAAAGCCAGGAGCAAAGCCTGCCAGGAAATGAGCACCGGCCAGTCCGACATGGCAGCCATGATCTCGGCTCCAGTCAATCCGAGGATGACACCGAGTACACCCCCGACAAGACTCAGAACCAGGGATTCGATCAAGAACTGGGTCAGGATATCGCTTTCCTGTGCCCCCACCGCCATACGAATACCAATTTCCCTGGTGCGTTCAGTCACTGACACCAGCATGATATTCATGATACCGATACCACCGACTACGAGCGAAACCAGGGCGATGGAACCTAAGAGGAGCGATAGGGTATTGTACGCGCTCTGGGCCGCCGCCAGTATCTCAGAGAGATTGCGCACGGTGAAATCCCGGTCCGCGCCCTTTACGATCCGGTGCCGTTGGTCCAGAAGAGCATTAATTTCCTCCTCGGCCTTGGACATAAGGCCCATATCTCTGGCCTGGATCATTATGACGCGGACTGTGCCCGGGATATGAGTCCCGAACAGTCTTTTCTGCGCGGTGGTGATGGGAACATAGATAGCATCGTCCTGGTCATCGCCACGAGGGGACTGTCCCTTGACCGCGAGGACCCCAATGACCTGCATCGGCATCTTTTTGATCCGTACTATCTCGCCTATGGGATCGGCGCCACCGAAAAGATTGTTCACCACGGTCTGTCCAAGAAGAGCCACCTTTGCCGCTGCTTTTGTCTCTTGTTCCGTAAAAAAGCGGCCCGCTGTCAACGTCCAATCCCTGATTGCAAACATTGAAGATGTTGTCCCGGTGACCCCTGTACTCCAGTTCTGGTTGCC
>DSAQ01000214.1 GCA_011046395.1 Pseudomonadota bacterium
TGAAGAGCTCTTTCCATGTATCGGGATAAAGCGCCTTTAATCTCTCTTTTATGTCGTCGTTCGCTTCTAACAGAAAGTTCGTTGCTCCAAACTCCTTGACCGCGATATTGTTCAGACTTGCCTCCATTCGTTCATGTCGGGGTTCCACCAAGCCATCGGGAGTAATCGTTCCCAGAAACTTCTGTGTAGTCTTTTTTGCTCTTCCTTTATCCTTATCCCACACACTGGTTACTTTGTAGAGATAGAAATTATTGCCATCTTCCTGATCTCCGTCCCCTTCTTCTCCCTGAGTACCCAATCCAGATAGGCCATTTTACGCATTTACGTAATACAGTATATAAAGGTTTCGCCGGGGTTCCTTCCCCTTTTATCTAAACCTGCTCTTGAAACCTCGGACTGGGGGATTATATTACGTAAGTTTGACGGAGTTAGGGATCAAGCAACGATTCAATTTCCGCAAGTTTATCGCCAAGTTGTGCCACCCGCTTATACGCCTCGTTCAAACCAAAATCAACGAAAGTTTTCATGATTATGAATATATGTGTTTTTATATTTAAAATTGCCGGATAATGTTAGTAGGTGTTTTTCAAAATTCTCTATCAATTATCCTAAATATGCTGAGGACATTAATGGCGGATCATTTTGTGTTAGCACGATCGCATTTTTGAAGGTGGTGGTAGAATTGTTGGACCGCCTCTCCAGTCATCGTGAGGTGGTGAGGATTGGCGGACCGCCCCGGTTAACTATATAAGACTAGCGTATATAATTGATAATAGTACCTAATTGATAATAGTACCAGATACTATGATCGGTAAATTTTTTAAGGACGAACTCGCCAAAATAGGTATTCATCCCACGAGAGCCGCCACTTTTTTATTCGCAATGCTGTGCTTTTTACTATTATCCTACATTATTTCTATACACATATATTATGTTCCTACTGGGGTTGATGTCTACTCACATTTATTCTTCACGCAAGAAATGACCAACCAGAATTCTTTGTCAGGTTTTTTTGTAAAGTGTGTTGATGAGTTATATTTAGATTACGAATATCCGTTTGGTCTATGGCTGTTCGGCTCGATTGTAGCGAAGATAACGGGCATTGGAATGTATCACCTTTCGATAGTTCTGCCTTTAATAATTATGATTATTCTGTTGACTGTATATTACCACTATGCCAAAAGTTTCAATGTTTCTGATGAGCCCGCCTTACTTTCCTTAATTCTCCTTTTGTCCATGCCAATTGTAAGTTTTAGCTTTTTAGAATATAAAACATCAATTTTTGTAAGAACTTTCCTTGTGATGATTATTTTTTTAATGCTGTTAAAAAATGGTGATTATAAGATAAAACAAGTTATTTTAATAATTCCGTTCATATTTGCGCTTTGTTTTACGCATACGGGCACCTACATGTTTATACTTTTCTTAACGATCATATTTTTCATTTTATATGCCCTATTGTATGGTGAGTGGCATCGTTATGCTTATGCCGCTTCAGCCAGCATACTGTTCGTTTACATCATTATGATGTCTCTGTTTTCACCACTACATACACAGTATATAGACAAAGGGAGAATTCTGTTGTCTGTAGGCGAACTCATCTCAAAGAATTTGCATCTGCCCTTTGCGAGTGAGCTTGCAACGATTTTTTACGAGGAGATCTTTGTAAACCTGAACCTGTTATACGGAGTGCTCTGGTGTGTTTTACTCTATGCAATTGGCAAACTGATGATTTTTTTGCGCTCGTATTCAAAACCAGTGATTTTAACTTTAAAGTCCAAAATAGGCGTCAACACCAAAAATAAATTCTCTGCCATACCCATTATAGGGAGTGTGCAGCAAGTGTCTAAAGATGTTTTGTACTGGCCCTTTTGGCTAGGTCCGGTTCACCTTTTACTTGTGGGCGTTGGAATACCGCGGGCTAATAGAAATAGCTTATGCCTGCTGTTATCAGTAGCCGCAGTATCTTTACTTACGGGATATATGACCGGGGAGAGAGCGCTTAGAGAACTCGAATACCTTTTTGTGATCATACCAGTATTTGCAGCTCTGGGTTTTTATCAGCTAAAAACCAAAATAGAATCTCATCTGCATACTAATGCGCACAAGTTCTTTGTTGCCATACTTTTAGTAGCGGTATTTACTGCTAGTACAGCGGTGCCCGTCGTGGGGAGCTTATATTATCGCCCGATGATCAGCGGAGAAACCTATGAAACCACCGGGTTGCAATGGCTGGGCGGCATTGGTGAACCAACTGAGGGTTGTGCAGGCCCCGGATATGGGCATATAGTAAGTTTATACGCTAATAAAACCTATCCCGGTCTTAGAGTTGAGGCGGGTTCGCAGGCGAGACGTTATATACTGGCTTACCGTAATGTTTATCTTTTCAGGAACAGTGAGCCGTTTGCCGATGACTTATATGCCGCTTTTGGCGTCAATTACTTACTCGTATCAGACCGGGTATTTCGCAAAGGGTTGGGTGTTACGTACCATGATCTGAAAGTGGATCATAACGAACGATTGGACAAAATATACGCTTCAAAAGAATATTTCTCTATATATCGGTATATACCGCCAATCATCCAGAGGGCGAATGTCACACCATCGCTGACTTTTGCCGATAGTGCTGGTGTCCTCCTAGAAGAAGCTGGTGGCAGCTACCTGGTCGAAACAGACAATTATAAAGTACGGATCGGAAAAGCAAAGCCTGAAATCCTCTACATAGGGGACAAGACCACCGACATCCTGGGAGCCGGAAGTATATATGATTATCTCCTTATTACGTGGAGCGGCCCTTACAGCGGGCAGGTGAATGGCTACGTTCTCCAGGAGCTATATTACCCTTCAGTTACCTTAGGCGATAACCAGATAATTTATGAGACCGTGTTACTGAACCAGAATAATACCGAAAACTGGGCTACGTTAACCGTAACATACACGTTCTTCGATAAAGCGATGAAAAGGGAAATAATCGTAGCTAATGATTGGGTAAATGATTCGATGATGAATGCACGGTTCACCACTTTGTTTTCTAGTCCAATGAACTATTTTAGTTTCCAACATGAAGATAATCCTGCGCGATCGAGGACGATATATCCCTCTGAGGATAAAGTTGTACTGGATAAAATAAAGTTCAACAGCGTTTTTATGAACGAAAGTACCGTGGGACTTTATGTGGAGTACGAGAATACAGCTCCCTATCCCGAAATGATAACCTATGCAGGCTTGATCCGTTACCTCTATGAGTACTATTCACTCGATTTCAGTATAGTAAAATCTTTGCTGCCTTCGGAATCTATGCACATGACACAGTGGATCGCGATAGGTGATGAAGCAACAGCACAGCGCAATGTCGAACATTACACATCGCTCGCTCTGTACCCCTATCCACGTGGTGAGATACCGGTGATCGTAACGAGTCGTATGGATTCGCTCGGCACAATTCCAGACGAAGCGTTCACCGCAAGTCTGGCAGCTCATGAAGAATTGAACGAGCTGGGAGTTCTGAACTACACCGAAGCGGTGAGCATGCTGCAGGATACGGAACTGAGCGAAGACAGAATGAGTGAGCTCTTGGAACACGGTGCATATATAATTGGCTATGAAAAGATAGACGGCTTCAATATGACGCTACAGGAGGAAATAATAGCAAATATAAAAGGAAATGCACGTGAACAGTACGATATTGACTTAAAAGGGTTCATGCCCAAAGGCTTACGCTATGATCTAGAAACGATCAGGGTACTTGCAGACCATAATATGAGTTTTATTATGGCAAAGAAGATACTACCACCGATAGATATTTATTACCAGGAAGGGCTCCGTCAGCCTAAACTGGCGTACTACCAGGGCTCAGAGACGGGTGTGGTATTACTCCCGATTTCAGAGCCTCAGATTTCAGGTGGCACCTATTTCTACTCCGATGATTATTTAACTGCATGGAAAGCGGTCATTGATTCTGTTATAGAAAATGAGGGCTTGTGTGCATTCTTGTGGGACTCTGATAAAGCTGGCAATCCTGAGCACATAAACGACACACTAAACGTAGTTGAATATGCGAAAAATAAGGGTATGACCTTCACTACACCTTATGAAATTGCAAATCATTACTACTCGTTAAAAAATATTTCAGCGGAGGTTTCGAGAAGCAGTGATGACAGTAAAGTTGCTATTATGGCGCGCAACGACAATGAAAAAATGATACATGGCGTTACGTTCAAAGTTGAGCTACCAAGAACTGCCGAGTATAACGTTAAAAATGGTAAAATAGTAAGAAAAGAGTACTCGACAACGAAATGTATTTACTACGTGAGTATGGATTTGGATCCAAATGAGATTAAGGAAGTGATTTTTGAATTAAAAAGTTAAACTAGTGTCGAAACAATTTAATTTTGGAATGCTTTAATAACCTCCGAATAATGGAGAACGAAGACCACTGGGAATCCCAGCTATCGAGGACAAGATAGTCCAGATGGCACTCAAGAAAATCCTTGCGGCGATCTTAGAAGTGGATTTCTGTGAGGTCTCGTACGGATTTCGACCCAATCGCAGCTGTCATGATGCGCTGGATATGGTGGATACCACCATCATGTCCCAGCCGGTTAACTACGTGGTGGACATGGACATCGCGAAGTTCTTTGACTCCGTAGACCATAACTGTCTGATGGACTGCTTAAAGCAGCGAATAGCAGACACGAGTTTGCTGCGGATCATAGCCCGCTTCCTAAGATCGGGAGTAATGGAGGATGGTGCCTATCAGGAGACGGACAGGGGTACGCCACAGGGTGGTGTCCTGAGTCCGGTGCTCGCGAATATCTACCTCCATTATGCCCTGGATCTCTGGTTCGAGCAGGAAGTGAAGAAGCAGTTGAGCGGGTTTGCGCAGCTTGTCCGCTATGCGGATGATTTTGTGGTCTGTTTCCAGTGCAGCAGCGATGCGGAGGCATTCGGCGAGGCATTACGAGAGCGGCTGGCAAAATTCGAGCTGAAGATCTCGGAGGAGAAGAGCAGGATTATTGCATTTGGCCGCTCTGCCTGTCAGCAAGCAAGGAAACAGGGAAAGAAGTGTGCAACCTTGACTTCCTCGAGTTTACGCTCTATTGCGATAAGGACAGAAACGGCAATTTTAAAGTAGGACGGAAGACCTCGAGCACAAAGTTCAGGCAAAAGATGAAAGACATGAATCAATGGCTAAAAGGCACTCGAAACCGTGTAAAGCTGGAGCTGTGGTGGTCATTACTCGAGCGAAAGCTGGTTGGTCATTACCAGTACTACGGTATAAGCGGCAATATTAAGGGATTACGGAGATATTACCATCATACCGTTAGGCTCGCTTTTAACTGGATAAAGCGGAGAAGTCATAAGAGGAACTACAACTGGAGTCAATTTGACCAGTTTCTCGCGCGCAATCCGTTGCCGAAGCCGAAGATCTATCATTTCTATGCCCTATCCAAACGCAGAGGATGTGCTCCTGAAGAGCCGGATGAGGGAAAACTTCACGTCCGGTTCTGTGAGGGGGCTCATAGTCACCTCGGAGCCAATACCCCATCAAGAGGTAGGCTATGAGCTCTACTCGACAATATGTGAGGAACGGTACAGCAAACATCTTCATGGCTGTCGAATTCAAGGCAGGGAAACGGGTGACGCAGGTCACTGACAGAAGAACCATGAGGATTACGCATTGTTCGTGAAGATGCTCGTTGACGAAGAATAACGGGATGTTGAACTCATCAGACTGGTCACCGATAACCTCAACACCCACAGGGAAACGGCATTCTATGAGACTTTCAGCAAAGATGAGGCAGAACGAATTTTGAGCAAGATTGAAGTCCACCACACACCAAAGCATGCAAGTTGGCTCAATGCTGCGGAAATCGAGATCAATGTAATGGATATCGAATGCACGGGCGACCGAATCGGGAGCAAGGAGATATTGGCCCGGGAAGTAGCTGCATGGACTGCGCGAAGGAACGACCAGAAAAAGAAGATCAACTGGAAGTTTACCCGGGAGAAGGCGGATAGGAAACTGTCTAAGTATTACGTTCCGAAATTAAATGGTCATAACACTAGTTATTTTGTTCATCGGGGCTTTTATTTTTTGAGAACATATCAAAAATAAGTTCAACGTTCAGATAACCCAATGAGAAAATAAGAAAAGTGAAAACGCAAGTATAAACAATCAATCCGTAAAGGAGAGATAATTTGATATAATATGCTAAGATGAAGGTTATCAAGGAACAAACTAGAAGGCGACCACCTTTAGCAAAAAGATAGCGAATTGGTGCTAAATCTTTTGAGGTAATAATCGTTGCCAGTGTATAAAAAGATAGGGATAGTGTTAAAGAGATGTACGCTCCAAGGAAACCTAATATTCTTATTAATACATGAGTGAATATAGGGAAAAAAATTAGAAAAAAGCTTGTTATAAAAATTAACGTCTTATTTATTTGGGTTTCTTGGTAAAATGATACATTAATATATGCTAAAAATTGTTGAACAAAAAAAAATGAGAAGCCGATAGCTAAAATAATCGCATAATCTGCCGCTAAAGCATACGATTCCGAGAACAAAAAATTGATTAATTCATGAGAATAAAAATAAATCACTATAACAGAGAAGATAAGATAAGAGAATAGTGCCCGAGCAACGTCACCTAATCCTCCGGATTTGAGTAGAAGTTCTTCTCGATTATCTATACTTGTAGCCTCGGGTATTGAGATGAAATGTAGTGTAACTGAAAAAAAAGTGAGTATAGAAACTAATGTTAAAGAGACATCAAAATAAGCTTGCCATTCTAATCCTAGATCGTGACTAACCACTATTCTTACAATGCTATCGCCCAACCCTGCAAATGTACCTATTAGAAAAATAGAAAACCCCCAAAAGAGCATGCTTTTCGAGGGCGGAACTATAGAACGCAAATTTGAGGATATAGTTGGAGATTCTTTCGATAAAATAAAAATTAAAGTGACTAAAGAAGGAAGCGCAAAAATTAATAGTATCAACGAGAAATCAGTTATACGGAGAATATATACCACAATTAAGACAAATAACAGCCTTAGGATTGGTGGTAATGATGAAATAATGATTGATGTGGTATATTTGCGGAAGCCTTGAGCTAAGCCCATAAGATCAACTAAGATGGCCGTGGGAAATACAACAATTATCAGAGCAGTATATAGCCTTCTCCAAGAGTCTAAGGGCAAATTTAAAAAATTGAATATCGATTCATGAAAAATAAACACAGTTAAAAAAGTTATTGCGGTAACAACTAGCGTATATAAGATAGAAAAACTGAAATATTTTCTTCCATTTTTTCCATGGGAAAGTACATCATAAAAACAAAAATTTGTCAGCAGTGAAAACACAGCAGGAAGCGCTAGTACTACTAAAGTAATGATACCATATTCGTATGGTGTTATAGATCTTGCCAAAACTACCTTGACCAGTAAGCCACTAAGCCGAATCATAAACAAACTTGCAAAAAAAAATATCGTATAAAAAGATAGAGTTGGTTTCATTTATTTAACCTCAATCCATTATTTGTATTTTTTAAAAGTTTCCATAGAATATCTTTTCATTTCTTCTTTTATTTCAGTGCCATCTAACTTTTCTAATGCTTTTTCTACTGTTTCAATTACCTTAGCTGGAACCCCCGCTACAATGCTACGCGGTGGGACGTCCTTTTTTACGACGGCACCCGCCGCAACTATAGCAAATTCACCGATAATTACTCCGGGAAGTATAATTGCACCAGCACCAATAAATGCATTCCTCTGAATTATTACTTCCCCCAACATAATTGGAATCTGTGATTTAACACAATGATAGCTTGAATCATGCGCTACTATTACTACTCCAGGGCCTATATTTACATTGTCCTCTATTGTTACTAAATAAGGTCGAGATTCTTCAATAAATACCCCATGAGCAATACCGACATTACGACCAATTTTTGTCCCCCGTAATCTATAAAACATTTGCCTTAATTTATCATGGGGGACGTTCATCGCTAAAATATGGAGTATGCTCTTTAATATCAAGCTATAGCGCATCCGCACATAAAATCTTCTAATTAGCTTTTTCATTGCCCGAAATCTCTTTAGAATGATACTTTAAAGTTTTTTTTATCGCCTGCGACTCCTGTTGTCTCATAATACTTTAAACCATAAAAATCTGATCGCTATATTTACTTTCTCTCCTTTCTTTGTACCTCTCAGCCTATATGTCCTTTATACGCGACCAGAAGGTATGTTCATCGCAAGAATATGCGTGCGCCATAAATATGAGCCTAAAAACCCAATATTTTTTCCACTTCATTTCCATTCATTTGTAACCTCAACGTAAATGTCGTGTAAACTTCTTCCAATTGTTGCATAACTATAGTTATCTCTTGCGTATCGTGCAATTCTATCTGATGAATAGTCTTGATGATGATCGAGCAGGTATTCTATTGCTCTGGCTAAAGCCCTCGAATTTTTCGCAGGAACAAGGACACCATTATCTTCGTTTACAAATTCCTTTTGCCCTCCATTTAGGGTAGTAATAACCGGTTTTCCGCAGGCCATTGCCTCTATTAGAACCACGCCAAAAGATTCATATAAACTGGGGAGGACCATAAAATCTGATTTTTGTAACAATCCCAATTTTTCAATACCGTATTTTGTACCATGAAATGTTACCCGATCGGTCAAACCTTTATCATTGGTCATTTTCTTATAATCTTCCATAAAAATTCCGTCGCCAACAATATCCAAACAAAAGTCTCCTCTAATATCTCTGAGCATTTCCATTGCTTCAAGCAAATAAGGTATCCCTTTGTAAGGTAAAAGAGCTCCGATAAAAATGATTCTTTTCTTATCTTTCTTAAAATTTTCTGATTTAAAGGAAAAAAAATCAGTATTTATTACATTTGACACTATTCTGCAATCATTTTTTATCCCAAACGACTCGATATGCTCTTGTAATGAGCGACTAACCGGAATAATAAGTTGAGTTCTACTCAAAGCATACTTTGCTAATTTAATCCTAAAAAATCTTTGATTTTTTTCACCCGATTCTGCTTCTTATATCTATCAAGTATCTCAGCATGCTCTGTTATTACAGTAGGTATTTTGAAAATTTTTCCTATAATTACAGTAACAACACCTGCAGGGTAATAAACATGAGCATTGATTAGGTCAGGGGGGTAATTTTTTTTGAGCCTCACAAAGGCATAAAATAAAGAAATAAAATAAAATGCGTGGGGTACGAAGGGCACTTTGAAATCTTTATAGGTTGCCCTGACAACTCTCACGCCGTCTTCAATTTCATCTGAAGTGTGAAAGCCATTGACTCTATCATTCAATACATGCAATACGACGACATCGTCGTACAACGATACTGACTTTGCTAACTCTTTTATAAATATGCCCGAGACGGTATTACTTTTACTAGGGTAGTAACTGGGTATGAACAGTATCTTCATCTGAGAAAGGCCTAATGTTTTTTTAGGGTATAAGAGGCTGTCTCGCAATCAATCCTGTGAACAGACCAACAAGTCACGGGAATAAGACAATCTCGTGAGCCCACAAACCTGAGATGCCAAATTGACGATTGAGCCACTAATTTTTCCCAGGGCAGGGACGTTCCTACCCAACTTACCCCACACTATCTTCAGGTTATGACCCGTGCACACCAGATTATGCTCCATTCGCGCACCTTTGGTGCTCCTTGTCAGAAACGCTCGGAACTTCATATTCTGTTTCATGTTCCCGAATACCCACTCGACCGTCTCTTTTCGGTTCCGGTATTCCTCTTTCCCAAGATCAGATCGCATCTTCGCGGCCATCCGCCGCCGTTCCGCTTCATATCCATCGCTGGTGATGACCCGTATTCTCTTTTTACCGGCGCATTCTGCGCGAAATGGGCATTCATTGCAGTTCGCACCGTAATAAGTGTACAGCGGCTTATCGTCATACATATATTCCCCTTTTCTGGTGAGTTGGCCGCCAGCAGGGCAGATAAAGTGGTCCTTATCCTCATCGTACACGAACTTATCCTGCGAATACTGACCTTCCTCCACCTTCTTGCCCTTCTGCTCCTGCGCCTGCTTGCTATTAGGGATATAGCCATCCAGCGCCTTCTGCTCTAGATACCAGAGGTTCGCACCGATGAAGTAGCCGTTATTCATGCTCACCTTCGTTCCTTCTGGCAAGGCACCGAGATTCTTTTCCACCAGCTCGAGCTGCAGCTGCAGCTGGTGACGATCGGTGCACTCCTGCGTGACGTAATTGGCGAGGATTATGCCCGAATCGTGGTCCACGGTGATCTGTGCATTATATGAGAGTTCCATGTGGTTCTTATTCCCCATAAACCGTGCCTCGGGGTCACTTAGACTGACGGCACGCTGTTCACTCTTCGTGATCTCTTCCTCTGCCTTATCCAGCTTCTCAAGAATCTTTTCCTTCTGGCGCGCATCGCCGTGCGCATACTGCTCGATCAGGTGCTTTGTCGCTCTCTTCACCCTTTTGCCGGAAGCTTCCTCAAGCTCCTGGAGCTTTTTGCGGATCTTCTCGGGCGAATCGAGCTCGGGCGGAAGTTCGTCGCCGCGCTTATCACCGTAGAGCCGGTCCTCTTCTTCATCCACAAGTGCTATATCGGTGAACACATGAGATAAGATTTGACTGCAGTAAAACACATAGGAAATCTAGGCGCGTTTTTTACTCAAATACTGCAAGCCATTCTAGCATCGATCTTTTTATCCTTTCCTTATATGTCCTTTGAGGTCTCCGTCGAATTTTTGCCATAGTTTTTCCTTTCCCTTCGTTAGGGCTAAATTATAGTCAAAATTCACTGTCATTCTTAGTCAGACCAGAAAAGAGGCCATGGCTTTAAAGATAGTGTTAGAGCTATTGAAATGTTAGGTTGCTTAAAATTAGCGTGATGTCCTGCAAACCGTGACTTTTATATACGCCTGATCTAATAATTTACTCCATGGCAGGAGCAAATTCAAAAGACCAGATATGTTTGAATCCGGATTGTCCGGACTACCGAAAGAGAAA
>DSAQ01000103.1 GCA_011046395.1 Pseudomonadota bacterium
ACTCCCGGAAAAAATGGGAGCAATACTGGAAAGAAAAACTCGGAATCAACGGCTACTTCAACATCCGGATCGCATCGGTTGAATTGTCACCATGTAAACACTTTTGAACGTTACCAAAAAATTACTCGAGTTGCAAGATAAAGACTTGTTCGCGACCGAGAGGATCATGCCCTGCCCTTTTTGTGGTGCTTATGTTTTGGCATCCCGGTTAGTAGAGCAAGGAAGGTTCTTAATCTGTAAATGGTGTCTTAGCAGGCTAAAAGAGGCCTCCGTAGAAAATACCTATCATTGAGGAGAAAAATGGATAAAGAAACCAAAAGGCACTGTCCGAACTGCAAGACGGAAATTTTCCTGATGTTTTAAGGTAGAGAGTTTGGGGGTGGCTGGTGAGGAGATGGTAAGAAAGTACTAGGCAGGCAAGAGCACAAGAAACAAATAACCCTAGGCAGGAGTGAATACGAAAATTCAGGGAAGGCGGCAGGCACCGGCCAGTGTCCTGAAGCCGCCTTCCCCTTGAAGCCCCTCGGGATGAGGGATGCTCCTATTTTTTTATACCACTGTAGCATCCTCCCGTCAACTTCGAGGGGTTAGATTAGAGTCTAACCTGTTACTAAATTATGGAGGGTGTGTGATGAAAAAGGTTTTGAAGTCGATTGTCATTCTATTGGGAATTCTGGGTGTTGTTTTGCCCCAGGTGAGTTGGGCAGAGGAGAAGGAGGCAGGAATCATTGAACTGGAAGAGATCGTGGTGACGGCCTCACCGACAGAAGCAGTGCCGCCTGCCGCCAGGGTTCCAGCAGTAGTAGAATCGATCACTAAAGAGGATATTGCAAAGAGAAATGTAGTGGGTACCGAAGACATTTTTAAATACCTGCCAGGATTATATGTGAGAAAACTCTACCCCGGCGGTAGCCGCCCCCTTTCCATCAGAGGAACTCACCCCTTTACAGCAAGAACTTTAGTTTTGGCAGATGAGATGATGTTGAGCGATTTTTTAGGCACGGGTGGTAATATCAGATGGGACATGGTGGCGCCCGAGGAGATCGAACGGGTTGATGTGATTTATGGACCCTATTCCGCATTATATAGCGGCAATGCCCTCGGAGGTGTAGCATTCATCACAACCAAGCTTCCTGAAAAAAGGGAAATTTCAGCCAACACATCATACATGTATCATAATTTCAGAGAGTATAAGAGCGACTATGATCTTGACGGTTATACGGCGCACCTCTCTTACGGTGACAAGTTTGGCAAATTCCGAATCTTTGGCCTATTCGATAGAATGGAAAATGAGGCACAGCCGATCTCGTTCTTTGCGAAATTAAAAAAGGATGGCTCCGCCCCTGTAGGTAATCCAGTATCCGGATGGGATTACGATCTAGATCCAGAAAACCAAGAGAGGTATATTTTAGGTAGTTTCGGCCCCCGCAAAATAACAGATAATCTATTCAAGTTCAAAGTTGCATACGATATAAACAGCTACACTCAAGCAAGAATCGATCTGGGATATTTGAGAAGCGACACAGAGGTTGATGAACCAGAAACATACTTAATAGACAGCTCAGGTAACAGGGTTTACAGCGGTAACGTGGATATCAATGGTCGAAAATATAATATTGCCGCTTCACAGTTTTATTACCAGGAGCAGACACAAGACAATTATATATACGCAGTTTCTTTTAAAAGGGAGCCAGAGGATGGGGTTAAGACCTGGGCCGCCGCGAGCTTTTATAACATTCCAAAAGAACTGACCCAGCAGTCAACGACAGCTCCTCCGACGTCAAAGCATGGGGGCCCCGGAACGGTTACCGATACAGATAGCGGCTGGTACACCTTTGACTTCAAGTCAAGCTACAGGCCTTCAAGATTACCAGCCCTGGCAAATCACACCCTCACAGGGGGCTACCACTATGACCGGTATTTCACGGATAGTGAGAAATGGAATGCCTCTGACTGGAAGCACGATATAAGAACTACCCTCTCAGAAGGCTCTGAGGGAAAAACCGGGACCCATGCCGTCTTTTTACAGGATGAATGGGACTTGACCGATAAATGGATGCTTTATCTGGGAGGGCGCTACGAGTGGTGGAGCGGCTTTGATGGTAGTAAATCAAAGGATGTAGGTGGATCACGAGTTAAAACTTATCTGGATGAGAGAGAGGAAGACTATTTTTCCCCCAAGTTTGCCATTACCTACAGGCCTGATGAAAATTGGGATTTCAGGCTTTCGCTGGCCAAGGCCTACAGATTCCCGGTCATTGGAGAGCTCTATTATGGAAAGATCACTCCCGCAGGAGACGTGGTTGAGACCAACCCCAACCTGAAAAGTGAAAAGGTCTTCGCCAAAGATTTTACCATCACGAGAAGTCTGGGCAGGGACGGGAAAGTCAGACTCAGTTTTTTTGAAAACTCCGAAGAGGACGCTATCTTCAAACAAACTAACATCTATACAATGGTAACAAATTATCAAAATGTGGATGAAGTGAGAAAAAGGGGTATTGAATTCAGCGTAGAAAAGAGAAGGTTCCTGCTTGTCGGGCTTGATGTAATGGGTAACATAGCATATACCGATGCGGAAATCTTAGAGAATACCAATCTCCCCATCTCAGAGGGAAAAACTTTTCCTCGCTGCCCTAAATGGCTTGCTAATGCCGTTATATCCTATTCCCCCATAAATGACCTTACTTTAACTGTTGGCGGAAGGTACGCCAGCAAGGCATGGAATACTCTTGAAAACAAGGATCCCGGAGGAGGATACGGCGGGGTCGACAGGTATCTGGTATTTGACGCAAAGCTCATGTATGCATTCCTTAAAAATTGGAAAGCTTCTGTGGGTGTCGATAACCTTACTGATGAACTTTACCACATGTTCCACCCCTATCCGAGAAGAACCTTTTTTGCCATGCTCGAGGCCAGGTTTTAATAATAGTTTGGCCGGGGTGAAGTATTGGTTCTCAGTTATTAAAAAGTCTGTTTCAGAGGAGGAGGTGATGCAATGATGTTGAATAAGGCGTGAAGTATCAGCTTTAAGTTGTTAAAAAGTCAGTATCGTATGCGGATAGAAAAATTTAAAATTTATGGAGGTGTAGAAGATGAGACACATTTTAATTACCGCAGTTACCGCAGTTACGCTAAGTTTGATGATGTTTTCAAATGCCTTTGCCCATATGTTATGGATGGAGAAAAGGAATGGAGACATCGGTATCCTATATGGACACGGCCTCAAGCTTGACCCTTATGACCCGGAAAAGATAAAGGATGTGAAAGGATTTGATAGCAAGGGGAAGGCTGTGGAAGTCGTAATTGTAAAACAAAAAGAGAGTGCCTTAATATCTCCGAAAGGAGAGGCCGCAACCATCAGTATACTTTTTGACGGTGGCTACTTTGTAAAGACAACAGAAGGAGGGAAAAAGCTTACGAAAAGGGAAGCAAAGGGAAATTTTGAGATTATAGAGTCCTTTAGATCACAGAAGTATTCTAAAGTCATGTTAAGCCCAAGCGATTTATTTTCGAAGCCTCTCGGTTTGAGACTCGAGATAGTGCCTGAGAAAAACCCATTTGCAATCAAGATAGGAGAAACACTTCCAATAAAGGTGTTGTTTGAAGGGAAACCGCTTGAGGGTGCTGTTGTTAAAGCCGGATGCACCTATGAAAGGAAGTTGAAGGAGTTACCAAAGACAGACAAGAATGGCATAGCAAATGTTGCCATTGAAAAGAGTGGGAACCAGATAATTGGTGTAAGCTATAAAATTCCTTTAAAAGACGATCCTGATGCGGATGTTCTTTCACTCTCAACAAATATGACTTTTGAGGTTAAATAATGTTGAAGGTGATTTACCTTTGTTTCATGCTTCTGCTCCTGATGTATTCAGGGGCAGAAGCCCACTCTGTCCATTATCAGGTCGAAAACAAAGGTATCAGCGTGCGGGTGTTTTATGCAGCCGATGACCCGGCGAGCTATTCTTCATATGAAATCTTCGGCCCGGAGGATAAAATACCTCATCAGAAAGGAAGAACCGATAAAAATGGCTTTGTCTCATTCCTGCCCGACCGGAAGGGGAAATGGACCATCAAGGTCTACGGGGAGTCCGAACATGGAATGCACGGAGCCCAAGTTGAGATTGATGTGAATAAAAATCTCTTCATGGAGTCCTTCAAGAAGCCACTTGTCGCTCAATATACCAAGGCCTTTGTGGGAATAAGCCTCCTCCTTGCACTATTTGGCTTATGGGCGCTGATAAGGAGCTGGAAGAAGGGGGAAACGGTCCAAAGCAGTAACTCCCCTGATAATTCATAAAGGAGCTACAACGGGTTTGCCTGAGTAATCAAGGGTAATCATGAGTAAAACAGTAATAATCACAGGTGGTGCGGGGTTTATCGGTTGTAATATAGTCAAAAGGCTAAATGAACTTGGCGAAGATAATATCCTTATTGTCGACAATCTCGGTACTTCGTATAAATGGCAGAATCTGATTGGCCTTGATTTTGAGGATTACGTACAAAAGGATGTGTTTCTGGACAAACTATCAGCCAGGGCATTTGATGGTAAGATTTCGGCCATTATCCACATGGGCGCCAGAAGCTCAACCACAGAAACTGATATAGAATACCTGATGGAAAACAATTATGGATATACAAAAACGCTGGCTGTTTGGGCAGTAAAGGAAAAGGTGAGATTTATATATGCCTCGAGTGCAGCTACTTATGGAAACGGTTCAATGGGATTTTCTGATGACCATCAGTTATTAAAATACCTTCGACCTCTTAATGCCTACGGTTATTCAAAACATCTCTTTGACCTATGGGCATTAAAAAATAACCTCCTTGAGACAATAGTGGGCTTGAAGTATTTTAACGTGTTTGGCCCTAACGAAAGTCATAAAGGAGAAATGAGCAGTATGGTATTCAAAGCATATAAACAGATAAGGAAAGATGGTAGCGTGGGGCTTTTTAGATCCTATAATAATGATTATGGAGATGGGAAACAGTTGAGGGATTTTATCTATGTAGAAGATGCGGCTGATATGACCCTGTATTTTCTGGAACATCCGGAGATAAATGGAATCTTCAATATCGGCACAGGGAATCCGAGAACATGGAACGACCTTGTTAAGGCAGTATTTTCAGCACTTGGCAAAGAGCCTTCCATTGAATATATCGATATGCCGGAAAATATCCGTGATAGGTATCAATATCTCACAAAAGCTGATATTTCAAAACTGCGTATGTCAGGATATGAAAAGGAGACCTCCGCCCTTGAAGACGCTGTTAGGGGCTATGTAAACAGAATCACTTGTGAGGAGACTTAAGGTCTGCAAGTCCTTTCATGACCCGCCCCTTTTGTGGTGATTATGTTTTGGTATCCCGGTTAGTAGAGCAAGGAAGGTTCTTAATCTGTAAATCGTGTCTTACCAGGCTAAAAGAGGCCTCCGTAGAAAACATTTATCATTGAGGAGAGAAAAAATGAGCAAAGAAATGAAAAGAGAATGTCCAAATTGTAAGACTGAAATCCTGGTTACCTTTGAGGATAAACGCTTAGGGCATGGCGAGATCAAGGAGTGTCCAGGCTGCGGGTCGCCGGTCTTATTTTGTCCCGATGGGTATATTGTGGAGTCTATTACTTCATTTGTCAGGCCGCGCTAATCTTTCAGTTACTAAGAAATGATGACTTCGTAAAAAGCCAACTTATACCGCGAGCGGCATCCTATTTTAGAACGAACTTGCTTGAGTTCGTTGGAAGTCCAAAAATACCGTTTTCCGTCATTCCGGCGAAAGCCGGAATCCAGTCTTTTCAAGCAGTTGCAAACCATCTGGACTCCGGTTTTCACCGGAGTGACGACTTTTTACGAGTGCGTCAATTTTCAATCAGAAAGGAGGTCTACTTATGAGGGAACCGCTTCGCCTGCAGGAGATGGAACGTCTGCACATTATGAACGTCCTTCAGCGCACGGAGGGGCATAAGACCCGTGCTGCCCAATTGCTCGGTATTGACCGCAAGACACTCAGGACCAAAATTAAAAAATATCAAATCCCGGCGAATTTTCCAAGGGAATACCTCGACATCGAGATTGAGAAAAGTGAAGGGGCCTCAGAAATGAATATCGTCTTGACAAGAGTAGATAAGCTTGTTAAGTAGCACTATATTTAGTTTCGTGTTACTTAACAGACCAGATTTCCCTCGCCTAGAGTTGATAAGATCATTGCGACTTGTGGTTGCTCTTCAGGCGTTTCCCCCCGGTCGTTGAGGAGCGGATTTCTTTAATCGGTAGGGAATATCGCAGCAGGCCTCCCCTCCTGCGGCGGATCATAGACAGGTCGGCCGAGGACGGATGCTGCTCCTACGGGCAGGGTGCCGAAACCGTAGGCGCACCTTCCAGGTGTGACCTCCGGGAACTCTCAAATTTGAGGAAAATCCGGGCACTTATTTGTTCTTGACAGCCCCCGGCGGGGCTGTTAAACGTTTATTTTCAGAAGATATTAAAATTAAGGAGTTTGCCTTGATAGATTATTTCTTCCAGGGTGGGGTTGTCATGTACCCCATTCTCTTTCTATCCATATTGGCCCTGGCCATTATTCTGGAGCGCTCTTTTTATCTTTACCGCCTGGCCAGGACGCCAAGGGTGGACCTGACCACGATAGTCCGGGCCGTTAAGGCCGGGAAGTGTGATAGCGCTCTTTCACTCGTCAGCGGCAACAGAAACCCGGTTGCTGTAGTTCTGACCGCCCTGATCTTGAATCTTTCCGAAGGAAAGAAACGGGCCGAGCTCATCGAGATTGCTTCAGCCGTGGGAAGCCAGGCCGTGGACAATATCGAGGGCCGGATAAAGATTCTTCCCCTGGTTGTGCAACTTGCGCCCCTCTTGGGGCTTCTTGGCACAGTTACCGGGATGATCCAGGCCTTTCAGGTAATTGAACACATCGGCGGCAAGGTAAACGCCATGGCCTTGGCCGGCGGTATCTGGGAGGCCATGCTTACCACGGCCTTCGGACTCTCTGTGGCCATTCCTACCGCCTTTTGTCACTTTGTCCTGGAAAGAAAAGTGGACAGCCTGGCAGGTGAGGTGGAAATGGCCGCCTCCCGGCTGTTAGCGACGGTTGAGGAAAGTCAGGAGTCGGTAGCGTCGCCGTAGGAGAGAAAAAACTCAGAATCCAGGATTAAATGGAAAATAGATGCTGGTAAACATCCGCCGTACTCAAAAAAAATCCTTAGGGCTGGACATGGCTCCGCTGATAGACATGGTCTTTCTGCTCCTCATTTTCTTTATGCTGTCGGCCTATTTTATAGAGGAAACCGGGATCAGTCTCGAACTCCCTCAGTCAAAGGTGGCCGGGGCTTCCCGGCCCATCCCCCTTACAGTCTCGATCGACCGGCAAGGCCGGGTTTTTGTGGACGAGGTCGAAGTTGGCCTACGGGACCTGCGTCAGGCCTTACAGATGCGGCTGGCCGAAACCAGCAGGAAAGAGGTTGTGGTCAAGTCCGACCGGGACTGCCGGGTGCAAGCCCTGGTTTCAGTAATGGACGAGATACGGCTGGCCGGCGCCCGCGGCCTGCTTCTTTCAGCGGAGGAAAAAGACCGGTGAGAAGGGCCGCTGACAACATACCTTATTTCTTTCTGGTCTCCTGCCTTTTGCATGTCCTCTTTCTGTGGGGAATGGATTTCAAAAACAAGATGTCGCCGCACCGGTTGCCGGCCCCTGTCCTCAGTTTTGTATTTTCCGAGGTTACTGCGGCGGATTCCCCCCGTCCCGTAAGGGCAGCGAGTAAGACCGAAAAGCGAACCGTTAAAAAGGATACGGAGGCAGCGCAGCCGCTTACGCCTAAAGAGACGGTACAGGCTAAGGAGCTGCCGCCGGAAGAGACATCCGTTCCTGCAAATGAAGACAGGATGGAAAATGAGACGCCGGATCTGGCACGGCGGCCTTCTCCTTGCCCGTTTCTGAGTGCTATGCTGGCCGGAACGGCTGGTTCAGGGACGAACTCCTCCCCCGGTCCTGCTTCTGCGGCCCAAAAACAGAACGCCTTCGAAGGGTACTTAGCCCTTATCCGGACCCTGCTGGAAGAATATAAAGAATATCCTTTGTGGGCCCGAAGAAACAGCTGGGAAGGAACCGTGGGGTTGCATTTCGTCATATGCAGAGATGGGAAGGTAGAGGATTTGAGAGTCGTCAGCTCTTCCGGGTTCAGCATCCTGGACGAGGCGGCAGAACGGACTGTAAGGCGCATCGGTAAATTCCCGTCCATCCCAAAGGAACTGGCCATGAACAGGCTTTCTCTGGATGTGCCGCTGGTATTTAAGTTGGTAAACAGATAGCAGAAATTCCTGTTTTTGGACGCAGATGAACGCAGATTTACAAGATCTTAAATATAGAAAATATTTTTCTGCGAGTATCCGCGAAAATCTGCGTCCTGATAAATTTAAATGAGGGGGTGTGAATATGTGTGAAACAAACGCCTATATCTTAAGGGATGGCAAGGAAGAACTTTTGATGGACAGCGTCATTCTTCTCCGTCCGGAAGACGGCAAGATATACCTCCGCGGTCTTCTGGGAAAAGAGATGTACGTAGAGGCTGATATTCAGGAGATAAACTTTCTCGATCACCGTATGGTGCTGAAGGGAAAATAAGGAAAAGGCAGCCCCCTCTGCCAGGATGTGAGCTGCCTTTCCGGGAAGTACGTCCCGCCTTCAGCGGGCGCACCTCAACTCTCTTCGTAACAGAGTTGAGGGCTTTTGTCAAATTCTGAGAAGAAGGGAGATTAAAGATGTATTATTTGTGTTTATTGGCCGTCATGCTCACGGTACTCTCACCTGCTAAGCTTGTGATTGCTGAAGAGACAAAGGACACAGTTGCGATAAAAGAAATAATCGTAACTGCTACCAAGACCCCTCAAGAAATAGAAAACGTCCCCGGCAGCGTCAGTGTGGTAACCAAAGAGGACATAAGTAAAAGGAACATCCAGGTCCTGGATCAGGCCCTTCGGGAACTGTCGGGGATCTTTGTTCGGCGCGGCAAGGGGTTAATGGATACCCTGGCTCATGTCTCCCTCCGGGGATTACCAGGCAAACAGAGGACCGCCATCCTCTTAGATGGTCTTCCATTAAATGACAGTTATACCAATACCGTGGAATGGGCTGGCCTGCCTATGGAATCTGTCGAACAGATTGAGGTCGTCCGGGGACCGGTATCTGCCCTTTATGGCGGTAATGCCATGGGTGGCGTGGTGAATATAATCACCCGCATGCCGGAAAAACAGGAAGTACTGGTCAAGGCCGGGTACGGAACCGACCAGACCTGGTCAACCCGCCTCGGTTATGGCAACAAGGTTCTCGATAAAATCAGCTTCCGGCTGGGTGCGGAATATCTTGATACGGACGGTTATCCGGCCAACCTGGTTACCAAGACCACCTCGGCTGGAGTAGGGACTCCGGTTACGGGCTGGACCAAGACCACTACGAGCACAGGTTCTACTACCTATATCGTTGGCAACACAGGAGATAATACCTGGTCCCAGGGCAATTTCGACGCCAGAGTAGCCCTTGACCTGCCCAAGGCGTCAAAACTTACCCTGGGCTATGTCCGCCAGCAACGGGCCTATGATTATGACCGATATGAGTCTTATCTGCGGGATGCCTCTGGCAACCCGGTCATCAGCGGATCCGTAACCTTCGATAATCCGGCACAAAAGGCGTCTTTAAGCGAATCCAATTTTCTAAATGGGAAGGGGAAGTCGGCTACGGACATATATACCCTCCGAATAGAGACGCAGCCGGCTGACCGCTGTTCCCTCAAACTGAATGCCGGCCTGACCGACCGGAACAAGAACTGGTATACCAAGCCCAATAGTTCAGCCACCTGGGACAGCGGTACGGGCAAGGTCTCAGAATCACCAAGTAAAGCCTATCAGGCTGAAATCCAGTCTGATTTCATGGTTGCCCCGGGAAATATCCTTACTGCAGGAATTTCATACCGACAGGGAGAGTCGACCAGCGAAGAGTACGACCTTTCCTTCTGGAAGGATGAAAACAGCAAAATCGGTCTGAACTACCGGTCTGAAGGAAAGGATCGCACCTATGCCCTCTTTGCCCAGGATGAATGGCATCTGCCTAAAAACCTGACCCTCTTTCTGGGTCTCCGCTACGATTACTGGAAGACCTACGACGGCTCTTATGATACAGACGGCAGCGGCGCGACCGCAGCGGTAAACTATCCTGACCGCACCGATGAAAGCCTCTCTCCCAAAATCTCAATCCTCTATAAGCCCCGGGAGATGACCACCCTTCGCCTCTCCGGCGGTACAGCCTTCCGTAGTCCCAATGTCTATAACCTCTACCGGACCTGGGTCTCTACCACCGGCTGGACCTACAGGGGCAACCCGAATTTGGAACCTGAGACTACGGCTTCCTGGGAGGTGGGCTGGGAACAGAAGACCTCTTTCGGAACCCGGTTTAAGGCCACCTATTTTGAAAACTATGTCCAGGACCTGATATACCTCGTCACCGATACTTCCCTATCCAAGACCAAGACCTACCAGAATGCCGCCAAGGCCAAGGTCAAAGGGGTGGAGCTGGAATTACGCCAAAAAATCAATCCCTTCCTCGAGGCATTTGCCACCCTGACCTATAACGATGCGGTTATTACTGAATACCCGTCCAATCCAACCATCGAAGGGAAACAACTGACCTATGTCCCTAAAAATATGTATTCCGTGGGCCTGGATTTCGCATACAGGATGTTTAAGGGTAGCTTGGTGGGCCGCTATGTCGGGAAGATCTATTCCAACGATGACAACACCGACTCATTCCGGTATGTCTATGGCTCATACGACCCATACTTTGTCGTTGATGCCAAGGTAAGCGCAAATGTGACTAAAAACATCGAGCTATCGCTATCCGCAGATAACCTGTTTGACCAGGATTATTACTATTACTATGAGGCCCCGGGTACTGCCTGGTTTGCAGAGATGGCCGTGAGGTTCTAG
>DSAQ01000071.1 GCA_011046395.1 Pseudomonadota bacterium
CAACAAGCATGGCCTAAGGAAAATAGAGTCACGTTTGTATTCTGCCCGTAATAACTATCCCTGAAACGGCTCTCCAAGGAGTGACAAACCAGAACCTACAAAGTAGGTGGTGGATTTGGGACTACATAATTACTTGACACAATATCAGAGTATATTATTATAGGCTCTGTCCATGGGTTAAGGGAACCCTGTGCAAATCAGGGACGGTCCCGCCGCTGTATTCGGGGACGAAACCCGCAGGCTGGTTGTCAGTGATTTGGTTAATAGTTATTCGTAGTCACTGATGACTAGCTAAAAAGCCACTGTTTGCCATGGGCGGACGGGAAGGCGTGGGGAGTAGGTAGATCCGTGAGTCAGAAGACCTGCCCGGGACGTAAATAGAGGCCTTTTTCTTCGCGGAAAAGAAGGGTGAAGTCAAGCGGGTGCAGCCCTTAAGTCCAACTGTTGGGATTTAAGGGCTTTTTTGTTTTTATGGAGGAGATGTGACCAGGCCAGTTCACGGGGGCAACATACGGGAAGTCCAGGATAAATATGGCTTGAGTAAATCTGCCGTCCTTGACTTTAGCGCCAGTATCAGTCCCTTTGGCCCGCCCCGGGGCGTAAAAGAAGTCATCAAAAAATCCATAGATGCCCTGCCCAACTACCCAGACTCCGACTGTCTTGAACTGCGCCAGGCCATCGCCGCCTACTGGCCGTCCCCGCCGGGGCGGGTCGGGCAAATCGATCCGGACAACATACTCGTCGGTAACGGCTCTACCGAGCTTATCCATCTTATCACCCGCGTCTTAACGCCAAAACAGGCCCTCATCCCCATACCAACTTTTACCGAATACGAGGACGCCGTCCGTCTCGCAGGCGGCAGATGTCTGTTCATCGAGGCCCGCCCGGATAAAGACTTCTCCTGGCCCATGGAAACAATCCTGGGCCGATTAGACCAGGCAGACATACTCTTTCTCTGTACACCCAATAGCCCTACGGGTTATCTCATGCCCGAGGCTGACATCTACAACATAATCCATGCCTGCAAAAAACATAAGATTGCCATGGTCATTGATGAGACATTTCTCGATTTCGTGGATGGCGGCGAACAGCGTTCTTTTGTAACCCTTGCCGCCAGGGCGTCTAATATCATCGTCCTTCGCTCGTTTACCAAGCTCTACGCCCTACCCGGCCTTCGCCTGGGTTACCTGGTCGGCGGCAAGACCCTGGTCAAAAAGATCGGACGCATGCAGCCTCCCTGGATGGTGAATACCCTGGCACAAGCAGCCGGCCTCGAGGCCATTAAAGATACGACATATCAAACACAGACCATTGCCCGCCTTGGCCTTGAGAAAGAAAGGCTTTTATCTGAGCTTGCTAAAATTTCCGGACTCCTCCCCTATCCTTCTGCAGCAAATTTTATACTCTGCCGCATAGCCACCAATAAAATCGACTCGGCGGCTCTTACCGACGAGATGGCCCGGAAGGGCATATTAATCCGGAATTGCAGCACCTACCGGGGGCTAGATAAGCATTTTATCCGTGTTGCCGTGCGTACCAGAGAGGAAAATGCCCGACTCATCTCGTCCCTTCGAGAGGTTCTAAATGGCCTTTGATCTGATGATCGCCTACAGCCTGGATATTCTGATTGGTGACCCGATCTGGTTTCCGCATCCGGTACGGGCCATTGGCCGGGGCATAATGGCCCTGGAAAGGTATCTCAGACAAACTGCCCTCCCCTTACGACTGGCTGGAGCTATTCTTACTATAACCATTGTGGGTTTGACCTATGGCCTTGTCTGGCTCATTTGCTATATGGCAGGCATTTTTCATCCTTACTTCGGAAAAGTCATAGCCATCCTTCTTATCTTTATGTCGCTTTCCGTGCGCAGCCTGGCTCAGGCCGCTAAAAAGGTCTATTCCCCCCTTAAGGCGGACAACATTAATCAAGCCCGCAGACAACTCGGCCAGATCGTCAGCCGTGAAACCGCCACCTTAGATAGAGACTGTCTTATTCGAGGAACAGTAGAGACTGTAGCTGAAAATACGGTAGATGGCATCATTTCTCCCCTATTTTACGCCATTATCGGTGGAGCTCCGCTTGCCTGGGCCTATAAAGCCATCAACACCCTGGACTCGATGGTCGGTTACAAGGATGAAAGATATCTAAAGTTCGGCTGGTTTTCTGCCCGGCTGGATGACATCGCGAATTTTATCCCGGCCCGCTTGAGTGGCGTTATTATACCCCTCGCCGCCCTTTTAACCGGCAAAGACGGCCGCAGATCCCTGGAGACGGTACTCAAAGATAAGCGGAAGGCAGCCAGTCCCAATGCCGGATTCCCCGAGGCCGCCTTTGCCGGGGCCTTGGGCATTCAACTGGGAGGACAAAATATCTACCACGGCCGGGCAAGTAACCGGCCGCTAATCGGGAAGCCTATTCGTCCTAAAGAACCAGAGGATATAAAACAGGCCATATATCTGATGTATGCCACGTCATTTGTGGCCTTGATGGGAGGGATGCTTATTGTCTGGTTATTGAATTGCTAAAAACAAGCTTATAGGCATTAAGTCTGTCAGATCAAGGAAGCCGGTCAAAGGCCGGCGCTGCCCCGCAACTGTAAGCGGAACGAAATCCACGCAATACCACTGATTCCTAAAAAGGGTTGGGAAGGTGTGGAGAGTAGGCCTTGCCGCAAGCCAGGAGACTTATCTGGCAGACCAAATAACATCCTGACCGAGGGAGAAAGGAGGTTTGTCATGGAAAGAGGTAACAATAAAACGCCATTCTTATGAGTTTGTGCTGGAAGAGGATGTCAGGCAGAACAAAATATCAAACTCATAAGGAGGATTTGGAAATGAAGAGGCTGTTAAATTGTGTTATTGTATTACTTGCGTGTTTATTTATGGCATTGTCCACTACGGTTTGTGCACAGGAGAAAACTGGAGTGATAGAAATGGAGGAGGTAATCGTAACTGCCAGTAGATTGGAGGAACCATTGAGATACTCCCCTGATTCGGTTACTGTAGTGACAGGGGAAGAGATTCAAAAAAAAGGTAAAAAAACGGTTATTGATGTCTTAAGAGCTGTGCCGGGGGTTTCCATTGCCCAGTATGGTCAATTTGGTGGAGGAGCATCTATTTACCTGCGCGGCACAAACAATGCCCATACCTTGATTATGATTGATGGAGTCAGGGTAGGTGATCCCATGGCTAGCGATGGAAAGATGAGCATCTCCGACCTGTCCACGGATAACATCGAGCGAATAGAAATTATTCGCGGCGCTCAGAGCGTGCTCTATGGATCAGATGCCATAGGCGGCGTCATCAATATCATTACTAAAAAAGGCAAGGGAAAGCCTGAATTTTACCTGTCGGCCGAAGGAGGCTCATTTGAGACCTTTAGGGAAACCCTTGGGGTCAGCGGGGCAAATGATAAGGTAAGCTATTCTGCTTCTGTATCCCGTCTGGATACTAAAGGCGTCTCCAAGGCGGATGAAGACCTGGGAAATACGGAACAGGATTACTACCACAATACCAATATCTCTGCCCGGCTCGATGCCCAAATAAGCGAAACGGTGAGGGCAGGATTTTCGGTGCGCCACTCCGAATCATCTATGGATTTTGATGGCTATGGCCCTCCTACTTGGGGCTTTGCTGACGCAGATGAGGTTCAGGATACAGACATCACCAGTGTTTCCACGAATTTCGACCAGGATATCTTTGACTGGTGGCAGCACAGCATTAAGCTGGGAACTACGGAGACAAAAAGAGAATATACCGAAAACGGGAGCTTTGACAGCACCTATAAAGGAACCACCAAGTTGGCCTCCTGGCAGCATAATTTCTTTATCAAAGACAAAGATACCATCACCGCAGGCTTTGATTATCAGGAAGAGAGCGGCGACGTCCAGAGTACCGGGGGGAATATTACGGAAAAGAAGGTTGATACCAACAGCCTCTTTATCCAGAACAAGTGGACTCCGTTTAAGGGCTTCTCTTTTACCCTTGGTATGCGTCATGACGATCATCAGACCTTTGGCGGTGAGGATACCTATAAAGGCGCGCTGGCCTATCTCTATGAAGAGACCGGGACCAAGATAAGGACAAGTTACGGAACCGGCTTCCGCGCCCCCTCCCTCTATCAACTCTACTCATCCTACGGCGATCCCAACCTGAATCCGGAGGAGAGCAAGGGCTATGATGTGGGCATAGACCAGGAACTGTTCGAGAGAAAGGTGCTGCTGTCCGTGACCTACTTCCAGACTGAGATTGACCAGTTGATTGACTGGAATTGGACTACCTGGAAGTATTACAACGTCGGTAAGGCCAAGACCAAGGGCTGGGAGACATCGGTCTCTTTTAAGCCACTGGATTGGTTGAGTCTCGATGCCCATTACACCTACACCGGGGCGAAAGATGAGACCCCCGGAGGTACAAGCCAAGGCAAGTATTTAATATACCGGCCCAAGCATACCGGAGGTGCTTCTCTGAACATTAGACCATTGGAAAAGCTGAATGTGAACCTCAATACTCAGTATGTGGGTAAACGTTATAGAAACACGAGTAACACCGCCGAGATGCCTTCCTATATACTCGTAAATCTTGCGGCATCCTATGAAGTTACTCAGTGGCTTCAGGTCTTCGGAAGGGTGGATAACCTGACCGACCAAAACTATCAATCCATATATCAATACGGCGAACCCGGTATCGGTATTTATGGTGGGATTAAGGCGACTTTTTAAGCCTGAGATTTTGCTGATTAGTTCTTAACCGATGTGGAGGAAGTTGTTGTATCCTTTTAGATTTCGGATTTCGAATTTCGAATTTCGAATTTGGGACACCAAGAGGTATCTCCTCTGCATGATCTTTTGCGCTATGATCCTGGTCATCTCTCCGGTAACGGCCCGGGGAGATGGCCTGCCGCAGCGCATCGTCTCTCTATCCCCCTCCATTACCGAGGCACTCTTTCAGCTTGGCCTGGAAAGTAGGGTCGTGGGCGTAACCACCTTCTGCCAATATCCTCCTTGCGCCGCACGCAAACCAAAGATCGGCACCGTTATCAAGCCAAACGTCGAAAGAATCGTCTCCCTTCAGCCGGACATAGTCCTGGCCACAGAGACCAATCCGCAACCGGATCTTGATAAACTCTCTTCCCTGGGCATACGGGTGTTGATCCTACCCCCGGAAAAGAGCTTTGCAGATATCTGTCGTAACTTAAGCCTCCTGGGAAAGACCCTGGGGGCAAAAAAAGCCGCCGAATCCGTCATAAAGAAGGCAAACGAACGTATCGCGGCCATAAAAGCCCGGCTCAAGGAGGCCCGGCCGGTAAGGGTCTTCTGGGAGGTGGGCGCCTCTCCGCTGGTCACCGTGGGGAAGGGAACTTTTGCCGATGAACTCCTCTCCATGGCTGGAGGAGTCAATATCGCGCATAATGCCCCGGCCCGCTATGTACGCTACAGCCGGGAAGAAGTGCTCCGGCAAAATCCGGAGGCGATCGTGCTGGTCACTATGGGTGACGTCACGGCCCGGGAAGTCGCCTCCTGGCAAAAATATAAAGGATTAAAGGCCGTGAAAGACAGGCGGATATATGTAATCGAGGCCCATCCGGTATGTTCCCCTACTCCTCTTACCTTTGTCCGTGGACTGGAAAAGGTGGCTTCTTTTCTTCATCCTGACTGCGTCAGGCCGGGCCCCGAGGTCTTTTAAGAGATGACTTATCGCCATACAAAAGTCTTTATAGCCCTCTTTCTTCTTTTTATAGGGACATTTTTGCTAGGCCTGGCCTTCGGCGGGAGTAACCTCTCGTTATCCTCAGTAGTAACTGCTATCTTCCAGCCGGAAAAGGATAGCATCGCCTCTACCATTGTCTGGCAGCTCCGCGTGCCCAGATTTTTCCTGGGCGTCCTGGTCGGGGCCGGACTCTCCGTAGCCGGTTGTGTATTTCAAGGACTTCTGCGTAATCCCCTGGCTGAGCCCTACACCCTGGGCATATCCGGCGGGGCCGCCCTGGGCGCGACCCTGGCCATTGTCTTTGGACTGCCGGGTGTCTTAGGCCGGATAGCCTTACCTTTAGCCGCTTTCTTAGGCGCATTTCTTTCCCTTTCTCTAACTTATGCGGTGGCCGCGCGGCGGCGTTTCTCCATCCCCACCCTGATATTGGGTGGCGTAATCTTAAGCTTCCTTTTTTCCGCCCTCGTCCTCCTGATACTTTCCGTAGCCGATACCGATAAAGTCCACGGAACCATAATCTGGCTTATGGGCGATCTGTCCGCCACAGAGACCGGTATGGCCAGAGTTGCCGCCTTTCCCATAGTGGGCGGCATAGTGATAATGATACTCCTGGCCCAGCAGTTAAACATCCTCACCCTCGGCGAGGAAAAGGCCACCTATCTCGGCCTGAACACCGAGTCTCTGCGCAAGATATTCTTTCTGGCCGCTTCTCTAATCACCGGCGCTTGCGTAGCTGTCTCCGGACTGATCGGGTTTGTCGGCCTCATTGTGCCTCATTTCCTGCGCCGCCTGGTCGGACCAAATCATAAAACACTTATCCCGGCATCGGCCTTGGGCGGGGCCATTTTTTTGCCCCTCTGTGATACTATCGCCCGGACAATTATAGCCCCGCTTGAATTGCCGGTAGGGGTAATTACCGGCATTGCCGGCGGACTGGTATTTATCTCTTTTATTCTAAAAACCAAGAACTGGGAAATATTCTGATATGGCTAACTTCAGATATTCAGAAACCGACCCATTGTCATCCGGAGCCTATCATATTCCCTCCCCCTTTGATGGGGGAGGGTCAGGGTGGGGGTGAAAAAATGAACAATTCCAGACCACTCCCCCTCCCCTTCATCCCCTCCCGCCAGGGGAGAGGTAGTTTTCGGACGGAAACCAATTCGGATGCCCTTCCCTTGCTTAAGGTCACCGATCTCGTAGCCGGATACCAGGATCGAAAGATTATTGACAGGATATCTTTTGGCGTCCCGCCGGGCTGTTTCCTGGGCATCATCGGCCCCAATGGCTCGGGGAAAACTACGCTCTTCCGGGTTATAACCGGATTTCTTAACCCATGGGAGGGTGAGGTCCTGTATCAGGGCAAAAACACGGCCAGGATACCTGCTTCGGATATTGCCAAAGAAATAGCCGTCATGCCGCAGGGCATGGACAGTACCTTCTCTTTCCGTGTTGAAGAGTTGGTCGCTATGGGTAGATTCCCCCATCTCGGGCGCCTCCAGAAATCAGGCAAAAGGGATCGGGATGTGATCCGCCAGGTTTTGCAACTGACGGATACGGAAGATTTCAAAGACAAGAAACTTTTTGAGCTTTCCGGCGGAGAAAGACAGCGCGTATTTCTCGCTCAGGCACTGGCCCAGGAACCCAAACTTCTTCTTTTAGACGAGCCGACCGCGCACTTGGACATCGGCCATCAAATAAGAATCCTGGATGTCATAAAGAGGCTGAATCGCACGGAAGGTATGACCGTGATCATCGTCCTCCACGACCTGAACCTGGCCAGCCTGTATTGCGACCGGCTGATCCTGCTTAAAGACGGCTTCATCTTCGAGGAAGGATCACCCTCCGAGGTTATGACCTATGAGACCATCGAAGCAGTCTATGAAACCGTGGTTCTCGTCAACGAAAATCCGGTTACCAAAAGGCCCCACGTACTTCTCGTTTCCATGGAGCAACAAGGACGATGAATGTCTATCACATCACCTATGAACCGGAAACCCGGACTGCCTATCTCTACTTTTGGGGCTGCAATTTCTCCTGCCGCGGCTGCATCCGGCGCAAAGATGTCTATGACATGCATCTCCATGGCCCGCAAAGGGCAGGCAACCCCGGGCCGGTACGACTCTTGTCTCAGTCTGAAATAGCAGATGTAGTAAATGAACTTAATGCCAAACGCGTGACCTGTCTGGGTGGGGATGCATCTATTGACCAGGAGTTATCCAGCTTACTGGCCCGTCTCAAGAAAGATTCGAGGACATATAACATCCTGCTCACCAATGGTTATTGTCTGCCTGACCTGAAGCCTATAGACGAAATCCAGATCAGCCTCAAGGCCCTCGATGACCGGCTGCATAAGGATTTTACTGGGAAAAGCAATTTAACCATCCTCGAAAACATAAACTTGGCCTATGACTATGGCCTTAAACTCAGGATGGAGAGTATCCTGATTCCTGCCTATATCGATCGGCAAGAAATTGAGGCCATAGCCCGCTTTATCGCCGGCATAGATCCCATTATTCCGTATCGAATTGATGCCTTTATCCCGGTGCCGGGAACTGACTGGAGGCAGCCAACCCTGGAAGAGATCGAGTCTGCAGCCCATGCGACCAGAAGATACTTAAGAAATGTAACATTTCTGTGTGGCAAGGAAAAACCCCGCTCGCAGATAAGAAAAATTATTTGAGGGATCACTAGTTATGGATAAAACTAACAATAAGGCCGCTGCACTTTGGAGCGGAGGGAAAGATAGCTGCCTGGCCTGGCGGCTGGCCACGGAACAGGGTTATGAGGTAGCCACATTCGTCAATTTTTATACTGGCGAAAGCTCCCGCTCGCACGGGTTGCCCACCGCCCTGATTCATGACCAGGCCAAGGCCGCTGGAATGCCCATCATTCAGAAAGAAGTTAAAGGAAGCTCTTACGAGGCAGCCTTCCGGAAAACGCTCGCCGAACTGAAACAACAGGGCATCGAAAATCTGATATGCGGCGATATCTATCTCATGGAACACAGGACGTGGCTGGAACGCGTAGTGGGAGAATCGGGGATTTCTCCGGTCTTCCCTCTCTGGGACAAGGATACCGGGGAACTTATAGCCGAGTTTATACGACGGGGATTTGAGGCTATTATTGTCGCCGCCCGCAGCGATATCCTGGGCAAGGAATGGCTGGGCTGTCCAATCGATGGCGATTTCAGGCAAAAACTTGAAGGCCTACCACATAAAATCGATCCCTGCGGCGAGTCGGGCGAGTTTCACACCCTGGTCATCTCCGGGCCGGACTGGCCTGGCCGGCTAAAGGTTTTGGAAACAGCGCCAATCGAGGAGGATAGATACCGTTTCTTAAATATCACAAAGTGGGAGGTTGGAGAGTTGTAATAATATGTCTTCAGCTCTTCATCTTACCTCCGATGAACGGCAAAAGTTGGTTCATGTTGCCCTTCGTCTCGGAAACTTATAATTTTTAGGGCTCCCCATTACTCCGTAGAGCAGTGATCAGGAAGAGTCGGCCACAAAGATGACGCCGGCGATCAGTAACGCCGTTAGCCGTTGCTTGGTCATACCGGTCTGCACTATATACCAAAGCCAGAACCGGCCTGCTGTAATAACCATACCCATCCCGACAGTCCCTTCGGTCAACCTGTTCCGAAATCTTCCTTACACACACGGTTTCATCTTGGAATATCGATCAATTTCTGCTATAAAATCAAATAATACAACTATGCTGAGCCGATAAATTTCCAAATAATAGCTTGCGGTTCAGTTCAACAGGATTTTTTACGGTTGGCTTCGCGCCGTAAAAACTATTATTCGTTATGTGAGACAGAGAATATGAAATGACCGCAAAGAACAAGAGAAAATCGAAAACCCACAAACAGGCCCACGCTACGAGCCCTATTGAGATAATCATTCGAGAGAAGGCCAGGAGGTTTGTTGACGCCGAAAAAGACTACTGGAAAGTACGAAATGCTATCCGTGACGGGATGCAAAATGCTACCGTTGCGCTATCTTTGAAAACAGAAGGTGTGCTGCCCACAGATGTATCGAGCACGGTGTACGGTCTTAAAGACGGGGTTGCTTTTGTGAGGCATAAGACGTTTTCTGGCCGCCCCAGCGTAGCTTTTCGAGTGCTGCCGATGACTCTATCGGAGTGGGCTGAAGATGGCCTTCTGGTGCCAGTCGAGCACGGTGAGCTATCTCTTGCCAGGGCGGGCGCGATCCGGGGGCTGGGACATATCACTTTCGTGAATTGTTCTATCAATGGCATTGAGATACCATACGCTGAGCTTTCCCACCTAAAATACGGCGACACAATTAATACGCCAGCCCTTGAGAGGGCTATTCTTGATTTTCAGTTGACTCTCTTGGGGTTGCAGACACAGACGGCGGAGACGACATCCGTAACACTGCCCAGTCAGGAAACAATCTCAAAGTTGAAGGCACTATCAGACGAGTTCGAAAAGATACTCGAAGACGAAACGCGCGAGGAGGAGATCCAGAAGTTTCTTAAGACCAATTCCTTTGTTCTTCACCAATCCGCAGAAGCTATTTCCAAGCAAAAACTTGGAGAGGACTTTGTCACAGATTTCGTCCTCGTGGCAACAACAACCCAGGGTCCTAGCTATTTCCTGGTAGAACTTGAGCGCGCCGCTCATCCAGTTCTCAACAAGGACTATTCGCTTACCAGTCCTGTTATGCAGGCCATCAAGCAAACCCGGGACTGGGACGTTTGGCTGGAGGGCAACAAGGCATACATTCAGAATAAACTTCCCGGCTTTGAAACGCCTCATTTCATTGTGGTAATTGGGCGCTCTACGGGCTTCGACGATTCCCACCGGAAATATATGAGGTCTTACAACCGGGAGTGGAAAAACCTGGAGCTATTGACCTATGACGACGTGCTCCATCGCTTTAGGGCAACCATTGAAAAGCTCAAGTCAACGATTGGCGACCAATCCAATCAGATCACATAATCGGGAAGGGGAAAGTGGGATGCCCTTAAGATTCTAAGTTGACAATGCCCCTCGATGGGGACGGCCGCGTTGGATAGAGGAGTCCGAACACCCGGTCGGCAGAAGTGCCGAAGTAATCAACCGAACCGCCGTGGTACGTGATCCGTATGCCTGGTGGTGTGGGAGTTGCGCCTTGTAAGCGCATGGAAGACTGTGGTCTGAAATGGCCGCCTTGATAAAGCCTAGCCAGCAGTCAAGCACCGAGTCTTGCGTGGTGTGCGGTAACAATCACTGCGAAGCGTAGA
>DSAQ01000041.1 GCA_011046395.1 Pseudomonadota bacterium
CAAGGTGAAAACTATCACCCCGCAGATCGAGGTCTCCAACATGCGCCCAAACCGGAGCTATCCTACACGAAATCATTTTGCTTGTCTATTAAATAATATGTCGCTGTAGTATTAGGATTCTTTTCTTTACTATAAAGACATCGTGTGAAGTGTCTGAGTAGTATTAAAATAAGGTCGGTTATGAGTCACCATTTCATTGAGTTTACAGATGTCGGGTACGTCTATTCCGATGGTACACGGGCGCTCTCCGGTATCTCATTTACCGTCCTGCATGGTGAATCCGTAGGTCTGGTGGGGGCTAATGGCGCGGGCAAATCGACCCTGCTCCTCCAGATAAACGGGTATCTTTTCCCGACCGAGGGGACGGTGAATGTCGGTAATGTCATTGTCTCCAGAGATACCGTAAACGATGTCCGGCGCAGGGTAGGCGTGGTCTTTCAAAATCCGGATGATCAGCTCTTTATGCCCAGGGTTTATGATGACGTGGCCTTTGGCCCCTTCAACCTGGGTTGGGACAGCAAGAAGGTAGAGGAAAAGACGCTGGAGGCATTGCAAACAGTAGGCTGCCTGGATTTGAAACACCGACCGCCGCACAGGCTGTCTATAGGCCAAAAACGGGCGGTCTCTATTGCTACCGTACTATCCATGGAACCGGATATCCTGGTCATGGACGAGCCCTCTTCCAATCTTGATCCCAGGGCCAGGCGGCAGCTCATAAACCTGCTTCGCACCTTTAAGCACACCAGGGTTATCGCCTCTCACGATCTCGATCTCATACTGGATACCTGTGAGCGTACCATCGTCTTGCACGCCGGCCGCATAGCGGCAGACGGGCCCACGCCGGACATCTTGCGGGATGACGCACTCCTTGCGGCAAATAACTTGGAGAGACCTCTTTCGCTACAGGGCAGGGCAGAAGAGTTATCCCACCCGGTGGAGGCGAAGAAGATTCGTCCCTCCGACTTCCATAGACGAGCCGGCCATAACCACTAAGTGGTCACCCTTGTTGATCAAACCTTCGACTAAGAGTTTGTTTTCCATTTCTCGAATGGCCTCCTGGGTATCGCGGGCGAAATCCATCCGGATAGGAATGGTTCCCCAGTAAAGAGAACCCCGCCGGCACGTCTCTTCGTGCGGAGTGAAGGCTATAATCGGGCATTCGGGCCTGTATTTGGAGATCAGGCGGGCTGTAAAGCCCGTCTCGGTGAAGGCGATGATAAATTTAGCGCCGATTTCCCTGGAGCTGTGATAAGCGGCGTGGCATATCGACTGGCCAAAGGAAATGACCGTATCTGCCGGGACATCGCGGTGTCCTAAACGAAAGTACGGCGTTTTTTCAGCCTCCTCAATGATGCGGGCCATCATCTCCACGGCCTGGACCGGATACTTCCCAAAGGCGGTTTCCCCGGAGAGCATGACGCCGTCGCTTCCGTCAAAAATAGCGTTAGCCACATCCGATGCCTCGGCACGGGTCGGTGTGGGGTGCACCATCATGGAATCAAGCATCTGGGTGGCCGTTATGGCCGGTACACCCTGATGGTGACACTTTTCGATGATACGCTTCTGAAGGGCAGGGACTTTGGCCGGCGAGATTTCCACCCCCAGATCGCCACGGGCCACCATGATGCCATCCGCCAGGGCTATTATGGCATCGAGCTTTTCCACGGCCTCCGGCTTTTCCAGCTTGGCTATGACCGGAACCCGTTTGTCGCCTATCACTTCCTTTATTTCAATTATATCCCGTGGATCACGGACAAAGGAAAGGGCTATATAATCCACCCCATTTTCCAGTCCAAAGCGCAGGTCTTCTCTATCCTTAGCCGTAAGCGCCGGCTCCGAGATACGTACTCCGGGGAGGTTGATCCCCTTGCGATCGTAAAGCACGCCGCCGTTTACTACCTCGCAGGTTACGTCTTCCGTATCTGTTTCCAGGACACGGAGTTTGATTAAGCCATCGTCAATGAGGATAAAGTCGCCGGGATGAACATCCCGGGCCAACTTGCCATAAGAAGTAGAAACACCGGTCTCGTCCCCCGGTCTGGGCCTTGTGGATATGATAAAACGTCCGCCCGGTACGAGGTTTGCCGGGCCATGGGCAAAAGTCCCGATGCGTATTTTGGGCCCCTGGAGATCCTGCAATATGGCAATGGGCCTCCTTAATCCGGCCGAGACCCGCCGAATAAGCGTAATGTTTCTTAAATGGTCATCATGGGTGCCATGCGAAAAATTGAGCCGGGCGACGTCCATACCGGCCTGAGCCAGTTGAGAAATGACCTCCTCGGATTGCGAGGCCGGGCCGATGGTGCAGATGATCTTTGCCTTGCGTTTCATATCGGCCATGATAGACCACACTATGCTAAAAGTCAAAGAACGTTTTGGGGTAATATTTAGTGTTTCTCCTCCCTTTGAAAAAGGGAGGTTGGGAGGGATTTAAGAATACTCTTTCAAACAGCTAAACTGATACGTTTGGGGAATGTTTTTTATTGGCAATTTTTGGGGGGTGTGTTAGGTTTTAACCCTCTTATTTCTATCCGGAGGCTAATTAAATGAAGGAACAAGTTCAAAGCGTATTGGACAAAATCAGGCCGGTTTTACAGAAAGACGGCGGCGATGTCGAATTGGTGGATATCAAGGATGGAGTGGTTTCAGTCCGCCTCACCGGCGCCTGCAAGGGCTGTCCCATGTCTCAGATGACCCTCAAAAACGGTATTGAAAAATACCTCAGGAAAGAGATACCGGAAATAGTCAGCGTCGAGTCTGTTTAGCCGATTATTTGTGGTACTTCTCGCCGGCCTTTATCGTATAAGCCCGATAAACTTGCTCGAAGAGTATAAGGCGGCACATCTCATGGGTAAGGGTAAGTTTGGAGAGTGAAAGGATAAAGTGGCACTCCTTGAGCAGGGTGGGTGAAAGGCCCAAAGGACCGCCAGTTATGAAAATAATCTCTTCCCGGCCCTGCCTTTCGAGGTCGGTCAAAAACCTGGCCAGATCGACGGACGAAAGCTGTTTCCCCGTGCTGTCAAGGGCTATGCGATAAGCAGCAGGGCTTATTTTAGTCAGGATATTTCTACTTTCAGCCTCAATAACCTTATGTGTGTCCGCTTTAGGTCCAATCTTCTCGGCCTTCACAACCCTGACCTCACTCGAAACGTAGCGTATCAGGCGATGCAGGTACTCATCTATCCCCATCTGGATAAATCGCTCTTTTGTCTTGCCCACAAAAAAGAAGCTTAGCTTCGTGGCCATGATCTATTGCCTCTCCGCCGTCTATAAAATTCCCTTAATCTTCATTTTGGGAAAGAAGGGTATAGGAGGATTCTAAAAGGGAACAGGGTATTGCCAAAGAGAAAAATAATTCCACAAAAATGGAAAAAAAGTACCCCTATTAAGGGAAAAACATTTCTTAGGGCATAATATCGCTTATCAAGTATATATGCTAACATATTGTATTTACACTATTTATTAACCAGAGATGATTATTTGGCATTGAATTTGCGTTCAATACATGCATCTCTCTGGTAAGGAACTAAGGATTATGCGTAAAAGTTACATTTTTGTTATATTACTGGCCATATTCTCTATAGGGGCTACCCTATCATACACAGATGGCGAGGCACAGGGGCACTATTATAAGACCTATTCTCCATCTCAAGTCAAAAAGATGATGCGATATCACGGTACCTTGGCCGCTAAATTTGACGGACAGACCTGGTGGTTCCAGAAAAATGGGCGATGGATTCGTCTGGATACGGACGATGCCAAGAGCAGATGTATCTAAGCTTGCTTCCGGTAATAAATCGGGATAGGCGTACGCTTGTGCTCCGAGGCCGTCATCATAGCGTTAACTTTGTTTTTCACCTGCGAAGTAAGGTCAGATGTGGTTTTCTCCTCAAGTCCTTTTAGATAATTATCTATCTCCTCATAGGTCACGCCCATCTCCGACTCATCTGTTTGTCCGGCCCAGAGTCCGGCCGAAGGCGGTTTGTCGATAATGACCCGGGGCACCTTCAGACTGCGGGCCAATTCCCTCACTTCACGTTTCAAAAAATCTCCCAGGGGTAATATATCTACGCCGCCATCACCATACTTGGTAAAGTACCCGACGCTGATCTCGCTCTTATTACCGGTGCCGACCACCAGATAATGATTAAGGTTGGCAAAATAATAAAGCGTCATCATGCGCAGGCGTGGTTTAAGGTTGGCGTAAGCCAGTTGATTCCCTTCGGGCAACATGGCCTTAAGGCTATCAAAAACGGGGCTGAGATCAACCGTTAGCGTTTTGACCTGAAAAGTGTCTGCCACCAGCCGGGCATGGGCAATATCCTCGTCCAGACTATGGCAGGGCATAATGAGGCCGAGGTTATCTTCACCCGTCGCCTCCTTACAGAGGGCAGCCACCACCGCTGAGTCAACCCCGCCGCTCAATCCAAAAACAGTGCCCCCTACCCCTGCCCTTCTGACCTGTTCCCTTATCCAGTTAGAAATAGCCGGGGCCTGATTCTGACTCATAGCGCATAACCTCTCTTTTTAAGATGAATGTGCAGGATGGAAACAGCCGCCGGCGTGATGCCCGAAATCCGTGCGGCCTGTCCGAGAGAGCGGGGACGGATACGATCCAGCTTCTCCTGTACCTCCCGCGATATACCCGGAAGAGTTCTGAAATCTATATCTTCCGGGACCAGACAACCTTCCAGCTTTTTGAAACGCTCTACCTGTTCAGCCTGTCTCCGCACATAACCTTCGTACTTAATCGTGACTTCCAGCTCACCGGCCACTTGAGGCGGCAGGTCGGCTAAAACAGGATACAAAGGGACAATATCCCTTAAGAACAACTCGGGGCGGCGCAGAAGATCGGCCAGCGAAGTGATGTTTTTAAGCGGGGCACTGTTACAGCTCCTCAGCCAATCGTTGTTGGCAGTATTAGGCGGGAGTTTGATCCCATGTAATCCGGCTAATGCCTCTTCTATCTTTTTCTTTTTTGCCTGGTAGATGGCATAGGCATCGTCTGTAACCAGGCCGACGGCACGGGCAAGCTCCGTAAGCCGGAGATCGGCATTATCTTCACGTAAAAGGAGACGGTATTCGGCCCGGGAGGTGAACATGCGATAAGGCTCATTGGTGCCTTTGGTAACCAGGTCATCAATAAGAACGCCGATATACGCCTGCGAACGATCCAGGATAACCGGATCCTTGCCCTCTACATAACAAACCGCATTTATACCCGCAATCAGGCCCTGGGCGGCTGCCTCTTCATAACCGCTGGTTCCATTTATTTGACCGGCATGGAACAGCCCGCGTACCGGCTTGGTTTCCAGAGACGGCTTTAGCTGTTGAGGGTCAACATAGTCATACTCTATGGCATAGCCAGGCCGTATAACCTCCACCTTCTCCAGTCCCGGAATAGTCCGAAGCATGGCCAGTTGTATATCCACCGGCAGACTGGTAGCGGTGCCGTTAGGGTAAATCTCTGTAGTATTAAGTCCTTCGGGCTCAAGAAATATTTGATGGCGCTCCTTATCCGCAAAACGCACCACCTTATCCTCGATAGATGGGCAATAACGGGCCCCCACGCCCTGTATCACTCCGGTGAAAAGCGGGGAGCGATCCAATCCTTTCCTGATAATCTCATGGGTGCGCTCGTTGGTATAGGTTATATAGCAGGGCACCTGTTTCTGCCTGGCTTCCTTGCTTCGGAAAGAAAAGAGGTGTGGCGGGTCATCTCCATGCTGGGCTTCCAGCCGGCTGAAGTCGATAGTTTTGCCGTCCAGACGCGGGGTGGTGCCGGTCTTCAATCTATCGATAGTAAACCCCAGGTCTTTAAGGCACTGGGAAAGCCGCTGGGAGGGAGGATCGCCCATCCGCCCGGCCGCAAACTGTTTGAGGCCGATATGGATGAGGCCATTCAAAAAGGTACCCGTAGTCAGAATAACCGCCTTCCCCTCGATCCTTTCGCCCACGGAGGTCTCAAGCCCCCTGACTACACCGTTCTCTACTATGAGACTATCCACCATGGCCTGCTTGATGTCCAGGTTGACCTGGTTTTCCAGAACCGATTTCATGCGCAGCCGATAAAGGAGACGGTCCACCTGGGCCCGCGAGGACCAGACGGCCGGGCCTTTCTTGGTATTCAGACGCCGGAACTGGATGGCGGTCTCATCAGTATTTATGGCCATCTCCCCGCCCAGGGCGTCAATTTCCTTAACTAGGTGGCCCTTGGCCAGGCCGCCAATAGCCGGGTTGCAGGACATAGCCCCGATGGTATCGATGTTTATAGTAATGAGCAGGGTGGGATGCCCTAAACGGGCCGCGGCCAGGGCTGCCTCGCAGCCGGCGTGTCCGGCGCCAACGACGACGACATCATAAACCCTGGGATACGTAGTGGACATAGGACGAAATTAAACAAAAAGTGATGTTCTGTCAACTTCAGGTAATTTAATGTCCTATGACAAACAACCACAGAGGGCACAGAGAAATAATTGAACAGCTATCAGCATGAAACCGGTCCACCGTTCACTGTTGACCGTTTACCGAAAGAAAATGTCGGACAACGGATAACGGATAACAAACATGCTGACAGCCGGTTAGGAGTAAATACGTCAGGATCGCCAGATGTCCTTAAAGGTCAGCGCCACGGCCGTGAGAAATCCGGCTATGCCTCCGATGAACAGAACACCCTTTTGATGTTGCCAAAGGTCGTCGAAGGTATTCCATTCAAATACCGGATAGAGCCGGTTTACATAAAAGAGAATGACGGGATACACAGCTATCCCCAGGATAAGCACTACGGCTTCTAATATCAATACTCGTTTTCCGAACCGCCGTAGATTCCGGAAAAGATTCTCTATTAGTTCCATTTTATGCACAATAGAAAGCATTTCCTTCAGTTCCGATGCCATCTCATCCACAAGGGTTCGGGCCCGTTTAAACAGGCTGGCCTCATCTCTTCTGGCCAGCGCCGCCGCATAATTTAACTTCTCCCGGATCTGCTGCAACCGGGGCTCTACGACTTTGAAAAGCCCCTTAAGCGGGTATGCCTTCCAGTAAAGTTCATATCCTTTTATCTGATGACCATATAATAAGATTATCTTGTGAAGGCCTGCCCTCATATTGATAAGAACCTGGCGACAGCGGCTGGCAAGCGAACGGGCAATATCTTCAGCTTCTGTGTAGCCCAAATAGCTGCTTTGTGCCATGAGTTGTCTGATCTTATCTACCAGCGCCCTGTTTTCCTTGTAGGCTTCTTCTTCTTTTTCCAACCAGTCATCAAGGATATTAACCGCGGTCTCGGCCCGCTGAACGGCCTCGGTGGCACTGAGTCGGGACTCTTCGAGCATCCCGGCCAAAAGCGGCTCCAGAATTCTCTGCATAGAAAGCAATTGAGGGTCAATGAGGGCACACAGGAAAAACTCCTTTTGCTGTAATATGATGTTTTTTAACCTGCTCATGGCCGAGTCGTAAAGACCCATCTTAGTGAGCAGCGCTACCTTGCGATAATGGGCCTCTGCGCACTGGGGTTCAAGAAATATAATGCTGTTTATCAGCTCCTCTGCCTTGCCATAATCTTCGAGTATCTCATGAATACGGGCAATCAAAAAAAGCGTATAAATGCGTTGTAAAGGATTATTTGAAAGCTCCCGGGCCCTTTCGAACTGGTAAAGGGCCTCATAATAGTTTTCTTTTTCCAGATGGAGAAATCCCTTGAGCATGTAAAGCCTGTAGTCTCTGCCGCTTTTATCCTCACCTGCTTTTAAAAAATGTTCAGTTTTTTCCAGTTGTCCTACGCGGAGGCAATCCATGGCCAGCCACAACGTCCCGCCTTCTTCTTTCTGCCCGCTCTCGGCGCCCAGAAACCTATTCCAGCCGGTGGCCTCTGCACGCCAGACCCGCCGTACAAATCTCAGTTGATAGATCTCCATAAGATCAAAAAAGGCGTGATAAGCTATCTGCGCCTCATTCTGTTCGGAAATAAACTGCAGGTCACTCTCTTTAAGGTTAGCCAGGCCTTCGTTGTATTGTTCCGGGTTATTGAATGCCCGTGAAAAACACCGGCTCACCCTATCAAGGGATAAGTGGCCTATTTGCGTAAGGGCCTTGGCTGGAAGTTGCAGATTTTTTGAGGGGCAGGCGCTTAAGTGGTGGCGACGCGAGCCACAGTAAAAACACTCCCTTCTATTGCCCAGGGCCATGATCTCACGATGTGGGAAAAGTACTCTATCTTCTATAAGGCCGGCGCCGTCTGTCTCCACACGGTAAATGTCCTTGCCGTGCGAAACCAGCTTAAAATCGCAGTCTCCCGGCCTGTTTTCCAGCCAGGAATCATAGGCCGGCTTTGTCAGGTAAACAACATCCGGTTTTAAGTTTTCCCATCCTATGGACAACGCGCCAACAAAGGAGTCATCCTTACAGTTCGTTGTATCTTTATGCAGAATAATTTGAAGGGGGAGGCTCTCCAGGGGTGTTTCCATTAAATACTTGCCCCGCAGGGCAACCAACAGATCAAGAAGGCGCGACAAGGTCTCGGGCAGATTGTCATAGCAAGAAAAGATCATCTTATTTTCCAGTATCCTGGTTTCAGTGGCCCCTTCATTCAGGTAGCTATATACAGCCTGGAGAAAAAACGGCCACTTTTTGCCAAAAGCCTTCTCACCAAGAAATGGGACCGGATTGACCAGAATGATAATGTTGGTTACGGGCAATAGATCCAAATCGTCTTCCCATAACACCCGATAGACCCTCTGGCCCGGCAAATCGGAGTCGTCACCCGGAGACACCTCTTCATAACGAAGCGGCAGCCCGTTGCCAATAATTAATCTTACCTCCTCACTCACATAGATAGTATCTGATTCCGCCAGAGGTAATATTTTAGCGGCGACATTGACTACATCCCCAAAAATATCCTCCTTTTCGATAAGGCCGTCACCGTAATGGACAGCTATCCGGATACGGATTTTGTGATTTGGCGGTTGGTTTAAGTTAAATTGAGTCAGTCTCTTCTGCATCTTTATGGCTGATTTTATGGCCTCAGCGGGATTTAAAAAGTAGGCCATTATAGAGTCGCCGACCGTCTTGACTACAAGACCGCTGTGTTCCTTAATGATTGGGATAAGCATCTTATTATGCTCTTCGAGCATCCGGCGTCCGGCCAGGTTACCGTATGTCTTGAAAAAGAGGCTGGAGGCGACTATATCCGTAAAAACAACCGTTATCTTCCGGGTAAGCGGCGGTATTTTTTGGTCTGTAATAGCCATTTAAGACATCCTGTTTAAAGACAGTCCACTCCGGTGGAATGTATTCATCTGTTTTTATCGGCATCCTGGGCTAAGATTTTAAATTCCTTTACGAACTTATACCTTTTTGGTTGTATTCCTGACCCCAAAACTGATACAATCGCTTTGCTTCGTCCGTCTAAGGCGGTAAAATAAAGTAACAAACAGCGCTCCCGGGAGATGATTATGAAGCCTGAAGACTTGGCTGCATCAATGAAGATCGACTTTCAAGCCGGACATATCCATCTGGGTAAAAATCGTTTTCTGCTCTTTTCCACGGATGGGTTGGGTTTTTTAAGAAAGGATCTTATTAACACCTTGGGCGATGAGATAACCAAGGGGGTCCTCTTCCGGTTAGGATACCAGGCTGGTTATATAGAAGCTATCAATCTGGCCAAGGACTTTTCCTGGGAAAACGACCAGGAACGGCTGCAGGCAGTCTGCGATTTACACACTATAAAGGGCCTGGCCCAGCCGGTTGACATCAAAATAGAGGTTGCCCCTGACAAAAAACATCTCTATATGGAAGGAAAGTGGCTGGATTCCTTTGAGGTCGAGCAACACCTCAAACATTTCGGGCTGGAAAAACATAGCGTATGCTGGACTCTGGAAGGTTTGGTATCGGGCTATGTCAGCGCCGTTATCGGCCATACCGCCCTCTGTTTAGAAACAGCCTGTCGCGGCAAAGGCGACCCCGCCTGTTCCTGGCAGGTAAAACCGGCTGCGGAATGGGGAAGGACAGGCAAGGAAATGTCCGATTTTCTCCGTTCCATTGATATCAGAGGACGTATAGACCTCTTAGAACAGATCGTTGATGAAAAAACCAGGGCCCTTAAAGAGACCCACGAATATCTCCTTAGGGCGGAAAAGTTGGTCGCTATCGGACAGATCTCCGCCAAAATTGCCCATGAGATACGCAATCCGCTGACCGTTGTCGGCGGTTTTGCCAATCTGATCCAGCGCCGGACCAGGCTAAAAATGCCGGAAAAAAAATATGTGGAGATTATCATAAGCGAGGTCGGCCGCCTGGAACGCTTCTTAAATGATGTACTGACTTACTCTACGGAATTTCCTATAGAACGGCGTCAGTTAAATATCAATAAGTTAATTATAGAGGTGTTGCTACTCTACGAAGATACACTTGCCAGGAGCGGCATTGCCGTGCATCAATACCTTGAAGAAGACATGCCCCTGATATTAGGCGATAAGAAAAAGCTGGAGGAGGTTTTCATTCACCTGTTTTCTAATGCCGTAAATGCTATGCCCAAAGGAGGACACCTCCGCATCATAACCAGCCACATGCCGGATCCCCCGCCATCCCGCCTGCGCATTGAGATAGCCGATTCAGGGGTGGGCATACCCGCCGATGTCCTGGACAAAATATTTGAACCGTTCTTTACCACCAAGACCATAAGCAGTGGCCTGGGGCTTACTGTTTCCCGAGAGATATTAAAAAGGCATAACGGTACTATAAAGATATTGAGTGAGGTAGGCAAGGGCACTACTGTAATTGTTGAGCTCATACTCTGATGGGCGGTAACCGTTCACCGTTCACCGTTGACCGTTTACTGCTCACCGAAAAAGATGTTTTTCGCGCTTTTCACGGTCAACGGTGAACGGATACCATGGGCGGGCTATGACGGACTGAGGTGTGTAATGAAAGTATC
>DSAQ01000200.1 GCA_011046395.1 Pseudomonadota bacterium
AAACTTCCAAACGGGATCAATGTCACCAATAATAGTGCCGTATCCCTCCATACCAAGCTTTTTAACGAGCACGAAGCATCAAAGTACAAACGGTATCAGTTACCTGCTACGCCCTTTAAATATTTTTGCTGCTTTTTGGTGTTATAGTCAAGTTCGTTGCATATAGGATACCGTTAACGGTATAAATTAGCTTTTTACGAGATCGTCAATAGTGAATCCTGGAGTTCTCTTAGAGAATGAGCTTGACAGGGTGATGACTACTCACTATAGGAGAGAGAGTCCAAACAGTTGCCATACATTGGACAGAGAAAGGAGCTTCCAATGTTAGAGTTAGAGATACCTGGTTTTGGATGGGTAAGAATTGAACACTTGGTGTCGGATTTTACCGGCACTCTGTCAGTGGGCGGAAGGCTTTTGCCCGGCGTACGCGAGCAATTGAACCAAATAGCCGGGTTCTTGAAGATCCACATATTGACGGCCGACACCTTCGGGAAGGCGAAGGAAGAATTGAACGGAGTTAATTGTGATATTCATATCCTTACAGGCGAAAAACACGACGTGCAGAAAGAGAAATATGTTAAGAAACTCGGCGCTGAAACCGTGGTTGCCTTCGGGAACGGGAATAATGACCGGAAGATGCTCAAGGCCGCGCATGTCGGCATTGCCGTCACTGAAGGGGAGGGGTGCGCTGTAGATGCGATAACCGCTGCGGACATCCATGTTACCAGCGCAAACAGCGGGCTGGACTTGCTGCTCAATGTTAAAAGGCTGAAGGCTACGTTAAGATTTTAGTTAGTTCCCATCCGGAAACTCCCCTCCCCTGGCCGGGCTGGTCCCCTTAGGGCAAGACGGCGGTCATCGCTATGGTTCAGGACCTGGGCAGGGAGGTCTGCAAAAGGGCATATAACATGCCTAAAAGAGAATGAGGTATGATGAAGTTAGCAAAAAAGAATATCCTGGTAACAGGAGTCCCGGGCATTGGCAAGACAACACTTATCGGGAAAATCTTTGCAGGGTTAAGGGATTTCCATCCGGCTGGTTTTTACACACAGGAGATAAGAGAGGGAGGGATTAGAAAAGGGTTTGAACTGATAAGCCTTGATGGGAGAAGGGGAATTCTTTCCCATACAGGGATAAAAAGCCATTACCGGGTAAGTAGATACGGGGTTGATGTTAAGGGCTTTGAAGATTTTCTCGACTCTATTGCATTTTTAGACCCTAAAACAGGTCTTGTCATTATTGATGAGATCGGAAAGATGGAGTGTCTATCTGATAAATTCAAAAGGCTCGTAAAGGAGATACTCGATTCTGAGAAACTGGTTATTGCCACCATTGCTCTTAAGGGTGGCGGGCTTATCGCAGAGATAAAGAAAAGAGATGATATAAGGCTTTTGGAGATGACGCAAAGTAACAGAGAATCTCTGCCATCAGAGATTTTAAGATATGTCTTGACCTTTCTTTGAGGTGTAATGTCTCTCCGGTAACGGAGTGCAAGCGGCGAGTTTAATCGACCCTTAGAACAATATAAGATGTTTTTCCTGCCCGTTCGATGAGCATTAATATGTTTTCCTTCTTAGCGAGGCTCTCTATAAGTCGATAGAATTCGCGTCGGTTTCTGACTTTTTCCCCATCTGCTTCCACGATAATATCTCCCCACCTAAGATCAGCGGCAGAGGCGGATGAGGCAGCCCGGACGCGGGATACGACTACTCCCTCTATCCTTTCCGTTTTGATTTTCTTCTTCCAGGTTTCTGAGATGTCTTCAACGCTAAGGCCGAACTTCTTATCGACTTCGTCCCTTTGGCCGGCCTCGGTCATGGCCTGGCCAAGCTTTATGGGGATAGTTTTTCTTTCCCTATCCCTTATTATTTCTATATCAACCATCTTGTTTGGTGTCGTTTCAGCTTCCAGTCTAGCCAGTTCCTTTGTATTTTTTACCTCCTGGCCGTCAAATTTAAAAATTACGTCCCCGACCATGAGATTATATTTTTCCGCCGGACTGTAATGTTCCATATCGCCGATGAGGACGCCAGACGTGGTCTGAACCCCGAATGCTGCGGCCAGTTCTTTGGTTATATCCTGGCCTATTACTCCAATATACCCCCGCAATACTTCGCCGTGCTTGATGAGCTGGTTGGCAATCGAGATAGCCAGGTTTATAGGTATGGACCAGCCGAACCCTCCGGCAGTAGAAGAGTTTATGCCGATAACCCTACCCTCTTCGGTTAAGAGCGGGCCGCCGCTGTTTCCTGGTCTTATTAGGGCATCGGTTTGAATATATTCAATTCCTTTCGGGTCTTTGCCTTTGCCGCTTACTACACCTACGGTTACAGTTTCTTGAAGGTTTTCCGGATAACCCAAGGCCATAACCCACTCCCCGGGTTTTACCTGATCGGAGTTACCTAATTCTGCTGCCGTGATTTTCTTGGAGGCTGCGGTCACCTTGAGAATGACTATGTCTGTTGAGGCGTCTTTACCAACGATCTCAGCTTTGTATTTTTCCCCCTGTATATCGATAACCTCTATCTTTTTGGCCTGTTCCAGGACGTGGGCACAGGTGAGGATATAGCCTTCTTCCCGTATGACCAGACCGGAGCCGGTAATTTTTACCGGTATCTCCCCCTCCGGGGCCCCGGGCTTTGGGGGATGGACAAAGGTTTTTTCGACACGGACTTGGACAACAGATAGTTTTACCCTGTCAATAACCTCAACGAAATCCCTGGTTTTAGTTCCCAAGCGGGCGAAGGCCGATATCGGAATAATATAAAGAGAGAGCAGTACGGTTAGTACCACATAAATGATCTTGTTTTTCTCCACACCTTTTCCTTCAAAAAAGCACTAACCGGATATTTTTAGCCAATTTTTTCTCACACTTTGGTAGTTACCACCCAAAGCATATATTTATCTAACCCTCCTGTCAATGATACACTAAAAACAATTACCCTGGCACGTCTATAGCAATAAAAGCCTCTTGCCTTTTTAAACTCTTTAAGGCAGGTTATTATTATGAACCGCTGGCTGTCTTTTTTGATCTTCTTCTCGGTATTCTCATTGATTTACGGTGGCGTCCATTTTTATCTCTACAGACGCATCCGGTCCTATACGAATTTCCCGCGTGCTTTTTATCAGGTATTAGCCGTCTTTTTCATCATCATGGTGGTCTCTCCTGTAGTGTGCCGGCTGTTTGCCTGGGAAAGGTTTTTTGTCCCTGGTTATGTGCTGACCTATGTCTCATCCCTATGGATAGGCTTTATTTTTTACTTCTTCCTGGTAAGTTTAATCTTTGATTTTGGAGGCTTAGCTTATAGTCTTTTGAGGCGGGTATGGGCCGGGAGCAGAAGCGCTCTTTGGCCCGGGAATTATAAGGTTTTTATTATGACTGTGATTATTCCTCTAGTTATATGCGTCTATGCCTATTACGAGGCCCTTAACGTCCGGGTGACGGATGTCCGCATCCATACTGCGAAGCTGCCGGAAGGAAGGAAAGAACTGGTCATCGCTCAGATTTCAGATGCCCATCTGGGAGTCATCATCGGTGAGGGAAGGCTTAAAAAGATAACCGGTTTGCTTCGCAGGATTAACCCGGACCTGATTGTTTCCACCGGCGACTTGGTGGATCAGGAGGTAGATAATATGGACCATCTGGCGGGCGAGCTCGGGTCTTTGACCCCGCCCCTGGGGAAATATGCGGTAATGGGTAACCATGAGTTTTACGCCGGTGTGGAGAAGTCTTCTGAATTTATAAAAAAGTCCGGGTTTAGGTTATTGAGAGGGGAATACATTAATGTAAAGGGAATAATTAACATAGTTGGTATCGACGACCCGGCCGGTAAGCCTTTTGGGGGCAAGGGAGAAAGTGGGGTGGCGTCATTGGTGGCCCGGTGCGACCCAAGGCTATTCACACTTTTTCTCTTCCATCGTCCGCCTAATTCTGAAGATTACGTAACTAGTCTGCCCATAGACCTCCAACTATCCGGCCATGCGCATGGCGGACAGCTTTTTCCGTTCCGCTTTATCACCAGGATATTTTTCCCGCTTAATGCCGGGCTTTATGAAATAAACGGCCGATGGCTTTATGTCAGCAGTGGAGTCGGCACCTGGGGTCCGCCTCTCCGGTTTTTGACTCCACCAGAAATTGTGGTGATCAGATTGATCCGGGATCCTTTTCAGCAAAGATCAAGGCAGTGAACGCGTAGATTTCAGCACCGCTTCGCCAGCAGTCGCCATCCAGGCCGGCTTTATAACAGGTATGTTCGAGGAAGGTAATTTTGTCCCAGTTGTGTTCTGTAGCTACCTGGGGGAGTAAAACGCCGCGATTAAACCCTCTGATGATATAGAGTCCGTGTCTTCCTACTTCTATTTGGTCGATATTGTCGATCTTTCTTAAGGGCGATAGCACAGATATCTCGATGTCAATATCAGGGAGTTCGTCGGCCGTAAATGGCGCAAAGCGCGGATCCTTAAAGGCCGCGGAATAGGCCATTTCACGTACTGTTTGATGAAGTGGTTGAGCGGAAGAAAATATACCGATACAACCCCGAAGGCGTCCCTGTTTATGGAGGGTGACGAATGCCCCATGGTGGCCGTAAATCTGTCCTTCACCAGGCAGGGTAATTTTTTCGGCGTTACCCAGGAGATGATATTTTATCTCCTCTCTTGCCAGCCGGAGGAGTATCTGTTTTTCTTCTGGGGTGAGGCTGAACTCTTTCATCCAAAAAATACCTTCACCGCAAAGGCGCAAAGCACGCAGAGAAAAATTTTCAAAGTTTAGAGAGGCTCTTGCAAAAATCCATTTTTTGTCATTCCCGCAACGCTTTTGAGCGGGAATCTGGTTTTATTCAAGTAAAAACCATATCCGTCCCCGAATGCCTGTATCCCCGATAGAATCATTCGGGGATGACAGACAATTTTGCAAGAGGCTCTTATTATACATCAATCGAGATAAAATTGGACTCTTTTTGTAGTTGCCACACCATGATAATTTTATTAAAGTCGTTTTGGTTTCTGCGAACCTGGATTTAGCCATGCGCCACTTTTTGCTGATTATTTTAACATGTATAGTTTTTAGCACACCGGGCTGTATGACCACAGCCTATCGGTTGGCGACAGACGAGCGAACGGTTGGTTGTTGTGTCGATGATACGGTCATTGCAACCAAGATACGCAAGAGTTTCATCGATGACCCTATACTGAGTGTCTTTGACATCAAGGTCATGGTTCACAAGCGGCACGTGGTCTTAGCCGGAATTATTAAGACCAGCTCCCAGGTTAAACGCGCTACTTTTCTGGCGCGGAGAGCGCCCGGGGTGCGTGAGGTGAAAACTTATTTTTTGTCCGGACGTAAACCAGGGCATTCCCTTAATGGTTTTATTGACGATTGCCTGATTACGAGCCGGGTCAATACGAAGCTTATCGGTGACCCTAATCTCCGGGTTTTTCAGATAGATGTCTATACGGTTTGTGGGCATGTAGTTATGGCGGGGATAGTAAACAGCAAAGAACGCGCCGGTCTGGCTATAAAATATGCTTATGGAGTTTCCGGTGTACGCAAAGTCCAGTCTTTTATCATGGTTGGTAAGGGAAACAGCTTTTTTTAGTAACTTAAGAGTTAATTTCTTGCCAAGACGGCGAGGAAATTTTAGCCACCAAGGCACCAAGACACAAAGAGATTAAAAAATTATAGAATTAGCAAACCACAAAGCCATTCACGAATTCCTTCGTGCTTTCGTGTCGTTGTGGCAATTTTTCCGGGTTAGGTATTTCGATATTTTCGTATCTAGTCGCCGACTGCTGATGGCTCTAAATGGAGGGAAGATGAGATGATCGAACGGTACACACGGCCGGAAATGGCCCGTATATGGTCGCTGGAAAATAAATACCGCGCCTGGTTAAGGGTGGAGATATCGGCCTGCGAGGCCTGGGCCAAACTGGGGGTTATCCCTAAGGAGGCCTTGCAGGTAATAAAGAAGAAGGCGTCTTTTTCTGTAGCTCGCATAGACGAGATAGAAAAAGAGACGAAGCACGACGTTATAGCCTTTTTAACCAACGTGGCCGAGAATGTCGGGCCGGAGGCCCGGTTTATCCACTGGGGGCTGACCTCATCGGATATCCTGGATACGAGCATGGCCCTTCTTCTCAAAGAGGCGTCGGACCTTATTATTGAGGATGTGCATAAGTTGCTCTCGGTTATCAAAAGGCGGGCTTTGGAACACAAGGACACAGTTATGATCGGCCGGTCGCACGGCATTCATGCCGAGCCCATTACTTTCGGCCTGAAACTAGCCATCTGGCATGATGAGATGCGGCGTAACCTGGCCCGCTTAAAGGAGGCCAGAGAGACCATTGCCTACGGGAAGCTTTCCGGCGCGGTGGGCACTTTTGCCAATATCGACCCGGAGATAGAGGCCTATGTCTGCAAGAAGTCCGGTCTCAAACCGGCCCCGGCCTCGTCACAGATTATCCAGCGTGATCGCTACGCCCACTTCTTTAACACCCTGGCCGTCCTGGCCGGTTCTTTAGAAAAGATCGCGGTTGAGATCAGGCATCTTCAGAGGACAGAGGTTCTGGAAGCCGAGGAATATTTTAGCGCCGGTCAGAAAGGCTCTTCGGCTATGCCCCATAAACGCAATCCTATCAATTCTGAAAACATCTGCGGGTTGGCGCGATTGGTGCGTTCCTATGCCGTAGCCGCTATGGAGAACATCCCACTCTGGCATGAGAGAGATATAAGCCATTCTTCAGTGGAGCGGGTTATTGCTCCAGATGCCACCATACTGGTTGATTTTATGCTGCATCGCGCTACAAACCTTCTTGATCGTTTGATTGTTTATCCCGAACGGATGGCTGAGAACCTGCGGAAGACAGGCGGACTGATATTTTCGCAGCAGGTTCTTCTCCTTTTGACGCAAAAGGGGGTAAGCCGGGAAGAGGCATACCGCATAGTGCAAAGAAATGCCATGCAGGCCTGGGAGAGGGGAGGGGACTTTAAAAAACTCCTTCTGAAGGATAAAGATCTGGCGCGTTATATAAGCAGAGCAGAACTTGAGCAGACTTTTGATCTCAAGCATCATCTGAAACATGTGGATACTATATTCAAACGGGTGTTTAAGTAGAGTCTTTGGACGCAGATAAACGTCCGCCTCAGGCGGATCAGGATGTTAAATAATTTTCTGCGAATGTCGGCGAAAATCCGCGTCCTATTTAACCTGTTAGGAGAAACAAATGGATAATGAAAAGGAGCGCCTTAAGGCCATCCTTATTAAAAAATCTTACCAAAAACGGAAAGTTGTCCTTACTTCCGGCCGGGAGAGTGATTTTTATATAGACTGCAAACAGACTACGCTTTCGGCGGAAGGGGCTTATTTAGTGGGAAAGGTGATGTTTGAACGTATCCGGCAGGCCCCGGTGAAGGTTCAGGGCGTTGCGGGAATGACCTTAGGCGCTGATCCAATGGTTGCGGCCATAGCCGTGGCCAGTCATATAGCTGGGAATCCCATCCATGCCCTTATCATCCGTAAGGAACCCAAGAAGCATGGAACAGCTTCCTGGATTGAGGGTAAAAATAACTTACCAGTGGGGGCCGCAGTGACTATAGTGGAAGACGTGGTAACGACCGGCGGTACACTCCTTAAGGCCATAGAGAGAGCCGAAGCAGAGGGATTCAGGGTTGCCCAGGTATTGGCCCTGGTTGATCGTAATGAAGGGGGAGGGGAACTTCTTAAAGAAAAAGGGTATGACCTTGAGGCCATTTTCGTGCGTGAAGATTTAGTAGGATAGTATAATAAAAATGCAGGAAGTAGTTAAGGAGGGCGATAGATGCCAATTTATGAATTTCGATGTCTGGATTGCCAGCATATCTTTGAACTCTTGGCGTTAAATAAAGAAGATCAGATTGAAGCCAAGTGTCCCAAATGCGGATGTGATTCCTTCGAGAGGGTTTTAAGTCGTACTAATTATACTATGAGTGGTAGCCGGTCTGGAGCAGGTTCCGGGAGTACGAGCGTGAGTAACCGTTCTTGCGCGGGAGGCAGTTGCACGACTATCGACATTCCTGGACCATCCAAATAGCTTGCGGAAGTCAAATATAGATAGTTTCCATCCGAAAACCTCGGTTTTCTGGATGGAGCGGTCAGCAGTCAGCGATCAGCTTTCAGCCGTCAGCAAAAAATAAGACAAACAACATCTTAAGCTGAAAGCCGATAGCTGACTGCTTTCATTCGGAAATGGCAGTTTCCGGATGAACACCAGATAACAGTTGGTTGCAGGTCTTGGTGTCTTTATTCCTTTCGATCCGATTGCACCCCCAGTATATCTGCAAAATATTTATTCATGTCATCTTCAATCGACCCGGAAAAATATTCATCCGATAATACAAAAACTTCTTCGGTTGCATCCCTGGTTATACCCGGGTAGCGTTTTTCCAGGTCCTGTATCAGGCGGTCCTGCTCTTTCAACCGGCACATCATTTTGTGCGCCGCACGTAAGAAATCAAAATGCTTGATAGTCTGACGGATGGAGACCTTTATCTCCTCATTGTCCCAGGGTTTGGTAAAAAACCGGAAGACCTCGCCTTCGTTGATGGCCCTGAGAACCGTCGGGGTATCGCTCTGCCCGGTAAGAATAATACGGGCCACGGCCGGGTATTTTTCCTTGACCGTCTTCAACAGCTCAAACCCGTTCATTCCAGGCATACCCAGGTCGGAAATGATCAGATCAACCGGTGCGGTCTCCAAAATGTCCAGGGCCTCTGCGGCGTTGCTGGCCGTAAGGACCGCATATTCTTCATTCCGCAAGGCCCTTCCCAGACTTGTCAGCACATTGACCTCATCATCTACGATTAGAAGGGTATGCGCATAATTTTTCATCGGTCACTTCCGTATTGTCAAAAATTTCACCGCAGAGACGCAAAGAACGCAAAGAAAGTATACAGGAGTCAGGATGTCTCGATTCTTTCATCTTTCTTCTGTTTTCTGGCTCCTGTCTCCTATCTTCCATTTTCGGAGTAAGGGCATAAAAACTTTAATAAGCCGGCTGGCCGCAATAAAAAATATAATGAACGAAATAGGACGTTTCGTTCGTTTATCTCTTTTTAACGTATTAATTTTTTAGGCCGATATGAATTTAAGAAGCAGGCGTGCAGCCATGTAGGGTGGGCTCGGCCCACCAAAACTCCGTTACGCCGCCAATGATGGTGGGCAAAGCCCACCCTACTATAATCTTTGGGGAATATAAGATGAAGAAAGAAGTCATAAAATCTCCAATACTCTTGGATAAAACAGCGTGGATCGGTGTGGGGCTAGGGTTACTCTTCTGGTTTGTTGAAGCCGCTATCCATTCTCTTGTATTACACGAGGGCACTCTTATCCGGCAGCTACTTAGCCCAGCAACACACGAGGCCTGGATGCGCGGCTTAATCGCGCTTATGTTCATTACATTTGGTGTTTATGCCCAGGTTTTGATAACGAAGCGTGCACGGGCCGAAAAGGCTATTAAATCAGCCTATTTTGAGCTTAACCAGATATTTGAGACGGCGTTTAGCAGTATGCAGGTTCTGGATAAGGATTTTCGCATCTGCCGCGTCAACCAGACGTTTTTAGACCTCTTAGGGGTAGATAGAAATGACGTCGTGGGAAAGAAATGTTACGAGGTCTTCCCGGGGCAGATATGTCACACTCCAGACTGCCCGGTTATCCGTATCCTGAACGGTGAAGAACGCGTGGAGTATTACGGCGTAGAAAAAAACGCCTCCGATGGTACGATCATCACCGGCATCGTGAACGCCGCTCCGCTTCGGGACGCTGACGGTCAATTGATTGGGATAGTTGAACGTTTTAAAGATATTACTCCGCTCAAGAAGACCGAGGATGAATTGAAGAGGTACCAGGCTCAACTTGAAAACATGGTGGAAGAGCGCACTGCCGAATTAACAGCGACTAACGAAGAACTACAACAGGAAATTACCGAACGCAGACAGATAGAGGAAGAATTATTACAGATTAAAATAAACCTGGAGGAAGCAAATCAGCAACTCAAACAGAATCAGGCCCAACTGGTGCAATCGGAAAAGATGGCTTCGATCGGTCAACTGGCCGCCGGAGTGGCCCATGAGATCAACAACCCGGTGGGATTTATCAACAGCAACTTAAGGACACTGGATGAATACCGCCGGGACCTGACTACACTCATCAACAGCTTCCTGGAACTTGAACAGTTGGCGGCCAGGAATCCGGCGCTATCCCATGACCAGGACCAGGACTTAGCCGGCACTTTAGAGACCATCCGAAATCTGAAGGAGAAAATGGATATAGACTTTGTCCTTGGCGACTTCGATAAAATCATCGCCGAGTCCAAGGAGGGAACGGATCGGATCAAGAAAATCGTGCAGGATTTAAAGGACTTTTCGCACGTGGATCAGGCCGAACTCAAGTGGGCCAATCTCAACAAAGGCTTGGAGAGCACCTTAAATATCGTCTGGAACGAGATCAAGTACAAGGCCACGGTGAAGAAGGACTATGGGGACATACCGGAGGTTTACTGCTACCCCCAGCAGATCAATCAGGTCGTTATGAACATCCTGGTAAATGCTGCCCATGCCATTGAGGATAAGGGTGAGATAAAGATAAGCACGGCATATATTGATGGCGCTGAGCTGATGGTGGAAATCCGGATAAGTGATACGGGGAAAGGTATCCCGCCGGATAACTTGACTAAGATATTCGGGTTCCTCCGCAGAATTTGTGGGTCCGTTTTAGGTATTGATAGTGTAACCACTGTAGTATGAAGTCATAAAAAAAGCATCCTGTTCTCTTTTCTGGTATGGAGATTTGTGACAAGCAAATCC
>DSAQ01000177.1 GCA_011046395.1 Pseudomonadota bacterium
CACGGCTATGCTCCTCTTTTGATTTGCGTTAACCAACTTGCTATTGGCTCAAATCAAAATGAGTATAGCCTTTTTCATTTATCCGCAAGGCTTACTGCAATATAGCAAGCTCTGCGGTGAATACTTTCTTATGTCCTGGAGAATCCAGTCGGCTGCCTCCAGCAGGTCTTCGGCCACAAAATCCGGCCTTATAGGATTTGAATTGCCCTGATACATCAACTCCCCTCTTCCGTACCCGGTGAGTACCAGGATGCCTTTGGCCCCGGCATTATGGGCAAGCTCGATGTCCAGGAAGCGGTCGCCTACCACATAAGATTTCGAGAGATCAATAGCCAACTCTTGAGCCGCTTTTTTTAACAGGCCGGTTTTGGGCTTGCGACAATCGCAAGCCACCCGGTAAGAAGGAACAATGGCCTCGCGGTGATGCGGGCAGTAATAAATCCCATCAAGGCACGCATCCTGTTCTTTCAGGATGTCTATCATCTTGTTATTCACTGCACCGATCAACTCCTCCGGGAAATATCCCCGGGCCGGGCCGGACTGATTGGTAGCCACAACTACCTTTAATCCGTTCTTGTTTAAGAGCCTTATGGCCTCCGCCGCACGCGGGAGGATATGAAACCGCGAAAGGTGATTGATATAACCCATCTCTTCATTAACAGTCCCGTCCCTGTCCAGAAAGACACCGATATTCAATTTCCATACTCCTCGTAATAGTCCGCGCAAAGAACGCAAAGTATTCCAATCTTGACGGCTGCGTAAAAAATCATATCTCCCCTCCCCGGGCGGGAGGGGATGAAGGGGAGGGGTAACAGAACTTCCTGAAATGCGGCCATTTTTCACCCTCACCCTAACCCTCTCCCATCAAGGGAGAGGGGATTTTTAGACTTTTTGCGAAATCATCAAAATTGGTCATTAAGGATAGTGCGGCTTCATAAACCTCCTCCGTTGTAATGGCTTTCATACAACGAAAATCTACCGGACAAACTGCCTTTAGGCAAGGGCTGCAATCTATATCCTTGCGCACGATCACGGCCCGGTCTGAAAATGGCCCGGTAGTCACCGGATTGGTAGAGCCGAAGATGGCCACCAGGGGAATATGCAGGGCTGCGGCTACATGCATCAGGCCTGAATCATTGGTGATGAAGACCCGACATTGGGCCATTAAGGCCATGGCTTGGCCCAGGGTAGTCTTCCCTGCCATATTAATCACGCACTCCGGGGCTTTTGCTAAAGCCCCCTCCCCCACTTTTCTATCTGCATTAGTTCCGAAAACAACAACCTTAGCATCCACTTGTCTTGTAAGCATCCCGGCCAATTCTACAAAACGTTCCGGCAGCCACCTTTTGGCCGGGCCATAGGCAGCGCCGGGATTGATACCAATTAGTTTATTTTCATCTGAAAATCCCCCTGTATCCCCCTTTTTCAAAGGGGGAATTAGAGGGAGGAGCGCCTTCCGTGCCCAGGCGATATCATCAGGTGCGGGTTTTAAAAAGAGCTGCGGTTTTTGATCCACCTCCAGGCCCAGGCCTTCCAACATACGGAGATAGTAATAGACCTGGTGTATCTTTTTTGTTTCTTTCTTCAGGGGTACGCCATGTGTCAGTAGAAGACTCCTTGCATCCGTATTATAACCGGCACGCCTTGGGATGCGCGCCAGATAGGCCAGCCAGGCCGCTTCAAAGGCGTTTTGCAGTAGAATAGCCAGGTCAAAGCCTTCTTCAGCCAACTCCTTGGCCAGACGTACCTGCCCACGCAAACCTTTGTGCCTGTGCATACTGTCATAGACAATAACGCGATCGATACAGGGATTGGCGGCAAAGACATCTTTGACCCAAGGTTTGGCCAGGATACTTATCTTCGCAGCGGGGAAATTCTGCCTGATGGCCTTAACCGCCGGAGTGGTCATTATGGCGTCGCCAACCCAGTTAGTGGATCTGATAAGGATATTCTTAATGTTTTCGTCTTGCCTTAGTTGCATTAGATACCTATACGATCATCAATAAAAGACGTAAACTTATGTTCAAAGGTAAATTCCGTTCTTAAGATGCCGATAGGGATCGGCATCCTCGATCCAATCAGTTTATCAATTTTAACAGCGTCTTTTTCTGTAGTGATTATAAACTCCGCGCCTTTCCCGGCGGCCTTCTCTTCGATCTGTTCCAGGTCACTCCTATGATAATCATAATGGTCACGGTAAGCTATAAAATCAACCAGATCAATACCTAGATGAATCAGCGTCTTCCGGAAGGACTCGGGGTGGGCTATGCCGCAAAAGGCAAGGACTTTCTTTCCACCTAACAACCCCCCCAATCCCCCTGTATCCCCCTTTTTCAAAGGGGTAGTTAACGTAGGCCCCCCTTTAGTAAAGGGGATGGAGGGGGGATTATCTCCTTTGTCCTTTGTCCGCCCAAGGCGGATGAATGTTTCGTTCAACAAATAGAAGGAAACTGGCTTACAATAGCTTACAAAAACCGGTTTGTTCGGGAATCTTTCTTGCAAAAAGAGCCATTGTTCCTCCATGACAGACCCAGCCTCTTCCCCCGCATAGGTCAAAATAAAGGCATCCGCACGCTTAAGCGCTGAAAGCGGTTCGCGTAAGGTACCGGCCGGAAATACACGCCCATTTCCAAAGGGTTTGACCGTCCGGAGAAGCAGGAGATTTAGATCTCTGGCCAATCCCAGGTGTTGGTAGCCATCGTCAAGCAAGACCACATCAGGGCTAAAATCTTCTATGGCCCTCATCCCGACTAAAAATCGCTCTTTACCTATGAGGAGTGGCACTCCCGGGAGATTTCTGGCCATCATGAACGGCTCATCTCCGGCCTCATCCGGACCAAGAATAATGCGCTGCCCATCGGAAACGATGGACACTGGCCTTTTATTCTTTGCCCTGTATCCACGGCTCACTATGGTTACTTTTTTCCCTTTACTCCGTATGTAATCGGCAAGCCACATGGTCACCGGCGTCTTTCCGGTTCCCCCCAGTGTTAGGTTGCCAATGCTAATGACCCGGCAGGGCAGACTTCGGGTTTTAAAGAGACCAATATCATAAAGTCTTGACCTCAATCTCATGACCTGGCCGTACAGATAGCCAAAGGGTAAGAGTAGAGTTACGAGTTGCGAGTTTCGGGTTGCGAGTTGCGGGTTCATTAATGCTTAATGCCTTGTTCCTTTAGGGTTTGATTTGCGCAGGAAAGTCATCAACCCACCAATCATGCGGGCGGTTTCACTTGCCAAGGCAAACAGACGGTCAAAGGTCTCTTTGTCCATATATCCCTGATCAACCGCAACATAAAGTTGCGCCTTGACCTCGCCAGCTGAGCCCTTAGCCATTGCCAGAAAGTGAACGAATTCCCTTGTCCCACCTCTTTCAAAGCCTTCGGCGATGTTCGACATGATCGAGACACCGGCTCTGCGAATTTGGTCGCGCAGCCCAAAGTCCCTGGAAAAGGAACCCTCATTTGAAACGGTATATATTTCTTGCGTCAATTCTCGTGCCTTCTGCCAACCTTCTATCTCTTCGAAATTTTTAAACGTAGCCATACATTTCGATCCTCGTAACCATCAACTCGTAACCCGTAACCCGTAACCCGTAACTCTTAAAGTTTCAGAAATAAGGTCAATGGCCTTCTCCACTGCTCCTCTATTTTTTTTAATCACCTGAAAGGCTTTCTCCCCTGCCTTTTGGGCCAAAACATCGTTGGACAGGATAAGTTCTAAAATTTTTACAAGTTCGTTTTCATTACTCACCATGTAGCCACCACCCTTCCTTATAAGAGCCGCGTCCGCCTCTTTAAAATCCTCTGTGTGAGGCCCGAATACGACCGGCTTGGCATGGGAAGCGACCTCAAGAAGGTTATGCCCTCGTTCGGGCACCAGACTGCCGCCGACAAAGGCTACCGTGGCCAGGGCATATAATTTTGAAAGTTCCCCAAGGGTATCAAGAACAACTACCTGCACCGTGTTACTTTCCGGCAACCCCGGGAGTTCAGTCTTTTTATAGGTATCAAATCCAGCAGATTGTGCCAGCCCCTTCACATCGTCCGCCCGACCCGGGTCTCGTGGAGCCAGTACGAGAAAGAGGTCAGGATAAGTAAAAATTAACTTACCATAGGCCGAAAGGATTATCTCCTCTTCTCCCGCGTGGGTGCTGCCGGCGATAAAGACCTTACTTCTAGGAGGTATGTGCAGAGTACGTCTTAATTCCTCGATCTCCTTTTCTCCGACCTGCACGCCTTCCTGGTCAAATTTCAGGTTGCCGATGCTGTATATTTTCCGGGGACTTATCCCAAGCTCTATCATCCTTTCTTCGTCGGCACGTGACTGCATGGCAAACTTGTCTATTAAAGAAAAAATAGGACGAAAAAATAGGCTGAACCTTTTATAGTAACTAAAAGAAGACCCTGATATACGTCCATTAAGCAAAATAATCGGCGTCCCACGGCGTGAAATCGCGCCCAGCATATTGGGCCACAGGTCCGTCTCGATCAGGACAAAAAGTTCAGGCCTGACGTTTTTCACTACATGCCGCACCGACCAGAATAGGTCGAGGGGATAGGTAATCAGGTGATCGACTGTCTCGCCCAATTTTTGCCGCGCGATAGCCGCGCCTGTGGCTGTGGAGGTTGAGTAAATTATCACCCAATCTGGAAATCGCCGCCGCATCTCCCTGACCAGGGCTGCTGAAGACATCACCTCGCCCACGGATAGGGCGTGAATCCATATCCTGGGGCCGGAGTCATCCACCGCATCCATAGAAGGAAAGTGCAGCCCTAGCCGGCTTAAGATCCTCTGTCTGTACTTTGGCGTAAGGGCTATTCTAAGCAGGATAAATGGCAGGAATATAAAGATGAATATTAATTGTAAGACGTTATATAATGTAAACATATTACAAGCTATCAGCTATCAGCTATCTGTATCCTTTACGCTCTCTGCGGTGAGATCCAACTCATCCCGGAACTGCATATCGTGCAATTTACGATATTCGCCACCCGAAGCCAAAAGCTCATCATGTTTGCCTTCTTCCACAATGGCGCCATCCTTGATGACAATAATCCGGTCAGCGTTTCGAATAGTGGAGAGCCGATGGGCAATGACCAAGGTGGTCCTTCCCTGCATCAAATTATCCAGGGCCTTCTGCACCTCAAGTTCGGATTCGGTATCCAAAGAAGATGTGGCTTCATCCAGGATCAGGATCGGTGCGTTTTTAAGGAGCGCCCTGGCGATGGAAATCCGCTGCCTTTCGCCACCTGAGAGTTTAACTCCCTGCTCGCCGATCAGAGCATCCCACTTCTGGGGCAATCTTTCTATAAAATCGTAGGCATGAGCGGCACGGGCGGCCTCTATTATCTCCTCTTCCGACTTCCTGACGTCGCCATAGGCTATATTGTTACGTACCGTGTCATTGAAGAGGATCGTCTGCTGGGTCACTATGCCTATTTGGGAACGGAGGGAAGAAATGGTAACGTCTCTGATGTCTATGCCGTCAATATAAATTGCGCCATCGATTATATCATAAAATCGCGGGATGAGGTTGACCAGTGTGGTCTTTCCTCCACCGCTTATCCCCACAATGGCCAGGATTTCACCAGCCTTCACCTTAAGATTTATGTCCTTGAGTACAACTGCCTCGTCATATTTAAAGGATACATCTCTAAACTCAATATGCTGCCTAATAGGCGCCAGCGCTACAGCGCTCTTTTTATCTTTTATCTCAGCAGGCGTATCTAAAAGGTCGAAGACCCGGATAGCACCCGCCACCCCTTGCTGTATCGCACTGTTGGCACCGCTGAGGTTTTTCACCGGTTCATACAGCATTATCATGGCTGTTAGAAAAGAAAAGAATGTACCCGGCGTTGAGGTGCCTTTTATGACCTGTAAGCCGCCATACCACACTATAAAGGCAATTCCAATACCACCCAATAATTCCATAAGTGGATGAGCGATAGCCTTTACTTTAACGTCGCTCATAATGATGTCGTAAAGTCTTCTAATTTGCTTTCTGAATCTTTTGATTTCATACTCTTCCATAGTAAAAGCTTTTACGATACGACTGCCAGTAATACCCTCATGCAGTAATACAGTTACATCTCCCACAATCTGTTGGCTTTTGGTGCTGATGTTACGCAGTTTTCTGCCGAATTTAACGATAGGAATTACTGCGGCAGGAAATATCGTCATGGCTATAAGCGCCAATTTCCAGTCCTGATAAAAGATAACAAAGGTCAAACCGATCACAGTAAAAGCATCTTTTAAGATGCCGACAACGACATTTGAAACCGCACCCTGAATCATGCCTACGTCGTTTAGAACTCGTGAGATAAGGACGCCGGTTGGCGTACGATGGAAATAGGATAGGGATAGGCAATTTAAGTGCCTGTATACCGCTTCCCTGAGATCCGCCACAATCTTTTGTCCCACGGAGTTTATAAGGTAAAAATAACCATAGTAAAAAATACCTTTGCTCAAGAAAAGAAAAACTATGGCCAGCGGAATTAAATGGATCATAGTCATGTCTTTCTTAAAGAAGACCTCATCCAGCATGGGCTTTACTACATAAGCCGTGGCTGAAGTAAGAAGGGCCACTCCCACCATGCAGATCATGGCTACGGCCATTCTCTTCCAGTAAGGAACGATCAAATTAAATAGACGTTTATAAATTGACATAGAAACCCGAGTAGCACTGTGTTTTATAACTTGAATTAGTCAGTTCAAACGGCTTGAACCGTTTAACCTGTTTGAACTGTTATCAAATCTCAGCGATCAGCCTTCAGCTTTCAGCCTTGAGCTTTTACCTTTCACCATCTGACATACAATTTCCGCCACGCGAGCAGATGCACCCGGCCCGCCCAGCTTATTTTTCACTCCTTCAAGTTCATTTTTCATAGTCCGGGAATACTTCTCATCAACTATAATTTTATGAACCTCTTCCGCTATCCTCCGGCCGTTAACCTCTTCCTGAACCAGTTCAGGGACGATCCTTCGACCGGCCACCAGGTTGACCAGGCCAATATGGGATACCCTGACCATTATTTTTCCCACAAGATAACTCAATTTTGACACCTTATAGACAATTATCATGGGCACACCCATAATAGCCGCCTCCAGGGTTACCGTACCCGAAGCGGCGATAACGGCACGGGCCGCCTTCATAGTATCATAGATCCCGTCTTCAATAACCCTAATTTTAAGCCCGGTCGAATGGATAAAATCTTCAACGCATCTTCTATCGATAGTTGGAGCCAGGGGCAGGACAAACTGGATGCCCGGGATCTTTTCTTCTAATCTTCCGGCTGCATCTATAATAGAAGGCATAAGTCTGTTTACCTCCTGCAACCGGCTGCCGGGGAAGAGACCAACAATAGGCCGGCTGCGGTCAATCTCAAAGCGTTTATAAAAAACACTTTCGTTTGAAAATCCCCCTGTGTCCCCCTTTTCCAAAGGGGGAATATGATGTGTCCCCCCTTTACTAAAGGGGGGTGAGGGGGAATTATTTTCATCCATAGTAGGTTTGATTATATCCAGAAGTGGATGCCCGACAAAATCTACCTCCATCTGATGCCCGCGGTAAAACTCTACCTCAAAAGGGAGGATGACCACCATTCTATTTACAAGCCGTCTTATCTTTTTGACCCGCCCGCTGCGCCAGGCCCATACCTGCGGGCTTATATAGTACATAACCGGAATCCCCAGGCTCCTGGCTTTGGCCGCTAAAAGGAGGTTAAAATCTGGATAATCAATGAGTATAACCAGATCCGGCCGCTTATCACGCATAGCCTTTCGTAAGAGACGCTGGGCCTGAACAATCTGCCATAGATGTGCGAATACTTCGGAAATACCTACTACCGCCAACCGGGTAGAATCAAAAGGTATCTTAACTCCGGCCTCACGCATCTTTTCCCCGCCCAGGCCCCAAAAATCTATTTCGGGATTAATATCATGCACGGCCCGGACCAGATTGGCCCCGTGCATATCACCGGAGGCCTCTCCGGCTACTATGAGGACGTTTTTAGCTGACCCGGCAGACATGTTCCGGCAAGGACATATTTAGTGAGCGACCAAGGTTTTCTATAGCCCGATTTATTTGTTTCATAATCTTTAAGGCCACCTGGAGGGCCCTTTGGCCATCCTCGCCTGAAACAACCGGCGGCTTCCTGGTTCGGACAGAAGAGACAAAAGCCCTGAGTTCTTCTGCCAGGGAGTCACTCTCAGGGAAAGAAGCGACCTGTTCCTCAATGCCAGGGAAACCATACATACCGTTTTGGGTAGTTTTCTTAATAACCACGATTTCCCTGCGTGCATAATCGACGGACAGGTAGGCGTTGGGCTGGAATATTCTGATCTTCCGCATATCTTTATTAGAGATGCGGCTGACCGTGACATTGGCCGTACAGCCGCTTTCAAATTCCAGACGCACATTGGCTATATCTGTATTAGGCGTGATAACCGGCACCCCGACCGCATGGATGTCTTTAAGCTTTGATTTGACGATATTAAGGATAATATCAATATCATGTATCATGAGGTCCAGGACCACATCCACATCGATCCCCCGGCCCTTAAAGGTTGAAAGTCGGTGAGACTCGATAAAAAGTGGATTCTCAAGGTGGTCCCTTAAGGCCACTACCGCCGGATTAAAGCGTTCCAGATGGCCGACCTGCAAGATAAGATTTCTCGCCTTCGCCAGTTTAATCAACCGGCTTGCTTCGGCCAGGGTGCAGGTCATGGGCTTTTCAAGTAAAATGTCTATCCCCTGTTTGAGGAAATGGCTGGCAACCGTGTAGTGCAAGGTGGTGGGGACGACCACACTTACCGCTTCAACCTTTCCTATAAGATCCTTGTAGTTAGTATAGGTTTTAGTGCCATATTTTTCTGCAATTTCATGGCCCCGTTTTTTGTCGATATCCACTACCCCGACCAGATCGGCCTCTTCCATAGATGCATATTTTTCGGCATGGTATTGGCCTAAATAGCCTACACCTACGACCCCGACTTTAACCTTCTGCATGATTCTCTCCAAAAACGAATTTCACCGCAAGGCGCAGAGCTGGTGAAAACAGTTGAGTAGTTAAGTGGTTGAGTAGTTACTCAACCACTCGACTGTTTTTACCACTCATCTACTCAACCAATTGACCGCATAATATGTTTTCTTAGCGTTCTTTGCGTCTCTGCGGTGAATAATTTACAATAAGTTTACAGGGCAACAACGGCGATTTTACTGCGGTCGGCCTCTCGCAGCATCTCCTCTTTTTCAAAAATCAATACCTTGTCCGATTCGACGGCCAGACAGGAGGCCCTCACCTCCTGCATCGTGCGGATGGTCTGAAGACCAACCGCCGGTAAATCAAAACGAGGATCCTGCCTGGGCTTAAGGACTTTTACCACAACCGCCCCTTTATTAGCCAGTTGCCCACCCCGCCGGATAGTCTCATCCGTCCCTTCGATGGCCTCCACGGCCAGAACCACCAGGTCTTTAACCACGATGCATTGCCCGATATCAAGCCCACCGATCTCCTTGGCCACTTTCCATCCGAATTCCACGTCTTTCATCTCCTCTGCCGTGGGCTTACGCCGCGTCAAAACACCCTTTGGCGCCAGAAGAGACCGGAGAAACAGGGTTGATTCACGGACCATTATGCCCTCTTCCTCCAGGACACCGGCCAATGCCCGCAAGATGCCGTCATCCAATCTATTCTTCAACCTGGACCACACAGAGATGGCCTTTATATCCGGCCAGACCTTTCTATAGATATTCTTTTTATCTATACCCCCGGCCATGACGACGTCGCGCACCCCTTCTTGTTTGAAGATATCGATTATCTTGCCCAACTGGCCCAGCTTTAACCAGAAAATCTTATCTACGGTCTCAGCTAGTTCTGGCCTGGTCTCTCCTTTGTGCGCAATAGCTATGACCTCAAAACCTTCCCGACGCGCCGCCTCGGAAAAAATGAGCGGGAACCTGCCGCTACCCGATATGATCCCGATTTTTCTGGTCATTTTCTTGGGATACCCCTCTTAGAGTTCTTAATAAAATCTATAAAGTATTGAACCTCGGGTATCTGCGAAACCTTTCTTTCTGCGGTTTCAAGGGCCTCTTTGAGAGTGAGCGGCGAACGGACTATTAATTTATAAGCCGCCCTCAGGGCTTCTATGGCCTCAGGCGAGAAATTATGCCTCTTTAAGCCGATAATATTTATACCAAAGAGCTTAGCCCGCTCCCCTGAAGCTATAACGTAAGGCGGGATGTCTTTAATGATACCGGATAAACCACCCACAAAGGCATAGCTTCCGATACGGGAAAATTGGTGGACAGCCACCAGGCCGCCCAGGATGGCATGATCCTGGACTTGCACGTGCCCTCCTAAGGTGGCGCAGTTAGCGAAGATAACATGGCTTCCGATCTCACAGTCATGGGCTATATGTGTGTAAGCCATCAAAAAGTTATAGTCGCCAAGCCGGGTAACTCTTCCACCGTTTTCTGTCCCCCTGTGAATGGTGACATATTCACGGATAATATTGCCGTTGCCAATCTCGACCGCGGTAGGGTTCCCTTTATACTTCAGATCCTGGGGAGCCGCACCGATGGTAACAAATTGCGCTATCTTGCAGTCTTCACCGATAGTGGTGCAGCCCTCTATGGTAGTATGGGGACCAACTGTAGTCCGGGCCCCGATCTTTACATCACTGCCAATTATGACATAAGGACCGATTTC
>DSAQ01000236.1 GCA_011046395.1 Pseudomonadota bacterium
CGGTATCAGTTACCTGCTACGCCCTTTAAATATCTTTGCTGCTTTTTGGTGTTATAGTCAAGTTCGTTGCATATAGGATACCGTTAACGGTATAAATTAGCTTTTTACGAGGTCATCAATATTCCCCGGGCTTTTTCTATGTCTTTTTTGATCTGAGCGCTAAGCTCCTCATGGTTGGCGAATTTTTTCTCATCCCGCAGGCGTTCGATCAGGTTCACTTCTATTTCCTGTCCATAGATATCTTCCGAAAAGTCAAAGACGTGCACCTCAGCCGAGATATGCTCATCGCCAAAGGTAGGGTTATAACCGATGTTCATCACGCCGTCGTGGGGTCTGCCTTTATAGATAACCTGGGTGGCATAGACACCCAACCCGGGGCATAGTTCGTCTTCGGCCAGTTCGATATTGGCAGTGGGAAAACCAAGGACCGGCCCGCCTCTGCGTCTACCCACCAGTACCTTGCCGGTCATCTGATACGGCCGGCCGAGAAGTCTCCGTACCTGCACCATATCACCGGCAGCGATCAACTCACGTACCTTGGTACTGCTTACGATGATATCATCGACGTAGAGGGGCTCGACCACGGTTACCGAGAAACCCAGTTGCCTGCCTTTTTCCCTGAGGAACTCGATATTACCCTGACGGTTTCGGCCAAAGGAGTAATCATATCCGACTATGAGATTCGTTACGCCTATTTTTCCCCATAGAATATCATCTACAAACTCCTCGGCCGTGGTATTGGCAAAATCGCGCGTGAATTTGATGCATATAAGTACGTCCACACCGGCCTTTTCTATCAGTTCCAGCTTCTTGCTGCATTTAGAGATCAACTTTAAGCCGATCTGTGGCCGGAGGACGGCAAACGGATGCGGGTCAAAGGTGATTACTACGCTTTTCCCGCCCGTGGCTTCGGCCTGCTCTTTTACCTTCTTAAAGAGGAGTTGATGTCCCAGATGAACCCCGTCGAAATTGCCGATGGTGACCGTCGGATTGACAAAGCGGCGGTTTATGTTATCTATGCCCCTGATTGCTTCCATATTTGCTTTCGCTTTCGCCTCGATAAGACTTGACAACGGGAGTTTTTAAATATAAATAAAACACGTGTAAAAGGCAATCATTAATCCGGTGCCGAAGTGGCGGAACTGGTAGACGCGCTAGGTTCAGGGTCTAGTGGGTGTACGCCCGTCGGGGTTCGAGTCCCCGCTTCGGCACCATTTTTTCATTCTCCGCCAGGGAAAGACCCATCAAGAAGCAAAAGACCATAGAGGACATCAGGGCAGAAATCGACAAGCTTGACGTCAAGCTTGTCGATCTGCTTGGTAAAAGGGCCAGGCTCGCTTTTCAAATAGGTCGTCTAAAATTAAAAGAGTCTCTCAACTTTTATGACTCGAGGCGCGAGCAGGATATTTTAGAGCGGGTTACCAGGCTAAATAACGGCACGTTTCCAGAGAAGAGCCTGGTTTCTATCTTTCAAGAGATCTTTTTTGCCTGCCGTTCCGTTCAGCAAAAGGAAACGGTAGCGTATCTGGGGCCACGAGGCACTTTCAGTTATCTGGCGGCCTTGAAGTATTTCGGCAAAGAGCATCGTTTCCACCCCGCCATGTCCATTGAAGAAGTTTTCACCGAAGTGGCCAGAGACCGGTGCCAGCACGGTATTGTGCCTATTGAAAATTCGACCGAGGGTACGGTTAACCTGACATTAGATGCCCTGTATAAGTATGACTTGAAGATCTGCGGTGAGGTCTATCAGGAGGTTCAGCTTGATCTGGTCAACCAATCCGGACAGATTGCCGATATAAAAGTTATATATTCGCATCCCCAGCCGTTGGCTCAATGCCGGCAGTGGTTGCGCGATAATATGCCGGCGGTCCCTCTTAAGGAGGTTTCCAGCACGGCGGCAGCAGCCCAACAGGCGGCTGAAGATCCTGATGCGGCGGCCATCGCCCCGGATATAGCGGCCAGGCTATACAAACTGCAAACAGCCGCCCGGCGGATTGAAGACTATGTGGGCAATACCACGCGCTTTGTGGTCCTTTCCAAACAGAGTATGCCGCCGTCAGGCCGGGATAAGACCTCGGTCCTCTTTGGCGTGGCGGACCGGCCGGGCTCACTGGTGGAGATTTTACACGTATTATCTGAACGCAATATAAATATGAGTAAGATAGAGTCCCGTCCCAAGAAGGGAGAACCATGGCAGTATCTCTTCTTTGTTGACCTGGGAGGCCACTATAGTGACGAACCGGTACGAAAGGCGCTGGAAAAGATGGCTCAGGAATGTTCTTATCTCAAATGGCTGGGTTCTTATCCCAGAGGGCGTGAGGCCAGAAAGATTGACAAGGGATCGATCAGTAGTTAACATAGGCACATGAGACCGATCTATTTTTGCCAGAGTCATTTACATATCGTGGATGAGGCCGTTAACCTGGCTGAAGATATAGCCAGTGATTTCTTTAAGTTCTCTTCCACGGATTGGAAGGCGGCTCCTTATGATATCAGAACACTCAAGGACCTGGCAGGGGAAGAGATAGTTTCCGGTGTCTTCGCCCAGGTGATGCGGTATCGACAGGATCCCTCCGAGTCTCCTTCCGGGATAGGGTGGTATGAGTATTACAAGATTTGTCTGCACGATCATGAGATACTCAATGCCCTGGAGAGGGAGAAAGCAGTCGCCCTTTTTCCTTTAGTCCTCTATGTTGTCACCCACGAACTGGTGCATATCGCCCGTTTCAGGCGTTTCTTACACAGTTTTTATGCCTCGGGAGAAGAGAAGGCGGGTGAAGAGAAGAGAGTGCATCAGATTACGTTTGATATTTTGAGAAAGGTACGTATATCCGGGCTGGAACCAGTTTTAAAACATTATCAAAATCATTGTATAGCACACGATGTTAAGGAGGTGAGAACAGAGTGCCTATTTACGAGTATCAATGCCAATCCTGTGGTAAGGTCACCGAAGTCTGGCAGAAACTTTCCGATGCTTCCTTAATTGTTTGCCCCCAATGCTCCGGCCAGCTAAAGAAGGTGATCTCTTGCAGCTCCTTCCATTTAAAGGGAAGCGGTTGGTATGTAACTGACTATGCCGGGCATAATGCCGGCAATGCAAGTTCTAAGGAAAATACATCTGATAAGCCTTCCTCTGACAAGACCTCTCCGGCAAAGGAGTAGAAAGGCAACGGGGTTTGCCTTTCTACTCCCCAATCCATTTCGGATTTGAGATGCGGCTGCAGAACATCATAGGCCTATCCGGCCGTAAACTGGCGGTAATCAGCCTCCTTTATTTTGCCGAGGGCGTCCCCTTTGGCCTTATCAATAATGCCCTTTCGGTCTATTTTCGTTCCAACCAAATGAGCCTGGAGAATATCGGACTGCTCAGCCTGGTAGGTCTGGCCTGGAGTCTGAAGCTCTTGTGGGCGCCCCTGACGGATCGTTTCGGCAAGAGACACTACTGGATGGTGCCCGCCCAGCTGACTATTGGTCTCGCTGTCCTGGCCCTCCGGCAGATTGACCCCACTCAACCCGGCATCTTTCTGTGGGCGGTTATGGGGGTTATGGCCCTGGCCGCGGCCACGCAAGACATAGCCATAGATGCTTATACCACTGACATCCTGGAGGAAGGGGAACTGGGGGTCGCCAACGGCATCCGGAGCGGCGCCTATCGTGTTGCGCTTATCCTCTCCGGCGGCGGTGTCGTGGCCGTGAGCGCCTTTATCGGCTGGGATGGGGCGTTTATCGGCCTTTTCATACTTATGACGGCGGTAGCGGCCTTAGTCTTTTTCTGGCCCGGTTGTCATCAGGAACGTGAAGGGGCACATCCGGCCAGGCAGGCAGGGATAATCGATTCCTGGACATCGCCCTTAAGGGGTATCTTAAAAAGGCCGAATTTTTTCATGCTGGCGCTTTTTATCCTGCTCTTTAAGGTCGGAGACGCCATGATGGGGCCGATGATCAGCCCTTTCTGGGTGGACCGGGGGTTCACCCGAATAGAGATCGGCCTTATTTCCGGGACCTTAGCGCCTATTGCCAGCATAGTTGGCTCGATTATGGGTGGATGGCTGACTACCCTGTGGGGGATCGGCTGGGCCATCTGGGTACTCGGGGCATTACAGGCCGTTTCTAACCTGGGGTATGCTTATGCGGCCCTGCTCATCGGTAGCAAGTTTGCCGTCTATGGGGCGTCACTGGTGGAGAGTTTTACCGGCGGGCTGGGCACGGCCGCCTTTCTGGCCTTCTTAATGAGGCTTTGCGATAAGAGATTCAGCGCTACCCATTACGCCTTTTTCAGCACTATATTCAGCTTCAGCCGGGTGATATCCGGGGCATTGAGTGGCTTTGGTGCTGCGCACCTTGGTTATGCCCCGTTTTTTCTCCTGACCTTTTTTGCGGCCTGCCCGGCCTTTCTCCTGTTACCATGGGTCTTGCCGATGGTGCAACAAGGTGAGAAATACAGGAGCGGATAAGGACTAACAGATGACACCAATTTGTCTGATCGTCCTTGACATTCCCCTGTTATTTCCTTACCATCTGAACCATGGGTTGGATATAGATCCGCGGTTTCCTTTCCTTAAGGATGCACGATGCACAAAGGGCAGGCAGAAAGCGTGAATAATTCGGACGAGGGTGGTACAGGATAAAAATGGCTTAAAGCTGAAAGCTCATAGCTCACGGCCCAAACCTCATTTGGAAAAGAAAGGCTTGAATACAATAGACTCATTCAATAAAATGCCCCCCTCTTATTTGTATAACTTTGTGTTCTCATGACCGGATAGAGGAGGAACCTTCGGTGAGCAAAAAAGAACTCACACAATTCTGGCTTGATTCATCTGATGACAATTATCGATCCATGCAAGCCATGTTCAATGCCGGGGAATATATGTGGGCGTTATTCGTCGGACACCTGGTTATCGAGAAACTATTAAAGGCATATTATGTGAAAACAGTAGGAAGAGAAATTCCCAGAACACATGATCTTTACAAGCTCGCTGTTAAAGCGGGATTAGACCTGTCAGAAGCCCGGAAGGACTCCTTGCAATATATTACCCTTTTTAATATTGAGACGCGATATGAAGACTATAAAAGGGATTTTTACAAAAAATGCACAAGAGAGTTTGCAGAGAAGAATATCGAGAAAATAAAGGAGTTGGTAACTTGGCTAAAAGAAAAAATAAAAAATTGATATACGAGTCCATAGAAAGATACGTTGAAGAGCTGAGAAAAAGAGACATTGATATCCTTGCGGCTTATCTTTTTGGTTCATATGCCAAAGGCAGGGCCACGGAATGGAGTGACATAGATGTGGCACTCCTGACGAGGCAGTTCATAGGGGACAGCTTTGATTTCAAGTTTCTCCTTATGAAAATAGCCCGCGAGATAGACTTCAATATCGAACCCCATCCGTATCTAGTGGATGAGTTTAACGAAGATAATCCTTTGGCCGCAGAGGTGATAAGAACTGGGGAGAGGGTGGTTTGACATCCGCAGAGGGGCGACCTGACCGGGTTCCGGCTTTTTCTGATCTTATACCTTATACCAGATTTATTCAGGAATGTCAGATTAAGTTTAACCTATTGCATATCGAAAGCATTCAGACTTGTCGAGATGAAAGCACGCTATGAACCAAAGATGTCCCCCGAACGGTTAGCTGAGTAGGCGGTTTTCAGCGTTATCTATGAAAAATCTAAATTAATTCCGCTCTGCACCTTGTTAGCCGCCGTCTTGAATTACGTCAAACTCCTTCATTAGAAAATCAAAAGTGCGTCTATCACGTAACTTACAGACCACATTTTGATTTGCAAAACCATTGGTTAGCCATTTTGCTTGTTCTCTTAAAAATGTCTTTATCCATTTCACTTTTGCAAGCCATTCTCCAGTTTCTGTCGTCACAGTTTCAGTTTTCCAGGGATGATTTCGAGGTAAATCATCGACCATATGTTTCCCATTAACTTCATATTCAGATACAGGTACGGCTTCCGCCTCCACTAACCCATAGCCGACATAGCCAGAATTTTTTATATAGGCAAATATCTTATCACCTGGCTTCAGTTTTCGAATAGCGTTGATACATCTTGAACTCCCACCAGCACTGACGTATGAATATTGAAGGTTTGACTTCCAGTCTCGCACTCTGCCTTCCGCTATACCAGTATTGACAAAGAGATATCCAGTCCATGGGTTTCGCCCTTTGGAAGACTCTTCTTCAATCACCTCCGGATCTTTCAGCCATGATCGGCCTAGTATCTGTTTTCCATCAAATTCAAAAATATTGAAGAAAACGGCATTAATATTCACAGAGTGTTTCTCTGACAGATACTCAATGATCCTTTCGGTTGCATCATCGAGGGACGCTGCAACAATAACGATCTGGTGTTTCTCATTCAGAGACTCTGGCAATTGATCTTCAAATACAGTTTGGTACGCTGCTTCTAAACTCTTTCCTGTATATGACTTATGAATCTCCAGTATCTCGTTTTCGGTTAGATCATTGACCCACGAAGCATAGTCTATGCACTGTGCAACAATATCTCTTGGCGTTTTATCTCTTTTAAGTTCAATGATTACTGTGTCGCCTTCTCTATTCAACGCTAATATATCGATAACGCCGCCATAATATGTACGTATTTGGCGACCAAGTACCATCAAATCAAGATCGAGTATCGTTGGATCATTTGCAATCCAATCTTCCAACTGAGCCTCCAGATTCAATTTAGTCGTTAAAATTGGTTTCAAGGACCGATCGTTATCTATGCTCCACAATTTCATTGACATGGTCATGATTATGTTCCTTTCTTCCGGCTAACAAGTTATTCCCCCCTCCGCTCCGCTACGGGGAGAACCAGGAGTTCGAAACAGATACCCCTCCGGGGCACGGCTCAAGTGCCGCATTCTACGGTTTCTGTATATCTCCGCGAGTTGGAAGGACCCCCGCTGGGGTCTCCCAGTACAAAAACATCTCGGCCTTATGGTCGATCATGGGATACCTGGCCTCATATAGCGCAACATGTTTATATTCTATTCAAAATATCCTTGACAAGCTTTTTCTAAACGTTTACTTCTTTTCTGCATATCATGCCACTTGTAATGTTATCACGCCCCTGGATAAAACTCCGAATGCTCAAAATTACTTTCGCATTACAGGCACAATTTGAAGAATATTTACGAAATAAGGTAGCATCCACCACGCAAAATCAGGCGCTTAATGCGCTTTTATTTTTTTATCGTCACCATTTAAAGAGGCAAAAACTTCGCTCGATTTCTAACCTCGTAAAGCTGTGGTGGCTTGGGGTCTCTGTGGTTAATTTATGACAATACGATATGATGAAAAAGGGTAACGTATGAAGGGCACGACTTATCCGGCGGAGGCCCGTATGGAATCTTCGGAAGGGCCGGGTTTAGAGAAGGGGCTGCTGGCAGGGAGGCGCATAAAGTATGTCCTCCTGGACATGGATGGGACGTTGCTGGATTTATATTTTGACGACTACTTCTGGGGGCATCTGGTGCCCGAGAAATATGCGGAAAGACACGGCATAACCTTTGGCCGGGCTGTGGATAAACTGATGAAGAGATACGGGCATCATAAGGGTACGCTCAACTGGGCAGACGTGGACTTCTGGTCGGAAGAGCTCGACCTGGACATCCCGGCGCTGAAAGAACAGATCAAACATCTCATCGAGGTCCATCCCCATGTCGAGGTTTTTCTCAGGAAGCTGAAAGGCTCTGAGAAAAAGGTCTTTCTGGTCACCGACGCCCACTACAAGGTCCTGGATTTAAAGATGAAAAAGACCAGGTTGGGCGGATATTTTGATGCCTGCATCACCTCTTTTGAGATAGGATATCCCAAGGAAGATCTGAGATTCTGGTACCGGCTGTATGAAAAATTGGCCTTTGATAAGCAGGACACCCTGTTTGTTGACGACACAGAACGGGTACTGAAGACGGCCAAAGAATTCGGGATAGGATACGTAGTCTATAAGGCCGGGGCGAATTCAAGGAAAGAGCCCTCTGTATCAAAGTATTTCCCGGCGATAACCGATTTTAGAGAATTGCTGTGGTAAGAGCAACCTTGCAACGTATATCGATAAAATCCATGGCCCCAATAGAAGGTGTTCAGAGGGCGACGGAGTGGAATACTTCTTGCTTGACATAAGCATCTGATTGCCTGTAAGCTTTCTCTCGATGCTAACCATCTATCAGGAGAAGTTAAGCCGAGCAAAGAAGATATAGCGATAACCAAAAGGCTGATAGAAGTCGGTAAGGTAGTTGATATTGAGGTGATGGACCATTTCCAGGCAGAGGGGATACTAACGTTGGTAATATATGAGTAAGATTTATCTTGATATGAATATTTATAATCGTCCGTTTGATGACCAGACACAGGTTAGAATAAGGCTTGAGACAATAGCCATTTTTTCTGTTCTTCAGAGGATAAAAAACGGAGATTTTTCTCTTCTTTGGTCTTTCATGATTGACTATGAAAACAGCCTGAATCCGTATAACAATATAAGGTCGGAAATCTGGATGGCATCTTCTATTGCCAATGAGACTATAACTCCTGACGAGTCTATCCTTGCCATTGCAAGGAATTTTGAAGCAAAAGGGATAAAATCGAGGGACGCCTTGCATCTGGCCTGTGCCTTAAAGGGAGAGGCTGCATATTTTTTGACCTGCGATGATAAACTAATAAAAAGAGCATCTGAATTGGGAATAAATCTTAACATAATGAATCCCTTAAGGTTTGTTGAAGATTTGGAGGTGAAATAAAAATGGCTGAAATGGCAAGCGATTTTGAAATACGTAAAAAAGGGCTGAGTATTTTATTTAAGAACCTCGGCGAGGTTGACGCCATAAGGTTCCTGTCCCAGATTACCTATGAAAAGAGAGACTATTTGAAACTTCAAGAGGAACTGTTTGAAGGAATGAGGGCAGAGGATATTTACAAGAAGGCAAAGGAATATTTTGAGAAGAAGGAACAGGAAAGGGTCTAGTTTTCATACAAAGGAAATTATATCACGCTATGCGACGGGTGTCCTGTATATTCAACTATAAGATGGGCCGGGTATGAGGCTGGTTGAAACATGGTAAAGAGGCAGATGATATCCATTGCAGATCCAGGTATTGCTAGGCTGGCTGAAGCTGCACAAGATCGTAGGCCAGTGAGCGGCTTGACACATGAGTATTACCGCTATCCTGCTCGTTTTTCTCCGTGGTTTGCGCGTGCGGCGATTGAAGCGTTCACCCGGCCAGGCGACTTTGTCTACGATCCATTTATGGGTGGAGGAACAACGCTGGTTGAGGCAAGTGCTCTGGGGAGGAAGGCTGTTGGAACAGACATCAACAGACTGGCAGTGTTCGTCACAAGGGTGAAAACTACACCTCTTACGAATGCTCAGCTTGAATTGGCACTTGTGTGGTTTGATGGGCTTGCCGATGCCCTGAACTTGCGAAAACCACCGCAAAGGGCAGCAGATTGGATCAATCTCGGCTACCAGAAAAACATATCCGGTAAGACCACATGGCCTATTCGCAAACTTATGGAATTGGCTTTGTCCAAAGTCCAAGAAGTCGCCGACGAACAAGTCCAAAATTTTATCCGTTGCGCCTTATTACGAACCGGCCAATGGGCACTTGACTGCAAAGAAACCATCCCTCGCGCTGAACAGTTCAGACGGCAATTCTTTCAAACACTACAGCAGATGGTCGAAGTAGCAAGAGAATATTATAATAAAATTAAGAATGCGGCGGATTTTACTGAGCACAATGAACCGCCGATTTCCAGATGTCTCCATTGCTCGGCGATGGACATTCATCGTTATTCAATATTCTCGGATTCGGAGAAGCCTTCCCTGATACTTACTTCTCCCCCATATCCAGGGGTTCACGCGTTATATCACAGATGGCAGGTTAAAGGCCGCCGTGAAACACCGGCCCCTTTCTGGATTGCCAATTGCTTGGATGGCAATGGTGCATCGTTTTATACGCTGGGAGATAGAAAGCAGCAGGATCTTAGAACCTATTTCGAGCAGATTCGATTGATTTTCAGGTCATTGGCCAAGGTCTCTTGTTCACATACAATTATTGCTCAACTCGTTGCGTTTTCCTCTCCTTCATGGCAACTTCCTGAATACCTTTCCGCATTAAAGGAGGCAGGTTTCGTCGAGATTTTCGTTAAAGGTTACAGGGATTCACTCGACGGCAGGATATGGCGTACTGTTCCTAATCGGAAATTCTATGCGGATAACAAGGGGGCAACAGCCGCAAGCAAAGAGGTTGTTCTCTTGCATCGCCCTTCTTAGCACCGCTATGACGGCCGTTATGTCGCTTCTCCTGATTCTTGAATCGGGCTCTCGTCTTCCACATTGAGGGAGCCAAGTGAGTCAATGATTGGCAACAGCACCGGGGCAATTGCTTTTGTAAATTGACCTACCATATCTTCAATGTTCCCATTTGGCTCTTCGTCATCATTGTGTTCATCGTGCGAGGTGTCCGCTTTCTTTTTGCTCTCGGTCTCTTCCCTAAGCAGGGCCAGTCCAATTAGCACCATCCCATACTTGAATCTTGCTTTGGCGATATCCGGTTGATGCTTACCTGTCTTCACTTCATACTTAACCCAAGTTTACCACAGTCATAGTTAAAAGTTTAGGAAAACCAATATGTTAAGCTAATAATGGGCATATTTATGGGCACTACAAATTTTACTGCTCTGTCATTTGAGTTGGCACAGGA